>JAUHXA010000118.1 GCA_030427245.1 Bacteroidia bacterium | reverse complement strand
TTTTGGCTTTGTTGCGTTTGGAACTGCGTCATTGCCTTTTGGAGATTTTCGAGCATCTCCTTTTGAAATGATGTCATATCTTCTGTTGCTGATTGATGTGTTTGGTTGGTATTGGGATAATGTCCATTGCCGTTTCCGTTGCCATTGAAGTGCATGGGAACGGAAACCTCTTTGATGATTTCTTTTTCGACAATTACCTCAACAGGTACTTGCTTGATTACTTCTTTTTCAACGATAACCTCTTTCACGACTTCAACTTCTCGTACATCGCCATTTTGCAGTTGGAAACCATCGTTCTGCAATTTGATTTGTGCTTTTTGAGTCGTTGGGCTGATGTAATTGCAGCCACTCAATTTTACACCAAATTTGTGAGGTGCAACTTGTTTTTCTTTTGGAAGTTGGTAGTGGTCAAAGTTTTGGAGGTCTAAGCCGAGAACGGTGAGTTCGACAATGGCTTGACGCAATTGAAGGTCGCTGTCTTTTCGGTCGCTTGGATTGAGGGAAATGGCATGGTGTTCTTTGCCTCTCAATATGTTTTTGACCAAATTGGTCAATACTCCTTTTGGTCCAAATTCTACAAAAATGCGTCCACCTGCTGCGTGCATATTCTCAATTTGCTGCTTGAAATTGACAGGTTTGAGGATGTGTTGTTGCAGAATGTTTTTTGCAATGTTGCTATTGGAGGGGTAAGTATTTGCAGTTGTATTGGAGTAAACGGGAACTTGTGCATTTTGGAAGTTTACTCCGTCAATTGCTTTTGCAAATGGCTGTTGGGCGTGACCTACATAAGAGGTGTGGAATGCCGCCGAAACGGGTAACAAAACAACTCGGTAGCCTTCTTGCTTCAATATCGTTTGGGCGTTTTTGATGTCGTTTGTACCTCCGCCTAAAACTACTTGATTGGTAGAGTTGATGTTTGCAACATTCACACCTTGAAGGCTTTCGACTCTTTGGCTGATTGCATCGACATCACCTTTGACGGCTAACATAGTGCCTGTATCTTGCTGTGAATTTTGGGCTGCCATTGCTTCGCCTCTTGCTTTGGCTAATGCGAAATAATCTGTATCAGATAACACGCCTCCTGCCCATAATGCGGTTAATTCTCCAAAGCTGTGTCCTGCGGTCATGTCGGCTTTGAAGCCTGCGTTTTGGAGCAATTTGTAGAAGCCTACGCTCAATGTACCGATAGCGGGTTGTACGTTTTCGGTAAGGGTCAATTGGTGCTGTTGTTCTTTGGTTTTTTCGTCGTCAAAAACAGGTATGGGATAGACTTTCTTGGAAATGGGGTCTTGTCCGTTTTTCAAAAATAGTTGGTCTATGTCTGCAAAGGCTTGGCGAATTTCGGGGAAATTGCAGGCGGCTTCAATACCCATGTTTACGTATTGTGAGCCTTGTCCCGAAAAGAGTGCAACTACTTTTGTGTTTGTATCAATGCTATTCGTTCGGTAAAAAATGCCTTTGGGATGGTTCCAATCCGTTGCGTCTGCTTTTTGCTGCAATTGTTGAATGGCTACTTCTAACAATTGACTTGCATCTTCAATGGAGGTGCTGACAAATCCCAAACGAGGGGCATTTGTAGGGATGTTTGTTTTGGAGGCAAGTACTAATTCATTGAAGTAATTGAGGGTATCACTCGAATATTGGCGTGACATCCCCCTTGCCCCCTTCAAAGGGGGAATTTCCCCATCAGTGAGTTTTTGTAGTGCGTCTTGGCATTTCTGCAAGAGTGCGGAAGGGTTTGCAGCGTGTAGAATGATTGCTTGATTCTTGGAGTGCAAGCGGTAGGGTGTATTGTGTTCGGTTTGGTATTCCTCCAATGCGAAATGCACGTTTACTCCTCCAAAACCGAATGCGCTGACTCCTGCTCTGCGAGGATAGTTGGGGCGTATCCAAGGTCGTGTTTCGGTATTGATGTAAATAGGTGTTTCTTCGATGCCAAATTTGGAATTGGGTTTTGTGACGTTTATTGTGGCGGGCAAAATTTTGTGGTGAAGGGCGAGGGCTGCTTTAATCATACCTGCCGCACCTGCTGCCGCTTTGGTGTGTCCAACTTGTGATTTGACACTGCCCAATCCGATATATTGGTCTTTGAATGTACCTTTTGGGAAGAGCATTTTCATGCTGTTGAATTCGGTCGGGTCACCTGCGCCTGTGCCTGTGCCGTGTGCTTCGACTAAGCCCAAAGTTGCGGGGCTGTACCCTGCTTCTTCGTAGGCCCTTTTCATGGCAAGGGCTTGTCCTGAAGAGCGAGGTGCATAGACGCTTTTGAAGCGTCCGTCACTCGAACCTCCAATGCCTTTGATGACGGCATAAATGCGGTCGCCATCTCGCTCGGCATCTTCTAAGCGTTTGAGAACCAACATTCCGATTCCTTCGCCAATCAACATGCCGTCTGCATTGTCGTCAAAAGGGCGAATTTCTCCGTTTTTGGAGAAGGCGGGGGTTTTGGAGAAGGACATGTACATAAAAATGGAGTTGTCGGTGTCGACTCCTCCTGTAAGCATCATGTCGGAACGTCCTTCGATTAACTCACTGACCGCCATCTTAATCGCACTTAATGAAGCGGCACAGGCGGCATCTACTACACTGTTGATTCCGCCCAAATCGAAGCGGTTGGTGATGCGTCCTGCGATGACATTGCCGAGTAGCCCTGGGAAGGAATTTTCATTCCAACCGACATAGGCGGCTTTGATTTTTTCGATTATTTTTTCGGTTTCCGCTTCTGAGACTCCCGCTTTTTGGAGAACTTTCGACCAGATGGGATATTGTAGTCTTGCGGTGAGGGGAATAATCAATTTTTGTCCGCCTCCAACGCCCAAAATTACGCCTGTTCGGTCTTTGACTTGACGGGTCATTTTGGGGGATTTTTTGTCGTAGCCTGCGTCTTTGAGTGCGTCTCTTGCGATGATAAGTGACACCAACTGAGAGGCATCGGTGACTTCAAGGATGTTTGGAGGGAGTCCAAATTCGATGGGGTTGAAGTCTATTTCGGGCATAAATCCACCGACTTTGCAGTAGGTTTTGTCGGGTGTGGTGGGGTCGGCATCGTAGTAGTCGTCGATGAGCCAACGGGATTCGGGAACATCAGTTATGCAATTTTCTTTATTTATAATATTGTTCCAAAATTCTTCTAAATTCCTCGATTGTGCAAATGTGGATGCCAAGCCGACGATGGCAACTGGGGTTCTGTGAAGTTGGTTGTTTATATCTGACATGAAATATTTTGTGTTGAAAACGTTTTCTTTTTGAAGTGCAAGTCTTTGGAAATGTGATTTTTATTGTTGTTTTCAAATGAAAATCACTTTTTACTTGTTTGCTCCTTCTATTATTACTGACAGCGTTTTTTGTGTTTTGTGACAACAAAGGTAAAAGTTTTTTTAAAATATTTTTATGAACGATTGTTCATAGTATTTTTTTTGAACAGGAACTGATAGATGGAAAGGAACTGCTTGTGGGGTGTGGGGGGTTGAACACGGAGGCACAGGGGCACAGAGACTTTTTGGAAATGGAGGGTTTTGGTTTTGGGGAATTTTGAACGGAGAGGTGGAGAGAGGGAGAGATTTTTTGGGAATTGGGGCTTAGGTTGATTCTTATTCCACCCAAAATCTTTCCACCAAAACCTCCTCCTCCATAATGACTTGTAATACATACAATCCACTTCCTACATTCCCCAAGTCCAAGATTTCCAAACGGTTGTTCTGCATTGCTCCTTTCCAAATCAATTGACCTTTGGTGTTGTAAACTTGAATTGGAAAGGATTGAAGGGAAGATTTGGGTGTTTGGATTTGGAGGGAGAATTGTCCTTGATTTGGGTTGGGGTACAATTGAAGGATGGAACTGGAGAGGATTTCGTTTTTATCTTCAATGGAAGTCGTAAGGCAGTTTATGAAGCCGTCTATGTGACCTAAGTGTTTTAGTTCTAAGTAGTATTCTGTGCATAGTATTTTGGTTTTGAAGTGTTTGATGGTGGTTTTTGAACAAGAACGGTTAGATGTAAAGGAACTGCTTGTACTGTGTGTAGTTCTTTTTTATCTACAAGTTCCTGTTCACCCACACTTCACTAAACGGAAAAGAAGAAAAAGGTAAATCGCTCCAAACGAAAAAACGCCCAACAATATTGGATTTTTTCTCCACTATTGTTGAGCGTTATCTTCAATGCCAAACGAGTAACTCTTGACATCCCCTTTTTAAGAACAGATTTTGAGGTGCTTGACAAAATTAATCATCAACTAAAACCTCCTTTGAATAACCCCCCCTTTGAAACAACTCCAACTTCCTTCCCAAATAAAGCCAAGACAACATTTATCTTATCCAAACGCAAAGTAGTTTTACCTCTTTCCATTTCTCGGACAAAACGCAAACCTACACCTGCTTTTGCTGCCAAATATTTTATGAATAGAAAAATTAAAAAAAGCCCGTCTAAGAAATATTTCACTACTTTTGGACTTTTATCCGCAGTAATTTACCCATACTCTCAAATCGAATAGGTGACAGACAATGAAGAAAACAGTTCAGCAAATATTTGAGGAAAGCGCCCAAACCTGTGCGCTGCTTGAAGTCCAGGGAAATAAAGAAGTAATAATAACTGCTATTGCAGCCTATCAGAAAGGCAAAAAGGGCGATCTTGTATTTGTCCCCAACAGCAAAGCCCTTCACCAGGCTATTGAAAATGAGGTTTCGGCTATTGTTATCCCCAAAAAACTTTGGGGCGAAGCCAAAAAAGCTGCTGAAACGACCACTTTTTTTATTAGCGCCAACCTTGGACTTTCCCACGCCTTGCTGAAACAAAAATACGGAGACCACGATTACCGTCGTTCGGGTTGGGGAAGGATTCATCCTTCTGCTATTGTCCACGAAAGTGTCACCATTCCTGAAAACACCTCTTTAGGGCCAGGAATAGTCATTGAACAAGGAGCGAAAATAGGAAATCACTGCTCGATAATGGCTAATGTAGTCATTGAACACGATGCTGTCATCGGTGATTATGTACAGATACACCCCGGGGCGATCATAGGCTGGGAATGTGAGATTGGTAGTTATTGTCATATTTTGTCCAATGCAGTGATTGGAGGAGAGGGATTTGGATTTTCTCAAGACCAATATTTCAACCATCACCGTATCCCCCAGACGGGTAATGTTGAAATAGGTGAGAAGGTGACTGTTGGAGCGAATACGACTATCGACCGAGGAACTTACGGCCCTACCATCATTGGCAAAGGCTGTATCATTGACAATATGTGTCACATTGCACACAACGTGACGATGGGCGAAAATTGCATCATTCTGTCTGGATTCCTATGTGCAGGCTCTACTACATTGGGCAACCGAGTCGTCGCAAGTGGAGGGACGATGATCAAAGACCACGTAAATATCTGTGACGACACTTATCTGATGCACCGAGCAGGGGTGGTCAAGGATATTACCCAACGGGGCATGTATGCTGGCTCTCCCGTCCTTCCCATGAAAAACTATGTGATGAGCAATGCCATTTACAGCAAACTTCACGAACTCAGACAAGAGGTGAAAGAACTGCAAAAGGAGAAAGAAACGGGAAGATAACTTGTCAGTTAGGTAGATTCCCTCTAATACCACTTGAATGGCTAACTGGAATTTTGGCCAAACAATTAATCCTTAACAATCTTCAAACTATAACTTTCCGTTCTCAAACCAAACTGAATAAAGTAGATTCCTTGTGTCAACTTTCCAAGGTTATTCAAAGTGATTTTGTTGTCTTTCAATGGAACAGAATAAGAATCAATCAATTGACCATCTATGCGATAAAGTTTTAAATCTACATTTTGGTCGGTAACTTGTTCAAAATCCACACTTAACTCATGGTGAAAAGGATTGGGGTAAACGCTTACATTTTGACCTTTTGGAACTTCAATAATAGAAGTGGTCTCACCACTTTCCTCAAAAACCCTAACATAGTCTATCTCCATGGCACTGCTGGTAAACGAAGAGCTTATACTGGGTAGAATGGCTACATTCAATAACAAATATTGTTCGGAGTCGAAAGGCCAAGTATTTGCATCCTTGACAGGAGGATTGTAGGTGTAATGAACCACATTGTCTATACTAAACACCATTTTTTCAGCAGTCCATTCCAAAGTATATACATGAAATTCGGTCGAAGCAGTTGGGATGTTTCGACCTCCTATGTTTACCGTACCACCAAAACTTGAAGGTGTGTGCATAGCGCTTTGAACATAATTTTGATTGTGTCCCCAATGTTCCATAATGTCAATTTCACCACATTGAGGCCATGCAGTCGTACCAAAGCCCTGATTGTCCCAATATGCACCATCCTCATTGATATTTTTGCCCAACATCCATATCGCAGGCCAAGTACCGACTCCAGTAGGTAATTTTGCCCTTACTTCCACCTTGCCGTAGGTAAATGCAAATTTGGAGTTTAACCTCGCAGAAGTATAGTTTTTGGTCACTCCTTGGTCATTGAAGGTTTCTTTTTTTGCAACGATTTTTAATACCCCGTTTTCGACAAAAGAGTTGTCCATACGGTCGGTATAATGTTGGACTTCACCATTGTACCAACTGTTTCCCTCTGGGAGTTGATGTTGTTGAAACCATTTACTGGCATCAATAGCACCATCGGTATCAAACTCATCTGACCAAACCAATCGGTCAAAAACTGGTTGGGTTGGCAATGTACTATTGTAGTGTACATCGTCTATATAAGCCAAAACACGGTCTGTATTGTTTTCTCCGTTTACCTGAATGACGATTCTATTAAAATCGTTTCGTTGAGTAGGAGGCGGTGAATTCGGGTCTAAATTTAGATAGTTATCATTCCCAAAATCAAAAGTAACCGTCTGCCATTGGTCCAATAAAATGGGTTTAATAATCTCAGATTGCGTCGACCAAGGAGCGGCTATTCTTCCATCCTGCAATTTGAGTGAAACTTGATTGGCTTGAAATCCCGTTAATCCATTGGACGGCACATAAATTTTTAGTGCAAAAGTGTGGTTATTGCCCGCTTCAAAATTGGTTACCATATCAACCCGTGCATTGGCAAATAGTCCGCCAGCATCATTGTACTCCAATACTTTGGAAGAGGTGTTCATCCCTTGTTGATACGGATTATTAAATGCTGTATTGATGCCACAATCGTCTCCAGACCAAGTGCCAATTGTACTGTTTCCCTCAAAATCATCTTGAAGGGTGGGTGTTTGTGCATTTAGGAGGAGAAAGACGCACAATAAAAGAAGTGTTAAGTTAAGGTTTTTCATGTTCAAAATTAGCTATTTATTCGATAGTATCGAAGGGCTAAAATCTTATAGGCTTTGATATTACCTCTGTTAGGGGTGATTTCGGGACGGTGTAGTAGAATTGATGTAATCGCTACTACTATTTTTGATTTTCAATTGTGTTATTTCCCTTCAATAAATAGCCAAAAACCTCAACACAATTTTTGATTTTGGAATTCCCTCTCTTGTAATGACTTCTGCAATTCCCAAATCTGCATTGCCTTCATGCACCCAAATTTTGTCTCCTCCAATTCTTTCTGAATGATTCATCCCTTGCTTTAAACTAAGAAACAATCCGTAGTTTACCTTCTGTATGCTCCAAAAAGGTATTGCTATTTTCCAAAAGTGTTTGCATTTCGTGGATATTTTCACCAACAATTGTAGCACTAAATTCATGTAAACGAGTCAACATTCGGATAAAAGCCGTTGGGTCTTGTTGTCGTGTCAATCGCCTCAATGCTCCCAAATAATCGTCTCTGTAAACAGTAGGAACGATGATTTTGGACTGTTTTGCCTTTGCCAGTTCCACATTCATCATCACCCTTGCGATTCGTCCATTCCCATCCAAAAACGGGTGTATTTCACTGACAATAAACATGATGTATGCAGCTTTGGCAAAAGGATGATTCAAGGCTTGAATTCGAGTGCAGACCGATGACTCAAAACAGCATCGGGATATAAATGCCCCAAAATCGAAAATAGGTTTCGTCTAACAATAGCCGCAGGTTTGTCCTCCAAATTTGGAGAATACAATCGAGGAGCTACCTTTCTGATTTTGCCTTCTCTTTCAAGCTTTGTTATTTGTTTTGAAAGAGTCGTATCAGACGAACTGTAGATGATTTCTTGTAGGTGAAGAGGAGTATTTTTTTTATGCAAAATGGCAAATTTTTTCCATTATAATGAAGTTTTTGGCAAATTTTTTCTATTATAATCAACTTACCCCATACTCCGACACCTCCCTCGAATGTATAGGCAAAAAACCCAACACCATTTTTGATTTTGGAATTCCTTCTCTCGCAATGATTGTTGCCATTCCTGTATTGTCTTCATGTACCCAAACTTTGTTTACTTTTATTTGGAGGTGGAAAATATCACTCAAAATCAATCCAATAAGTTGTTCCTCTACCGCTCTTTTCTCCTTTCTTCAACATTCCTTTTCGCTCCAAATCTTGAATATCCCGCAAAGCCGTATCCTTAGAATATTTACACATCTTTGCCCATTTGGAAGTCGTTAGTTTACCTTTGAAGTCATCGAAAAGTTTGTTGAGCATTTTCTGTTGGCGGTCGTTGATAGGGGTAGTTCGGTGTTTGTTCCAAAATTCTGCTTTCTGAATCACATTGGCTAAGATTGTCTCTGATTGGAGCAGTGCATTTTTTAGGCAATTCAAAAACCAAACAATCCATTGAGTGATGTCTTGTTTTCCTTTTTGTGTTTTTTCAAGTATTCGATAGTATTCTTTTCTCTCCTGCAAAATTTGATTGGACATACTGTAAAAACGCTGTTGGCTTTTGTCTGACCTTGCCAATTGTATATCTGTAATGGCTCGTGTGATACGTCCATTTCCATCGTCAAAAGGATGAATCGTAATAAACCAAAGGTGTGTAATAGCTGCTTTCAATACATCATCTATGGCATTATCCAAATTGAACCATTCCAAAAACTGCTTCATTTCCTGTTCCATAAGCTTGGAATCAGGAGCTTCAAAATGTATCTTTTCTTTGCCCATTGCACCAGAAACAACTTGCATCGGACCTTTGTCATCTTTCCTCCAATCCGCTACCGTGATGGGGTGCATACCACTTCGTCCTGTTGGAAACAAGGCAGCGTGCCAATTGCACAAGCGTTCTTTAGTAAGTGGAGTTAGATAATTTTGAGTAGCATCCAACATCATTTCTACTACCCCGTCCACATACCTTGTACTCGGTTTATTGGAGCTAAAATTCATGCCTAGTTTGCGAGCAATCGAAGACCTAACTTCTTCGGTATCTAAAATCTCTCCTTCAATCTCATTGTTCTTCAAGACATCCAAAGTGAGTGTCTCTAATATTGCCTCATTTTGAAGGTCAAAACCAAATGTTCCCATTTTACCCAAAAGTCGCCCTTGAAGGTTACGAACTTCTGCCAACAAAGTGAGTATGTCATCACTCTTCCACTCAAATTGTGTCCAGTTTTCGTGTTGATGTATGTAAATTGCTCTTTTCACCGCATTTTTTGCGGTGAAAATACGGATTAATCGCCGCATTTTTGCTTTCTTATACGAGATTTCCAATTACATCATCCTATACTCCAACACCTCCCTCGAATGAATAGGCAAAAATCCCAACACAATTTTTGATTTTGGAATACCTTCTTTTGCAGTGATTGCTGCAATTCCCAAGTCTGTATTGTAAAGGGATTTTGTAAAATTATCTATTCGTCTTTTGAACCAAATCTCCTGTTTGATTTGTTAAAGTATAAACAAACCCAAAAGTTTACCAAAAGAACTTATCACTATGAGCATACAAACTATTAAGAAACATTTAGCCAATTTATCAAGGGTAGAACAAGCTGAAATCATGCATTTTATGGTTGAATTACTCGCAAAGGATGATTTTCATCTGTCAGAAGAATGGAAAACAGAGCTGAATCGTAGAGAACAGGCTTTAGAAAATGGTACTTCTATTGGTCGCCCTGCTAAGAGTGTTTTAGCAAAATACCGTCGCTAATCATGGCAGATTATACCGTTATTTTACAACCATAAGCAGAAGCCGATTTGGATGAAGCATTTGAATATCTTGAGGAAGTAAAACCAAATTTGGGTTTTGATTTGTTGGCAGAAGTGAGCGATGTTATCGAACTGTTAGAAGACAATCCTTATCTTTTTCAAATTGTTGATGGTGAAAAACGTAGGGCAATCACTAAGCGTTTTAAATACAATGTATTTTACAAAATCAAAAATCAAAAATCAAAACGTTTATATTTTGGCTATTCTGCATGGAAAAAGAAGTGATACATGGTGGAAAAATAGAAAATGACCTCCAACACAATTTTTGATTTTGGAATACCCTCTCTCGCAATGATTACTACAATTGCACATAATTCACCCCAAAGAAAATGCCATCCAAATGCTCAAAATCTCTATCAGTAGTAATCAATTCTGCACCTTCAATAGATTTAGTCGTGGCTGCAATCCAAATATCGTTTTCACCCATATTTCGAGCAGATACATTTTTGGGCAACTTTAAGGTAGAATGTATTCCTTGACTAAAGGATGCAATATCAACGTAATAATCCGTCAAGTTCTCGCTTGAATGGATGACAGTCAATGAATTAATGATATCTTGAATTGCTTCTCTCCCTGTTTTATCCCATTCTAATCTGATGGCAAATGAAATAGCTTCTGCAACAGTAACAAAAGACAAGTACGAATTATTTGCCAAAGGAGCATATTGCTGATGAATTTTCTTCCAAGTATCTGATTGTCTGATGAAATGAATGAGAACGTTGGTGTCTAATACATAAGTTTTCATAGATGCTCTTTGATTTGTTGGTTTAATTCCTCATCTCTGATTGGGTCGTCTTTCCAAGCTTCTTTTGCTCCTTTAGAAAGTTGTTCAATTTGTTCTTCACTCAATCGTTTGGGGGAAAATTCCCCAGCGTTTATCTTTTCAACTGTTGTTGAAGTAAACTTATAAAAATCCTTATCCAACCAAGGATGGTTTTCTTCTTTATCCTCTTTCTCAGTCTTTTCTTCCTGTCTTTCGACTGTTTTTTCTTTTTCCTCCCTCACCAAAGATTCCCCTAAAGCATTCATCAAGTCCTCTTTGTTCTCTTTCGTCAATTGCAGAGCCAAGTCCAAAATCTGCTCATAACTGATTTGAAAAGAGAGAGAAATGGTTTTTTGAGTTTCGGTGATGTGGATAGTTTCTGTGTTTTGTCCCATAGTCTGTTTTTTGAAGGTAATGAAAAAAGCTTGGTAATGCTGCAAATTTAATGATTAACATTTGGGCTGAATGAATGGTTTCATTCCCATAAATTAAGCCACCCCATACTCCGACACCTCCCTCGAATGTATAGGCAAAAATCCCAACACAATTTTTGATTTTGGAATCCCCTCTCTCACAATGACTTCCACAATTCCCAAATCTGTATTGTCTTCGTGTGCCCAAACCTCACTGCAAAATTCCCATCTCCTTAACTTTCCTTCTAACTTCCGCAACCGAGCAATGAAACCGTTTTGCGAGTTCCTTATAGCTTAAATGATGAGAAGAGTACAAATGGTCTAATTCCATTTCTTCTATTTCTGTCCATTTTCTGGTTTTTGTCTTTTGTCCCATAGTCCGTTTTTTGAAAGTGATGAAAAGAGCTTGGCAATGCTGCAAATTTAATGATTAACATTTGGTCTGAATGAATGGTTTTATTCCCACAAATTAAGCCACCC
>JAUHXA010000117.1 GCA_030427245.1 Bacteroidia bacterium | reverse complement strand
GGTCACTTCAAACGTGCCTGTACCTGAAAGTGAAGGGTCAAAAATTGCCGTTCCATCCAAATTATCTGATAAGCCTTCGGGGTTAGCAGTTGTAGAATACGTACCGTTTGAAGGTGAACCAGTTAGGAAAATAAAATCATCATTTTCGCAGTATTCAAAACTTGTATTGAAGCCTGTGAAACTTACATTAGGCAAAGGGTTGACTGTTACTGTTTGAATCTCTTCATTTGCACAATTGTTAGCGTCTATAAAAAAGTACAGTACATCGAATGTGCCAGTGCCAGTAAGCGAAGGGTCAAAGGTTGCTGTGCCATCTGTATTGTCGGTAAATCCAAAAGTCGCTGTTGTTGAGTAAAAACCATTGGGAGGTGAGCCTGTTAGGGAAACAATTCCATCATTTTCGCAGTATTCAAAACTTGTATTGAAGCCTGTAAAACTTACATTGGGCAAAGGGTTGACGGTTACTGTTTGTATTTCTTCGTTTGCACAATTGTTAGCGTCTATAAAAAAGTACAGTACATCGAATGTGCCAGTGCCTGTAAGCGAAGGGTCGAAGGTCGCTGTGCCATCGGTATTGTCGGTAAATCCAAAAGTCGCTGTTGTTGAGTAAAAACCATTGGGAGGTGAGCCTGTTAGGGAAACAATTCCATCATTTTCGCAGTATTCAAAACTTGTATTGAAGCCTGTAAAACTTACATTGGGCAAAGGGTTGACGGTTACTGTTTGTATTTCTTCGTTTGCACAATTGTTAGCGTCTATAAAAAAGTACAGTACATCGAATGTGCCAGTGCCTGTAAGCGAAGGGTCGAAGGTTGCTGTGCCATCTGTATTGTCGGTAAATCCAAAAGTCGCTGTTGTTGAGTAAAAACCATTGGGAGGGGAACCTGTTAGGGAAATAACCCCATCATTTTCGCAGTATTCAAAACTTGTATTGAAGCCTGTGAAACTTACATTGGGTACAGGGTTGACAGTGACAGTAGTTGAAGCAATGATATAACAATCATCCGCATTGAGAACTGTCACAGTATAACCTGTCGTGATAGTTGGACTTACAGTAATAGTAGCATCCGTATCGCCTGTCGACCAATCGTACGTAATTCCTCCTGTTGCAGAAAGGAAGGCATCTTCCCCTTCACAAATAATATCCCCTGTGACAGTTGGAAACAAGCTACTTACGGAAACAGTTGTCATTGCCGTATGAGAACAACTAAGACTGGAATTGGAAACGGTTACAGTGTAAACGGTTGTCGTAGTTGGAGAAACACTGATGGTTGAGGTTATATCTCCAGTAGACCATTGATAGCTTGTTCCTCCTGTTGCAGAAAGTATGGTTTGATCACCCGGACAGATAAAATCACCAAATATAGTTAGAGGAGGATAACTTGGTCCAATCCAATTGGAGCTAGACCCATTTAATGAAAAATTATTCAAAAATCCATCATTGCCAACAACTTGCTCTAAAGCAACATCTTCACACGGTGCAGAAGGACACCCTGAACCATTATCTCCTCCTGCAATACCTTGATTGAAATTGTAGTACATAGCCAAGCCTGTTTCTGTTCCAGTAAGTTCACAAAACATCGCAGAAGAAATCTCAAATTCTGACAAGGTAAGATTCCAAACTCGCACCTCATCTATTTGCATATTGGCGAAAGTGGTAGCATCTACATTTTGTCTCACCCCAATGAATAAAGGGCTATCAAAAGTAAAAAGGCTAATTGATTGATTAGAAATAGGAGTTTCTACTCCATCTACATACGTCCTTATTGTATTTGAATCACTATCAAAAGTAGCAGCAATATGATGCCATTCTGAATCGAAGGTAAAACCTGTTCCGAAGTCTGCAAATCCTTCTCCAAAAAATACCAACTCGTCAAAAGTGTTTTGGTAAAAGCCAAAGGAAGTTCCATCTAAGGAAGTACCGGTATTTCCCCAATTGATGATGTGTTTGTTAGTAGTAGTTGTGTTTGGAACAACCTTGACCCAACACTCCAATGTACGGTCTGAATTCCCAGTAATACCTACAGAGGTAATACTCGAAATATAATCATCTATCCCATCAAAATCTAACGCTTCACCAGTCTGAGCAATAAGAAAGTGCGAGTTTAGCAACAAACAGCATAGAATACTTATTGCTGTAAAAATGGTCTTGGAGTATATTGTATATAGATTTTTCATTTTTGATTTCTTTTAAAATTGAACTTGCGATTGCGCTTTGAATTTGAGTTTTTTAGTAGGATGCCTTCAATTCATTCCCTTTTTGTCCATCCACTTCAATACGACTTACCTCCATCACCCCCGATTCGCCTTCGCTCGACCAAACTGCAATTTTGATAGGCCGATTGTTTTCGCCCAAAACGATTAATTCCCACCCTACTTCTCCTGCTCGAAAATAGCGGTTGTAGGGGGTGATGTATTTTACCTTTACTTCAGAAATCGGAAATCGTTTGTTACCAATTCTTACATTCGCTTTTTTGTCGTTGAAAATCAACTTGTAATATTCACCTGAAATAGCAGAAAGATGGGTTTGAATTTGCTGCAATTGTAAATCTTTCATATCCAAACTCAAATCTCCTTTGATGCCCAAAGCTTCTCGCATATAGACTTCACTACCCTTGCCTCCCTTTAAGCATTTTTGAAATCTTGCTTTGGAAACTGAAAAACCAAATACATCTGTGTTTTGGGGAAAGTTGAAGCTTGTTTGCATTTTTGAAGCTCGATTTACATCGTATTTGTAATTGGCGTGCATAAAAATGTCCGTTTCGAGTGGTCGCAAATTGTTGTAATTGGCAACAACTTTTTCGGATCGAAAGGTGTGATTGGGAAGATTTGCCAACTGAAAAGCGGGCATGTTTTTGATTTTGGCTTCAAAGTTAAAAAAGTGGTTGGCCTCGGTCGAAAGTGGCACACTCACAAAGGGTTGAGTAGAATCTATGGGTCTCAATATTCGTGGGTAAAAATGGTAATCTCCTTCCAAATTGAAGACCTCAAAACCTTCGCAACTGATTTTCATTCTTGTTCCTACTTGATTGTATTTGTTTGCCTTCAATAAAATCTTGTCCTTGTTCTTCAATACCAATTCGAGTGGTGAAAACAAGCTCAACGATGCCTTGCGGCTAATTCCATAAGGGGTGAAGCCTATTGAAGTACCTCCAAACAAAACAAAGTCATCTCTACCTGTTTTCTTTTGCAGCCAACTGAAAGCGGTTAGTTTTCCCTCTTTTTCGGTAAACCGCATATCCAAAATCACCACCTTGGGCATTGCATTTCCATATCTATCCAACCTATCCATCACCAAAGGTAAACCAATGGGAATTTCGTCGGATTCGTCCCGTTCATTCACCATTCTAATTTTTTCGATAGGATTTTTAAGCATTACATCCAATTCCTGCGCCATTTCAAGGGTCAGTTCATTGCGAATATTTCTGATGCTAAGATTGGAAGAATTGACGTACACCAAATCTCCAACTGCCTTTGCTTCGCCAACTTCATACACCTGATTGTTTCTATCAACCTTCAATCCTTCAAACATAATCTTAACATGTGCCTTCAAAAAAGCAACGTACACATGTCCCAAGCCCATATATCCATTACCTGTTTTGAATGACTGCAATACCTCCAAATTGAAGAAACCCAACTGTACATTGTCGCCATCGTTCAAATCCTCACTCACAAATCCCGAGTTTTGAGACATTCTATATTCAGTGCTGAGAGGCGCACAAGACATATTGCGAATCCCCGCCGTTCCCAGTGTTCTATCCTCCAAATACAAAAAACTACACACTTGACTATAGCCATTGTTGTCAAACAAATTACTGCCCGCAGGATCTTTTACCCGCACCCGCCAAGCGTACCAAGTCCCATCTTCAAGCGGTAAAAAACGCTCGTCATAAATAAAAGTGGGAGTAGTCAGATTGGTTTGAAGTATCTGAATGGCAAAGTCAAAACCATCGTTGGGGTCTGCAATGCCAGGCAATAATTTCACTAAAGTAAATTCGTAATCTACAATCGGCGGTGTATTCGGCAATCCCAAATGTCGAGGAACCCAACGAAACATAATCGGTTGTTGGGGCGCAACTTGTAGCGCTTCCCCACATTGTGGAATTTCTATCAAAGGCGGCTCTAACCTACGTACCAAACCACCTCTGCATACTTGTTGCGAAATTGGTATTTGACGCTCAAAATCCATAACCTCCAAACAAATCTGATTGAAGCCATCGGGCAAAGCATTTGTAGCCTGTCCTCCTCTCAGGCTGATGAGGTTTTGGGGCTGAAGGTAGGCGGCTAATTCTGCGCCTGTCACCATTGTTGGTGTGAATTGCAGTAATTGGAAAGGTGAAGGAATGAAATTGGGGTTAGTGGTCATGATTTCCTGTCCATTGCTGATGATTGTGATTCTGAAATACACATTGCGACTCGCTTCAATGGGGTCATTGAGAGTCAAGGTATATATCAAATCTTGGGAACGTGCATCCGAATAGTCGGATAGCAAGGAAGAATATGGCGGAATGATCGTACCGCTTACTTGGACGGGGAATATTTGTTGGGCTTGAGTGGTATGGAAGTGGAGGAATGTGAGTAAAATAAGTACTATTTTGGAAACCCACTCCTGCCCTCCCCAAGAAGGGAATGTAAGCCCTTGCAAGTCTCTTGACTTGAGCGAAATGCTTGTGGTAAGTCTCCAGACTTGTAGGTTTATAAATTCAAATGCAAGTTTCAAATGCAAATACAAAATGGAACTTGCATTTATTTTATTTTGCATTTGAGTTTCGAGTATCGGATTGAGAGTAGTCTTCAAAAAACGTTTTGTCGTATTTCCTCCCCCCAACCCCTTCCAAAGAGGGAGTTCTTGTCGTGTATTCACCCTTTGAATAGCTTGCTCCGAGAACTCGGAGGGGGCAGTGGGATGAATTGCATTTGAGTTTGAACCTTGAATTTTATATTGAGTCATCATTGATTTTGTTTTTTGGTGGCAAAATTGAACTGATAGCTGACATTGGCGATGAATTCATTGGATTTCTGATTCAAACCAATGTTGTTTTTGCTCAAACGATTGAGCAGCACACAGTTCACAACCAAGTGATGAGTAGGACTGATGCGGTAATTGCTGCGAAATTGAAGGTTCACTGTGCTGTTTACCAAATCATTGTCCGTCTCCACTTTCGCATTGAAGTAATTGACATTCAAGCCCAAGTTCATTTTGTTCTTCAATACATTCTGCGACATCCCAATTCCTAAGCCCAACCGATTGGCCTTTACCAAAGACAGTTCGTTCTCGTTGTAATTGACATTGGAACTAAGGCTTGTATTCCCATTTTTGAGGGCATAAGAATAGGTAAAGTTGAGGTTCAACATCCTTGAAGCAGCGCTGCGATTGGGGTCAAGCACTTCGTCTGTCACTTCTTGCAGACTTCCTGTGAAGATAAAATTGTGTTGGTCTTCGGCAGCAGTCAATAGACTATAAGTTGAATTCAAAGTCATGTATTGGGTTACGACCACAGCATTCAATGAATCCAAATCAGAATCCAAAACAAAGGCAATATCCGTGGTATAGTTGGAGTAGTTCGCTGCAAAATTGAAGTCTCCAGCGTTGTAATTGGCGTTTGCAGCGCCAATGATTCGGGTCAAAGTTGAAGGTTTGGAGGCATCCAAATTGTCCTTCTGAATCCCAAAATCACCTGTGAATTGCAGTTTTCGACCAAAGGCAGCCCAAGAAGTATTCACCAAAAAATTTTCAATATCTTGATTGAAAAAGTAAGCTCCAAGCGATTGATAATTGGGGTCAATGTATTGGTATTTCACTGCAAAATTCATGTCTTTGGTCAAGTAGTTTAGGTCGGCATCCATCATTTTTCCGTAAACGGTGCTGGTTCGTTCCTCCAACATAAAATCTGGAAAAGGAAACTGACCATTGCCAGTTGTGCCATCATTAGAATTGGTTGTAGTTGCACTTTCAGCATATTCAACCGATAGGTTTAGGTTTTTGAAGGGTGTGGCTTGACCATTGAAGCCCAAGACCAAATTTTCATTCGGAAATACTTGTTGAGGGTCGAGTGTTGGAATAGATTCGTCTTTGTCTTTTGCCTTCAAAACGATGAAATCCAAGAAGTTTTTATTTGTCCCATAGCCAACCTTTGAGCTCCAACCTGTACGCTCGTATTTCGGTACGTTTGGTTCAAATAATGCCACATCTTGAGGTTCGGGTTTTGCCAATTGACCAACCATAGTCGCCAATCGGACTTTGCCTGGGTTCAGCTCCAAACCTCCACCAAGATAGGTAACGTGGCTCATGGTATAGTCCGAAAAGGTAATATTGCGGTGTCCACCATGTGCGGTTATCCACTTGTAATTTGGACTTGCCCCAATTCGGGCAAAAGTTTTGGTGATTTTTTCCTTGATCGGAGGAAGTGGCTCAGGTTCGGGTTCGCCAGGCTCAGGTGGCGGAGGTGGTGGTGGTTTGAGGTTGATTTCGGTGCGGTCAATGCTGACCAAAGCAGAAAATGGAATGTTCAGTTTATAGATGTTGATGTCGGTATTGGAACTCAAGACCCAATACAAAGGAGATTGTCGGTTTTCGATGCCAGATGCGCCATAAACCCGCGTGTTGATGTTCAGTCCGCCTCTTGCAGTAAAAGGTTCTCCGACTTTAAAGTTGTTGAACATTCCGTTGACATAGCGATTCCAAAAACCTTTGGTTGTATCATCGTCTATTTTTTGGAACTCGTTGAACAAACCTGTGATGAGTTTTTGGGAGACCGTTTGAGAAGTAGTATCCCCCATGAACTGTGTGTATAAACCCTGAGCCAGCTTCTGTTCGACTCTGCGATTGGTGGTATCCAACACAAACTGTTCGTAAACACCTCTCGCCATTTTCTGCTCAAATCGTTGTGAAACGGCAGAAGTATCGCTGGTATCAATGAACTTCTCAAACAAACCGCTGACCAATTTTTTACCTTTGGTTTGTCCACTATCGTCCGTTTTTTTGAATTCGGAAAAAACGCCATTGACTAATTTTCGGTGAATCCCTTTTGAAGTCGTGTCGCTTAGCACTTCTGTAAAAACGCCTTTCAGCATTTGTTTCTGCAAATCATCTCCTAATTTGTCGTCAATCACTTTTTCAAAAATACCCGACATCAGTTTGCCTTCTAATGAGGTTTTCCCCTCTCCTTCAATGAACTGTTCAAAAATACCTGCCATCAATTGTTGATTAAGGTTGTTATCATCTGGATTTTCGAGGAAATGTTTGAATGCACCTGTCAGCAATTTTTTGGGAACGCTTTTGTCGGATTTGTCGAGTACAAACTGCTCAAAAACACCATTCATCAGTTTTCGCTGAAATTCATTGCCAATGTCTTGCTCCATCAACTGCCTAAATGCACCTTTTATCAGCTTACCTTCGAGTGTTTGTGAAACCGTATCGGTTGCAAAATGATTGAAAATTCCATACATAACCTTTCCATTCAATTCCTCAGAATCAGTATTGAATCCACCTCTTGCCAACTGCAAAAAAGCTCCATCCATGAGTTTTTGGGTGAAACTCTTACCTGTAGTGTCATCAATGAATTGTTGGAACATTCCCGCCATTAATCGCTGTTCGAGGTTGTCGGAATAAGGGTCTTCGAGGAACTGTTTGTAAACACCTGACAACAATCTTTTGGGAACACTTTTGTCGGACTCATCTAGTAGGAATTGTTCGTAAAAACCAGCCATCATTTTTTGCTGAAACTCGTTGCCTACTGTATCTGAAATGAACGTTTTGAATGTTCCTTTCAATAGTTTTCGAGGTACACTTTGGGTAGTAGTATCGGAGGCAAATTCACTATAAATTCCGCCCACCAATTGCAGATTGTGATTGTTCATCGTCGAAGAATCTGCTGCAAACTTGTCGAACATTCCTGTTATTAATTTCTGCTCAAAACTTCGTTCGGTTGTGTCAGTTATAAAATTGTGAAACACGCCGCCGACCATACTGCCCTGCAATTCTTGTGACAATAGACTTTCGGGATTTTGTAGTTCTTTGAATACGCCATTGACCAGTTTTTGAGGGAGACGATTGCGGGTCGTATCGTCCACCATATTGGTGAACACACCCACTACCAATTGAACAGGCATTTTTTCTGAATCTGTGTCTTTGAAGAAATGCCCCAAAGCTCCCTTAATCAACTTTTGTTCAATATTTTGCGGTGCGTCATTGTCACCTATAAATTGAACAATCATATCGTTTACAAATCCTTCCTTGAAGTCTTGTGAGGCTAAATCGGTGGTTCTGAATTGGGTAAACAATCCATTGACCAGTTTTTTGGGAACGCTTACTGAACTCGTATCTTGAATAAACTGC
Source organism: Bacteroidia bacterium (assembly GCA_030427245.1). Classification (GTDB taxonomy): domain Bacteria; phylum Bacteroidota; class Bacteroidia; order Chitinophagales; family UBA2359; genus JAUHXA01. The sequence continues at coordinate 3,493 of JAUHXA010000117.1, read as the reverse complement.
TCAAATGTGCCTGCCAATAACTGCAATACCAAATCATCTTCCTTCAATTCTTTCTTGACAAATCGCTGAAAAATACCTCCAATGAGTTTTTGCTCCAATGTGCGTGCAGTGCTATCTTGAGAAAAATCGGTGAACAAACCTGTGATGGCATTTTTTCGCAAACTTGCAGCTGCCGGACTGTCGTTGTTTTTGAATTGGTAAAACAAACCACTCACCAATTTTTGAGGCAATTTTCGGGAAGTCGTGTCTTGTACAAAGTATTCTACAACGCCTGTGAGCAATTGCAGTCCAACGCTGTTTTCGATATCGTCCTCTTTCACAAACCGCTGAAAAACACCTTGTATCAATTTCTGCTCGAAGCTTTTGGGGGAATCGTCTGTGGCAAAGTCGGTGAATAAACCTGTGACTGCGCTTTCTTGCATTTTTTTGACAACGGGGCTTTCTGAATTTTGGAACTGATAAAATAAACCACTAATGAGTTTTTGAGGCAGTTTTCGGGAAGTCGTGTCTTGTATAAAATATTCGACAACACCTGTAAGCAGCAATAAACCCACATTGTCTTCTATGTTTTCTTTTTTGATAAATCGCTGAAAAACACCTTGCACCAATTTTTGTTCAATGTTTTGACTGCTCGAATCCATTGCAAAGTCCGTGACTAAACCCAATACTGCGTTTTTCTTCAAATCTTGCATTGCAGGACTGTCATTGTTCTGAAATTCTTTCCACAAACCATTCACCAACTTCATGGTTACTTTCTTGTCAGAATTGTCGGAAACAAATCGCTCAAAAGTACCTGTCAGTAATTGCAGATACAAATTGTCCTCTAATTTGTCTTCCTTGATGAAGTTTTTGAAAATGCCTTGAATCAGTTTTTGTTCTAAAGGTTCTACCTCATCATTGATACCTAAAGGTTTTGATTGGGCAAAATCCACAAACATTCCTGTAATGGCGTTTTTCTTCAAATCTTGTATTGCAGGACTGTTATTGTTCTGGAACTCTTTCCACAAACCATTCACCAATTTCATCGGAACTTTTCGGGAACTCGTATCTGTAATAAATCGCTCGAAAGTGCCTGTCAGTAAATGAACAAAAAGGCCTGTGTTGACATCGTCTTTTTGGGTCAAATGGTTGAAAATTCCAATAGCCAGTTGTTGCTCTAAATTTAAGTTGGAATCATTAGAAGATTCGGTTTGCCCCAATTCTGACAAAGCCGTTTGGAGTAGAATGTCTTTGATAGGTAAGGATTTACCGTTGGTTTCTCTAAGGGATTGAAAAATACCCTTGGTCAGTTTTTCGGCAACGCTCTTATTGCTTTTGTCGCTATTGAAGTGATTGAAGGCATTTTCAAAAATTTGAAGTGAAAGCTGTTCGGAAGTTTGACTGTCAAAGTAAATTATTTGCTGCAAGAGATTTTTGACAAACTTTTCCTTGACATTCTTTTGAAGTACATTGTCTGTCAATTGCTTAAATAGGTCTTCAATAATATTTTTTTGTTCGGTATTGGGAATATCATCGTTGAAAGTAGTGAGCAAATCTTGGATAATTTCGCTCTGTACCTTGCCAGAGGTAGTATTCGTAGTTGACTCTACTTGAGCAGAAAGGATGTGAGTAGATAGAAAAAGGCTTAAAATGAAGAAGTGTTGTAAATATCTTTTCATATCGAGCAGAGTGTTACGTAATTTAATTAAAATAACTATGTATATTATTAATTGAAGAACAATGCTTTCCTTTCTTTTATAGTTGCACTTTTGAAGATAAGGTTAACACTTTTCGCCAAAAAAATTGCATATTTATTTCCAAATATGATTTTTGATAACTTTTATTTGCCAAGTTAAGTGTTTTTTGGCAACGGATAATTTCTATGGAAGGGGACTAATTTTAGAGATTGCTATATTACGAAAAAAATGAACGATGTAAAAATATAGCGAACAAAATTTTAATGGCTTTACAATTGTTCTTGCTACAACAAAATTATCTAAAAAAGGAATCTCAGGTTTGTACGCTCGTTGCAAATTGTATAAATATTGTGCGAAAGAGACGATAGAAAAAAGAGGAAACTAAAAATACCTCTTTTGTGTTCTCAACAATAGATAAACTGACAATATGTCATTCAATCAAAAATACGTATCTTTGTGGCTTCTCTTTTTCTTAGGTAAATTGTTTGTTTAGTTTGCCTAATCGTAATAAAACAAAACGCAATCCCGATTATTAGACCATGAATTAATTCACTGACTAACAATTGGGATTATAAATGAATAAATATCATGCAAAAGCTCAATTTGATAGCGGCAGAAATTGAAAAATTCAGGAATACACCTTTACCTGAAGACCAACAGGGGCAAGTATTGACGCAAGATGCGCCCGTAGAAAACTTCAATGGCAAACACTATTATATAGAGAGTTATGGCTGTCAAATGAACTTCAACGACAGCGAAATTGTGGCTTCTATCCTAAAAAATGCGGGCTATGGAGCGACTCGTAACTATGAGGACGCAGACTTGATTTTGCTGAATACCTGCTCGATTCGGGAAAAGGCGGAAGACCGTATTCGCACCCGATTAAAGACATTGCGGAAGGTGAAAACAAGTCGTCCTGGTGCGATGATAGGAATTTTAGGGTGCATGGCGGAGCGTTTGAAAACGACTTTGTTGGAGCAAGAGCAGATGGTCGACATGGTTGTTGGTCCAGATGCCTATCGTTCTCTACCTGACTTGGTGCAAGAAGCTGTGGGAGGGCAGAAGATGGTCAATGTCTTGTTGTCAAGAGAGGAAACGTATGCGGATATTAGTCCTGTTCGTTTGGACTCGAATGGGGTGACGGCTTTTATTTCGATTATGCGAGGTTGCGACAATATGTGTTCGTTTTGTGTAGTGCCTTTTACGAGAGGTCGTGAACGCAGCCGAAATGCTTTTTCGATTTTGGCAGAAGCACAAAACTTGGTCGACAATGGCTACAAAGAGGTGACGCTTTTGGGTCAAAATGTGGATTCCTTCAAGTGGACAAATCCCGAAACTGGAAAAGTAGTCAATTTTGCGAATTTGTTGGAAATGGTTGCCTTGTTGAGTCCAGAATTGCGTGTTCGATTTTCGACTTCTCACCCCAAAGACATTACGGATGAGGTACTTTACACCATGAAAAAATACGAAAACATCTGCAATTACATTCACTTGCCCGTTCAAGCGGGCAGTTCTCGCATCTTGAAAAAGATGAACCGCACGTATGATAGAGATTGGTACATCAATCGTGTAGATGCGATTCGTAGAATTATCCCAAATTGTGCTATTTCTACAGATATTATCGCTGGTTTTTGCTCCGAAACGGAGGAAGAACATCAAGAGACTTTGGCAATGCAGGAATATGTAAAATACGAAATGGCGTATATGTTTATGTATTCGGAACGTCCTGGCACTTTGGCTGCAAGACGTTATGAGGATGATATTCCTTTGAAGGTGAAAAAACGCAGGTTGCAGGAAATTATCGCTTTGCAGCAAAT
>JAUHXA010000116.1 GCA_030427245.1 Bacteroidia bacterium | reverse complement strand
TGAGACCATGCACCAGCATAAGTCATATTGAAGCTGGCTCCATGTATTCTACGAGTGCCACTCGTAATAGATGAAATCAACAAGGTCGTATTGGGAACAACTGTTGGTTGATTTGGGTTAACATTCATTTGCTCAAAGTCCTCTGTACAAGAAGTAAAGGTGAGAGGGATGAGCATAAAAACTATTAAAAGCTTAGTTAATATATGTTTCATTTTTTTATTTTTATTTGATATAAGGATTTTAATCACCAATCTGTATTGTTTATCCTGTTGAAAACATTATCACAGCAGGAATCAACTGAAAAATTGACTAATTATATTAAGTAAAGGATTTTGTGATAACCATCCAACAAATAAAATTTTACTTGTTGGATGGTAGTTTTTTGTTTAATCAAAACATTATAAAATAAATAATAATTGTTTGGATTAGAATCCAGCACTTAAAGTCACACCAAATGTTCTGGCTGATGGCAATTGACCAAATTCAAAACCTTGAATACTGTAATCATTACCGAAAGAAGTTTCAGGGTCAATATGTGGCACATTAGAATCAATCAACCACAAGTTACGACCGTACAATCCCAAAGACAATCTTTGGATAGGTGTATTTTGGAATACAGAAGAAGGAATTCGGTAGTTCAATGTAACCTCACGTAGTTTGATAAAACTTGCATCGAAAATAGAACGATCGTGACCACCTAAAGATTGATAGTAGAATACATTCCAATCTTCTGCAGATGCAGGAACATCATTTGGACGATATGTACCATCTCCATTGTCGATTACACCTTCGTAAACATAACCATTTCTGACATCATCAGCTGTTTCACGTCCTTCCAATGATTCTTCCAATACACCAGCATAACGACCAAACATATAAGTCATTGAGAATATATCTCCACCTTGTTTGATGTCAATCAAGAAACTCAAGTCTAAGTTTTTATAGCTAATGCTGTTTCGAATACCACCCAACCAATCTGGTTGAATAGTTCCCAAAACCTCATCAGAAGGTGCACTTGAAGGTAATCCACCATCCAATACCAATTGTCCTTCATGATACAATGCTGTACGACCACGGAAAGTACCATAAGGCTGTCCTTCACGAGCTTCTAAATCCAAACTCCAGTAACGTCCCAATGGAATTACATCTACGCCATCAGGTAAGTCTCTTACAGTAGAATTGTTTTTAGACCAGTTCAATGTCAAATCCCAAGAAAAATCAGTAGTTTTGATAGGTGTCACATTCAACATTACTTCAACACCATTGTTTTCGATAGTACCCGCATTCAAGATTCGAGAAGAGTATCCTATTGTTCGAGAAGAACCTACTGCAAGAATTTGCTCGTTTGTAGCAGCATTGTAATAAGTCACATCCAAACCTAAACGATTCAAAAACATTCTCGCTTCCAAACCTACTTCAAAAGAATTGGTTCTTTCTGGACTTAATCCAGGAGAAGGTAGTGAGTTTCCTTCTGTGAATCGAGGAAGTCCACCCCAAGCTGTTGCAGATTGATAAGTAGTTGCCAAGCGATAAGGATCGGTATCGTTTCCTACTTGTGCATACGAACCTCTCAATTTCAACAAGTCAAAGTTAGAAGAGAGTCCCAATGCTTCAACCAAAGAAAGACTCAAGTTTACAGAAGGATAGAAGTAAGAATTTTCATCGACAGGTAATGTAGAAGACCAGTCATTACGCCCTGTGATGTCTAAGAATAAGAAATCTTGGTATGCCAAAGAAATCAACCCAAATACAGAGTTTATTTCCTTTTCACTAAAAAATTGAGTAACCAATGGATTACCATTTGCATTACCAACATTGTAGATGTCAGGAACGGTTAATGATTGAACAGTTAGTAAGTTTTCAGTATACTCTGCTTTACGGTGATTAGCACCTAGAATCATGTTAAAACTCAAATCATCAGATATTTGACGATCAATATTTAAGGTTACTTCTGTATTGAATTCCTTTACATACAATTCGTCTTCTTCAAAACGTCCACTTGGATAATCATTTGTACCCTGTGCAAAGATACGACGGCGGTTTTCTGAATATACATCCGACATCACTTTACCTCTTAGAGTCATCCAATCTGTGATTTTATATCCTGCACCTAGATGCCCTGTGATACGATCACGTTTGGTTGGTTTTACATTTTTAAATAGCGTGAAGAAAGGATTGTTTTGGTAATTGTGATTCCAGTTGTAGTAATTGCCATTTTCATCCAATGTATTGTAGTTCTCACGTAGGTCTGTTGTGTTGATTTGACGACCAGACCAGATAAACTGCTGTAAAACATTATCTCCCGCATATCCTGTACCAGGGCGATTGTCAGATTGAGTATTGGTATAGATAATATTGGACTCGATATCTATTTTAGGTCCTACATTAATACCAAAGTTTAAGTTTACGCTGTTTTTGCGGAAGTTTGTATTAGGCACCATCCCCGTTTGGTCTAGATTGGTATAAGACAAACGAGCGTGCATATTTTCTGAATTACCTGAAATAGCTATATTGTTGCTAATAGCTACACCTGTTTCAAAAATATCTTTTACGTTATCTGGTTGAGCTACCCAAGGTTGTTGAGCGCCGCTGTATTGGTCAATCAAAGCACCTTCGCCAGTTTCATCAATCTCACCATCACCATCGTTGTCAATACCGTCATTTTCATTGATGCTTGTATCAAAAGCTGGACCCCAGCTTTCATCTACACCATCATTGATACCACCACCAGCACCATCTACGTAGCGGAATCTATGTCCTAATCCTTGACCAAATTTGTTTTGGTAATCAGGCAATTTGAAAGGGTTAGAAAAACCAATGTTACCATTGTAATCAACACTCCAACCTTTTTTTAGGCCTTTACCACTTTTTGTAGTAATCAAAATAACACCATTTGTTGCACGAGAACCGTACAATGCCGCAGCATTGGGACCCTTCAATACAGTAAGAGACTCAATGTCTTCTGGGTTGATATCAGAAGCCGCATTACCGTAATCTACAGAACCATAACCATCATCTGAATGATTGGTTCCGTTGTCAATAGGAACACCATTGATAACAAACAATGGTTGTGCATTTCCAGTAATTGTACTTGTACCACGAATTACCACCCGAGAAGAAGAACCTACGTTACCCGAAGCACTTGTGATTTGAACACCAGACACTTTACCAGAAAGTGCGTTCAATATATTGTTTGGGTCACGAGCTTCAGATAAGTCATCTCCACCAACTTGTTGAACGGAGTAACCCAGTGCTTTTTTCTCCCGAGAAATGTTCAAAGCAGTTACTACTACTTCTTCCAAGTCAACACCTGCTTTCAAAGTGATGTTGAAATTTGCTTGAGAACCAATATCCAATGTTTGGCTATCATAACCTACATAAGATATGGTCAATGTCTTCGCATCGGCAGGCACCTGCAAAGAGAATTTACCGTCAATGTCTGTGACTGTACCAGTGGTAGTACCTGTCACTACCACACTAACACCAGGAAGAGGCTCACCATCGTCTGTGATAGTACCAGTGAGTGTCCGTCCTTGTGCAAAAACTTGCAACTGCACAAAGAGTGCAAGCATAAGAATGCATAGTCCGTAAAATCTTTTCATGCTTTTCTTTTTTTAATGAAAAATATGTTAGAAAATAAATTTTGTATTTAATGCCTTTAAAAGGCTAACTTTTTCTCAACTTTTTTTAACAAAAATATGCGGGTATTTGGCATATTTATGTAGGGAGTTCCTTACATAAGTATGTAGGAGTACAGTTAAATATGGTTGCATCCGATTTGATAAAAAAGTTGCTTTTTAACATTTGGAGAGCAATAATCTTGCAGTCAGAAAGTGAAAATAGAAATGAATTAGATAGTAAGTATTTGGAAACTATTATTTTAAATACAGAAATTTAAGGCTTATAAAGGGTTGCCTCTCTTCAAAAAAAAAGTTAAAATAATAGATAGGATTAGATGTGGGTTTACACAATAGGGTAGACATTTTTATGTGGGCACTTATTTGCTTACTTCGCTATCTTCCAGTCGTTCTTTAAGCATAGAACGATATTTTCGTCCAACAGATATTGGATAACAGGTTTGATCACTACACAACTCAACTGAAGTCATACGCTTAGTATAACTTTTGAGATAACGCAAGTTCACTATAAAGCTATCGTGTACACGCATAAACTGACTTTCGGGGAGATCTTCCAATATGTTTTTTAAGGTTCTTCTGGTTTCATAAGTTTGATTATTAGTGACCACCTTAATATTGTTATTGGCTCCTTCACAGTAAATCAATTCTTCAAAATAAATTTTTATCATCCTATCACCCACCTGAATCAAAAATGAAGCGGGTTCTATACTTCCAAAAGCAGGAGGAGAACCCTCTGATTCTGGGTGATTGTCAGTATTTTGTTGCAATTCATGGATGGCTTTGTCAATAGCCTTGTTTAGTTTTTCTACTTCCAAAGGTTTCAACAAGTATCCTGATACATCGTAATCATAGCTTGGTATAGCATATTCTTCATGAGCGGAAGTGATGATAACTCTTGGTTGCCGAGCCAACTTCTTTGTCGCTTCTAATAAGTGCAAACCGTTGACTTCTGGCATTTCAATGTCTAAAAAAAGCAAATCGGGAAATTCCACTCCTTCTTGACTTAGATAGTTGTAAGCCCCTCTTGCAGTATCAAATTCTTCTAATAACTTTAAATCTAACCGACTACTAAGCATGTAGATCAAATTGGCTCTTTGAAGGGGAACATCTTCTACCACGATATATGTAAAAAAGGTTTTCATAAATTTTAGGTCAAAGGTAATTTTAGATAAGTTTTATAAATTTGATTGTTTTCTACCGAACTTTTCAGTTGGAATCGGTCTTTGTAAATCAGCCGCAAATTTTCCTCAACACTCACCAAACCCAGCCCTCCTTTGGTATTTTCAACAGGAGTATTTTCATTGTGGAGATGTGGCTTGAAAGTATTCAAGGTATTCAACACCAAATATTGGTTTTCCACTTCAATAAGAATGTGAATTCTCTTGCTATCTCCACTTCCTTTGTTATAATGTTTAAAACAATTTTCTACAAATATCAACAAAATCATAGGCGCAATGATTTGCCCACTTTTTTCACTACCGATTACTTCAAAACAAAAATCGGTGGAAGAACTCAATTGAATTTTCTCTAATTCAACATAAGAGCGAATGAAATCCAACTCTTGCTCCAAAGGCACCATTTTTTCGTTGGTACGATAAAGTAGATAACGCAGTAGTTTGGATAACTTCTCCATTAAATCGGGCAATATATCTGATTTTTGTTTTGCCAAAATTTGAAGATTCTGCAATGTATTAAAGAGAAAATGAGGGCGTATTTGCTTTTTAATAAACGATAGTTCGTGTTCCAATCTTTTGCGTTTAGCAATAGTTTCTTGTCGTTCCTTTCGCTCCCAATACCGACTGCGATCAATCGTATCTTTGACAAAAGAAACACCTGTTGTGCAGATGATCAACAGCAAAATGACTATCAAATTGTGATAATAAGGAGGTCTAATTGTTTCTATAAAGGTGTCAATCATGTAGGTGAGAGGATAGGCAAAAAGAAGAGCTGTGATACTACTCAGAAATAGAAACGCATAAAAACGCCAATTTTCAATTCCTTTTTCGTTTAGATAGCGTTTTTCTGAAAAAAGCTGTAAACTTCTTTTGTATACCAAAAAAAAGTTTATGTAGACAGGGATGCCCATCAATAATGTATAAATAAAAGATTCTCGAAAAATTGTTAAAAAGGCTTCACCATTGTTTTCTAAGGGAGACTGCAAATCGGGGTTGGTACGCCAAGCGTGTATAGCAAAGACACAAAAAGTGACAATGAATACCATAATTCCAAACACAAAGTGTTGCAAAATGCTGTTTTGCAGTGCTCTATAAACTTTTACTTGTCCTTTTGTAATTTTTCGCATTGCTTTGTTGTGGTATTTACAAAACTTAATATATCAATATGTTAATTTTTTCCATGAAACCCTAATAAATGGGGCATACATGTAACATTTTGGGGTAAACAACCGACGCAACACACAAAATCTATCTCTAAGTCCCCCAAGTAGAATTATCAATACATAGGCATAAGGTTACAACTTAATCTAAAAATCGAATATTTCGTTTCAATCCTTCAAATTTTGTTCGTTTTACAGCCGATTTTCTAAAAATCTCATTAAAAACCTCTCTTGTTAATTCTTGCCATTCCCGTCGATTCATTCCCAGCAAATTGGGATGAGGCTCAAATGCAGGTTCTTTATGTGGCTTGGAAAAGCGGTTCCACGGACATACTTCTTGGCAAATATCACAACCAAACATCCAATTGTCAAACTTTCCAGCCATAGAAGTTGGAATTTCTTCTTTCAATTCTATCGTAAAATAGGAAATACACTTGCTCCCATCCACTATTTTATCGTCCACAATCGCATCTGTCGGACAGGCATCAATACAGCGAGTACAAGTACCACAATAATCCTTGATAGGACCATCCGCCTCCAATTCCAGGTCAATAATTAACTCTGCCAAAAAAAAGTAAGAACCAGCGGTTCGAGTAATCAAAAGCGAATGTTTGCCAATCCAACCCAAACCACTTTTTGCAGCCCAGGCACGTTCTAAAACGGGAGCAGAATCCACAAAACAACGTCCACTGACTTCCCCTATTTCGCATTGAATCCAATGAAGTAACTCCCTCAGTTTTTCCTTTATGACAAAGTGATAGTCTTTGCCATAGGCATACTTAGAAATTTTTGGAGCAGTTTCATCCGCTTGTTTTTTTGGAGTTTCGTAGTTGTACAGGAGTGTAATCACCGATTTTGCATTTTCTACCAATTTGGTCGGGTCAAGGCGTTTATCAAAATGATTTTCCATATAAGTCATTTTACCATGATAGCCTCTTTGAAGCCATTCCTCCAAATTCGCAGCTTCCTCCTCTAAAAACTCCGCCTTAGAAATTCCTACATATTGAAAACCCAACTGATAAGCCGCTTGCTTAATTTGGTGGCTATATTTATTTTTAATTTTATGCATTTTTTTCATTCTCTCAAAAATTGGTTATTTCTGTAAAATACTTTAATTTGGTCATTCAGAAAACCAAACTTGTGTGAATAAATTTCTACTTTTAGTTTTTATTCAGTATTGATCTAATCCAAATTTTCAAATTTTTCGTAGATTTAATACCATCTTTCACGTTATAATTTTCTCTCTTATGAAGCAATTCTACCCTATTGTTCTATTGTTTGCTATTATTTTTTCTACTTTAAGCCCCACTTTGGAGGCACAAAATTATCCATTAGATAATATATACTGGCAAGGCTATCCATTGAACAATGACTACTCTTCACAAAACGTAGTGTTTTATTTTTATGAATATCAGTCGGAAAATTTAGATTTAAGACATTTTCGCTTAAGCAATCCGCAATTGAGGTTGATTATTCCCAAAAAAGTCAAGGTCAAACTTCCTCCAATGAAATGGGCAAAGGATACGACCTATGCGGTAGCCTATATCACGAATGGAGAACTCAAAGATGGTTCTTTGGTATTGATGATTATTGCAGATGCTAATTCAAATATACCCACCTTTTTTATCGACCAGGATTTGGATAGAGATTTTTCGGACGAAAAGGCCGTCGTTTTTCCAAACGCAAATAAGAAATACCGATCCATAGCGATTAAAGATAAATATGACAAATCCAAAAAATACGATTTTCTGTTGCTCAACCCTATGTACCAAGAAAACATAAGGATAGAATCTCACGAAGTTCCACAAAAAGAGGATAAAGAAATAACAATGGTCATAGATGAATTACCCAAATCTAAACAAGATTTGCTCGACATCAGAGAGTTTAACAAGAAATCTTTCTACGTAAATATCGATGGATTTGTAGGAACAGGGAAGTTGCGATACCAATTAGAAACACCTGTGGACTATTATCCCTACGTAGAGTACGAACTGAACTACATACCGAGAGGTTTTGCAGTGGAGATGGGCTATATTTATAAGAATTTCCAAATAAATTTAGTGGGAGCTTATGAGAACCTATACTACTATACCTCAACTTTAGATACCAGCTTTATGCAATTTATTGACACTAAGGGGGAGTTAAAGACTCCCAAGAAAACCCTTACCAATATAGACCGATTGCCGAACAATAAATATTCTTATGGCTTAGACTTTGGCTACAATCTAAACTTAGGCGAAAAAATTGCACTGACTCCTTTTGTTCAATATACCCGATACAACTATAAGGAAAATCAATACAATGCAGATACTCGAAAAGTAAATAAGATATTTGCACTTCAAGAAAGATACGCTATTGGAGGAGGACTTACTTTGAAAATGATGGTCAGCCCCAAAAGCTTGATTACCTATCGTATTGTGTATCAAAAATTAAACTTCAATCCTGAAGGTTTTTTCCCTGCTGAAACCGAAGTTGAGAACTTCCAATTGGAATTAGAGCAAGTTTTAATTGGATTGGGTTACACCTTGAAATTGTTTTAGATAGGTGGTGGACTATTTCGCCTTCGGCTGATTGTTTCGCTGGTGGCTGAATTGTTAAACTGTTGCTTACTGGACTTTGTTTACATGTAGAACCAGCAAACTATTCCCAAAATTAAATGAAAGCAATTCTCAATCACCTATTTGAGCATAAAACACTCTCCCAATCAGAGGCAAAAGAAATTCTTACAAATATTGCAAATGGAGATTACAATCCTCCTCAAATTGCCAGTTTTTTGACCGTCTTCATTATGCGAAGCATCACTGTTGAAGAACTCGAAGGTTTTCGGGATGCGATGCTCGAACTCTGCATTCCTGTCGACATGCAAGGGCGAGAAGTCATAGATTTGTGTGGAACAGGAGGCGACGGAAAAGATACCTTCAATATTTCAACCTTGTCGAGTTTTGTGACCGCAGGTGCAGGAGTGAAAGTTGCCAAACATGGTAACTATGGCGTTTCGTCCGTTTCGGGTTCGTCCAATGTGATGCAACATCATGGTTGTAAATTTACCAACGACATAGACCATCTTCGCCGAAAAGTTGATGAAGCAAACATTTGTTTCTTACATGCGCCGTTTTTTCATCCTGCAATGAAAAATGTAGCCCCTGTCCGCAAACAATTGGGGGTCAAAACCTTCTTCAATATGCTGGGACCTATGGTCAATCCCGCTTTTCCTCAACAGCAATTGGTGGGAGTATTCAGCTTAGAATTGGCTCGACTCTATGCCTATTTATATCAAAAAACTGATAAGCGATTTTGTATTTTACACGCATTGGATGGTTACGATGAAATTTCGCTAACAGGTTCTTTCAAAGCCATTAGCAATGGAAAAGAGCAACTTCTTGAAGCCAAAGATTTAGGATTAGAACCCTTGAATCCAATAGACTTAGCAGGAGGCACGACCATTGAAGAAGCTGCAAAATTGTTTTACACTATTTTGGAAGGAAAAGGAACACCTCAACAAAACAGCGTGGTTTTTGCGAATGCAGGAATGGCTATCAAAACGGCTCGCCCTCAATTGAGTATGGAGGATGCAATAGCTACCGCAGAAGAATCTTTGAAGAGTGGGCAGGCTTTGAAGTGCTTCAAAAAACTTGTAGCACAATAGTTTTCGACTAATTTTGTAGGAAAATAAGGCATGAACAATACAAAATACGGCAAAGTAGCAGCAGGGCATAAGGAAACGGCTAAAGCTGCTTGGATAATATTGCAGGAAGGAGGAAATGCTTTTGATGCAGCATTGGCAGCAATATTGGCGGCTTGTGTAACAGAGTCGGCTTCGATTTCGATTGGCGGCGGCGGTTTTTTGTTGGCACATCATTCTAATGGTCAACAGCGCCTATATGATTTTTTCACCCAAACCCCTCAACAAAAACGAACAGACAATCTACTCGACTTTTTTCCCGCAGAAATTCACTTCAAAGACAATTCACAGATTTTTCACATTGGTTTGGCATCGGCTGCAACACCAGGAATCATAGCAGGTCTTTATGAAATACATTCCGAGTTAGGAAGTATCCCTTTTAAAGTCATTGCAGAACCTGCGATTGAATTGGCAAAAAAAGGAGTGGTAATAGATCCTTTCCAAGAAATTTTACTGCAATTGGTTTCCCCTATTATCTACGAATCCATTGAAGGAAAGAAATTTTTCTTTGAAGAAGAATCCGAACAATTGAAGAAAAAAGGGGAGAGGATACACATTGAAGGTTTGGCAGATACCCTGTATGTATTGGCAAACGAAGGACCAAGAGAATTTTACGAAGGTGAAATTGCAGCCCGTATTTGTAAAGATTCAGAGGAATTGGGAGGACATTTGACACTTCAAGACTTCAAAGAATACCAAGTCATTCGTCGAAAACCTCTAATGCTTTCATATAGAGATTTCCAATTTGTGACCAATCCACCGCCAAGCGCAGGGGGAATTCTGATAGGTTTTTGTTTGGCATTATTGGAGTCTTTTGACCCACAAAAGATGAAATGGGGGAGCGGAGAATACATCGAATTATTGAGCAAAGTGATGCGAATGATGAATGTTTCTCGCTCGAAATCACTCGACGAATACCTCCACTATCCCAACATTGTCCAGCATTTTCTGCAAAAGGAACATCTGAGCTCGTACCTACAATCCATCAACAAAAAAGCAGATAAGCTAGGTAGTACAACCCATATCAGTGTGATGGATAAAGACGGAAATGCGGCAAGCACTACGATTTCGTCAGGGGCAGGCAACAGTTATTACGTTCCAAAAATGGGAATTATGATGAACAATATGCTGGGTGAAGCGGACTTAAACCCCAGAGGCTTTCACCAGTGGACTCCTAACCAACGAATGTCTTCAATGATGGCTCCTTCTATGCTCCTCAAAGACCGAAAGGCTCGTTTGGTTTTGGGGTCGAGTGGTTCAAATCGTATTCGTTCTGCGATTCTTCAAAGTATTTTGAATTGGACAGATTTTCAGATGCTTTTGGAAGAAGCCATCCAAAGGCCACGTTTGCACCTCGAAGGACTACAGCTGAACATCGAAGAGGGCTTTGATGAAGAATTGCTTTCCAACCTGCAATTGCCTCGGGATTGGCAAAAGGTGATTTGGACAGAGAAAAGTATGTTTTTTGGAGGAATCAATGCGATTGCTGCGGATGTGAAGGGGAATTTGAGAGGTTTTGGAGATGAACGACGTTTTGGAGTAGTGATGGGAGAGTAAGAACAGGCGAAGCTTCATTAAGGAAGTAATCTGTTTTTGGAAGAGTCTTTTTTCTGTATTCGTCTATCTATTGACAGTTCTTTCAATTGAAATTGGGTGATTTTTGGCGTATTTGGTTTGCTCTACAATACCAATTATTTAGTTTGGTTCTTTGAAAATGTGTAAACTTATTTTTCAACCTTTTTATTTGTTTCTCTGTCTCTTATCATTACTTTTTGTAAAGGTATTTTTTCCATTTTGCTGTCTAACCAATGTATCAAATTGAGGTAAGAACTTGCCGATTCTTCAAATTTTTGCAGCATCAAATATTGAAGAGCGGATTTGAATTTGTGATACAATTCTTCTGTTAGATCCAAATCACTTGTGCTGACTAAACGATACAAATACTTCAAAATGGTATCTTCTACCTGATATAAGCGTTCTTTTTTCAGAAGAAAACGGCGAGTAGATTTGATTTCGTATTGCAGTAAGTCAAAATACGATTCGCCCAATTCGTAGTAAATCAACAATTTGAGTATTCTGGCATAACAAATCGCTCCGTCCGCACTCGTCTGTTTTTCGTGAAAGTCGATTTTTGTCAGCCATTCAAGTGATTCTTCCCAATCTCCCATATAAAAAAGCAATTTGCTCACCTTAAAGTATAAGTGTATTTTGGTTTCATCCTCCAAAGCGGTGCGATACTTTTTTAATCC
>JAUHXA010000033.1 GCA_030427245.1 Bacteroidia bacterium | reverse complement strand
AGACCACTCCAGACATCATCAGAGGGTTCGTCGCCAAAATCGTCCAAGGAGCGGCGAAAAAAGTCCTCTAAAGAGTCGTTATGTAGATTTTCGTCCATGTAATTCTTTTTTAAATAGTCAATTGCTTCTCCAACATACCTCTTAACGTCATTTTCGCCCTCGATAGTTGCGACTTAGATGTACTTTCCGAAATATTCAATTGCTCGGCAATCTCTTTGTGTGAATATCCCTCAATGACATACATATTGAAGACCATGCGATAACCATCGGGCAATTGTTGAATCATTTTCACCAATGCCTGCATCCGAAAACGACTGAACAAGTCTTCGTCTGAAGCCTGCGTATATTCCACTTTCTCCAATTCTATGGAAGGAAACAATTTGTTTTTGTGTTTGCGGACGTGCATCAAAGCCGTATTGACTATCACTCGGCGAATCCACGCACCCAAAGGTCCTGTTCCCGAAAATTGTTTCAGGTCACAAAATACCTTGAAGAATCCATCCTGCAAGATGTCTTCTGCTTCGGCTCTGTTCTTCGCATAGCGTAAACACACTCCCATCATCTTGTATTTGTGTTCGTTATACAATTGATTTTGGGCAGATCTGTCACCACGAATACAGGCTTCAATGAGTCGTTGTTGATGTGCTTGTTCGGTCATAGACGGTCTTCTACTATGGATGGTGCGAAGGTAGAGGAAAAGGTTGCTTTAGAGGGTGAATTTCTTCTTTTTGCTTAAAAAATAAGTACTTTGTGTGAGATAAAGGCTTTGGAGGTTGTCTTTATCTCAATATCTGTTATGCGCCTATAAGCGCAAACAAAAATTATTCTTCCGAATCCCAAAACTCTTGTTGCAGCCTCCCCTTCAACCAACCCACATTAAAGATTGTCTCCGTCGATTCAATCTCCAAGCGCAGTTTTGCCACGTCCTTTTCCCATTTCTCCGATGCTTCAAAACGCTTAGTCGCTCGAATCTTTGCGGCTTTTTGGATGAACTTCAATAGGTTATAATAACCCTCCTTGCGAAAATCCGAAATCTCCTTGTTGCGCTTCAAGTATTGCCGAAAAGCATCACAAAGCGCAAAAAGTGTTTCCGTTTCGCCCAAATCGTAGTAGGCTTTAAGCAGCAGAGATTTGGCATCGAGGCTATATCGAATGTCGGAATACTCGACAGTCAGTAGCAATTGCAGCACCTCATCGTATTCTTCGATGGCATAACAATAAGCAGCCTTGTTGAAGCGATAAGCATTTTCACGAGCAGAAGAAGGAAGTTTTTCTTTATAGACCTCAATGAAGTCCGCCACCCAATCAAAAGCCTTCAATCGCAGTCCAACGGTCACGATGTTTTTGTAGTGCCACTCCGATAAGTAGCCTTTTTCGAGTAGCAAATCACTCTTCAATTGGGCTTTGTAGAGTTCAAACAATTCTCCCAAAAATGCGCCTTCTCCTTTGTTGATTTGACCAATGCAATGGTTTTGAGCATAGGCGTAAATGCTGCGAAGTTCTTCTTTGGGAAAGGCAGTGAGGTGTTTTTGAAGAACTTGTATCAATTCAAAATAGTAGGTAGAATCTTGTTGGGTTATCATCTGGTAAATTTGGAAATAAACCATAATGGACGGAATCGTTTGGTATTTTTCGGGATGCTCTCGAATCTCCTTTAAGATGGCATCCAACAAATGCACCGAATAATCTACCTGCAATAGCAGATTGCGCAAACTCATTTCACATGCATCTCGCAGTTTTTCGGAAAAATAAAAAATATCTAAGCTGTCCTGTTTTTGTTGAATACTTTGGTCATTGTGTTGCGAAAGTTGGTTGTAATAACTGTCTTTTTCGACTGCCAATCGAAATTGAAAATGGTAGTAGTCTCGGTTTCTAACGGGAGCATTGTTCCAGTAGGCTTCGATTTTTTGGAGGTGATGTTCGTAGCGTTGTTGCTGTCGGCGTTGTCGGAGTTGTTCGAGTAGGTGAATGTGCTGGGCATCGGTTTCTTGTCGGAATCGCTCATGCACCAAAAAATCTTCGGTCATGCTCAAAGTGTAGGTGAATACAATGTTGAGTTTGTTTTGTTTGAAAGGTATTTTTTTGCCCCAAATCTTCAAAAACAATTGCTTTCGTTCTACTTTGATTCCTTTCAGTTTTGGGTAGATTTGGTGCAAGTAATCACACAAAGTTTGGACATCGCTGTGCTTGTTGTGGTAAGGAGAATGAGCAAATTGTCGCCAACGAGTCATAGTCACTTGATCAAACGTTTGAAGTATTTGAAGTAATTTGGAGTTTTGCATATTTAAAATTACATTTTAATGTGCTATATCTCTGAACCTTTTAAGGTTTTCTTGTTATTCATGTTGTGTTTGGTCTTTTTACAACGAAATTACCTGTCCTCTATCTTATGAAAAATCGGAGCAACCAAAAAAAAATCTATGCAGTTGGAAACCTAACCGTTACCCTACTTTTGATTTTTTGGAGTTATATCAGCAATGTAACAGGAGTCAATGGGAATACTGTTGCGACCCTTAGTGATAAATATGCTACCTTATTCACCCCTGCAGCCTACGCTTTTTCTATGTGGGGTTTGATATTTTTGAGCTTATTGGCCCATTGTTTTTATCAAGTAAAAACTGCTTTTTTTTCTACAACCTCCCCCAAAAGTGATTACATCTTAGACATAGGACCTTGGCTGATGATTGCCAATATCGGTACCATAGCATGGCTGTGGTTTTGGCTAACGGATGTCACTTGGATTACGGTGTTTATCATCGTATTGATATTGGTTTCCTTGTTGAGAATTATCATAAAACTCAACATGGAACAAGGAACAGCCTCGACTTCTATTAGGCGGTCGGTGTGGTTTCCAATTTCTATTTACAGTGGATGGATTACCATCGCTACAATTGCCAATTTTGCAGCTTATTTTGCCAAAATAGAGTGGACACTATTTTTCAGCGAATCTACTTGGGCAGTCATTATGATGTTGGTTGCCACTGGTATTAACTTAATGATGCTTGAAATGAGAAAGATGAGGGTATTTGCAGGAATCGGTTTTTGGGGACTTATTGGGATTGCCGTTAAACATTGGGATACCATTCCCTTACTTCAATGGGCGGCTGTAGGATGTGCCTTTGTATTATTAGTTGCCATTTTTGTCTCTATATTTAAACCTTCCGCCCAAACAAACTATATCTAAACACTATTGCCTACCTTTTTATGAATTTTACTGAAACAAAATCTAATTTTTCAATACAATTATTTGGTTTAAAATATTGAAAGTCATGAATATAATAAAAATAAGTGTTGAAAAAAATCCAATTTTTTGATTCAAAAGTCTTTTCACACACAGGTATTTTGAGGCATCTTTGTAGCATCGGAACTCAAATAAAGGTTCTAAGAACAATTGGATTTGCAAAAAATCCATGTTTTACTGCAAAGATTTAATTTAAAATACTCAAAATATACAATTTATGAAAACGATTTTCAAACTCCAATATCTGATTTCGATAGCTTTCTTATGGACAATCTTTTCTTCGACTTCCCTTCAAGCTCAATGTCATACGCTCATTGATTTTACAGATGCAGGAATCGTTCCCGATGGATGCGGAACGACTTGGACAGAAAACAACCAACTCATTCACTTTTATTTGGAAGAAGTAGATGCCGATGAATACACCTGCAACAGTACGGCTGCCTCTTGCACGATTCTAAGTACCGAAGACGGTCTGTTCTTGGAAAACAGCGTCTTACGAGTAGATGGCAAACCTATTCGCACCAAGCGACTTTCTTTCCTTTTTTTAGACACTATTGGAGAAGCTGATGTAGAAGTGCGATTTTTTATTGGAAATACCTTCCTCCAAACGCTCTACCCCACTACAAGTACAACTTTGGTCGTCGAGGATACTACTTTGCTCAATGAGGCATCACACTTTGAAGTATTGGCTTGTGGAGTGAGATTATCGAGTATTTTGTTTGACTACGATTGCTTGGAAATCACCGAAGGAGCAGCCAATTACTGCAATCTATTCGATGAACTCGACAATGCAACCATAAGCTACAATCAAGGCGATTTTTTATTCAATCTCGATGGAATCCCCGTTTATGGACAACCCAATTATAGCGAAAGCGGAAGTTTTTGGCTCAATGATTTTATTGTCTCCGACACCCTTCCAGATGGCTCGCCTTATCTCACAGGAACGAACATATACCTTACCAATGCTCTACATTTTGACTTTACGGCACTAGAAGAATCGGTCAATCAAGTGCGTTTTGCATGGTCAGAATCGGGAAACCTCCCTACTCCCATCAATATACAGGTGAATGACGAACCTTTGGTTATCGCACATGACATTCGGGATGTGACAAGCATTGCACCAAATGTGAGCCTAATTGTGACAGGAGAATTGCCTCAAATGGTGACCTTGACAGGTGAGATTGAGCATTTGACGATTGGAGGAGTCGAAACCAATATGAGCCTTTTTTGCTACGAAACCAACAAAGCCACTTTGCAGAATGAATGGGGTTATTGCCTATCTTTTGAGGGATTAATGCCTGTTTATTATGGCTTCAATAATTCGTACTCGGCGGGTGATTTTGTTTTTGCAGAAGATGGAGTAGAAGCTTATTTTGAAGAGTTTGATTTTGACGGAAGTATTTGGGAAGACCCTTCAATGGATATAATAGAGTCCGCAAGCACTGTTGGAGAACCTCAAATTTTATTCGACAGTGGGCAGTTTATTTACCTAAATGCGACCAATCTGCACTTTGATTTCGGAAAATTGGAAGGGCAAGTCCAGCAGCTTCAAATAGACTATGTTTGGGGTGGTTCGACGGTTAATTTGCAGGTAAATGGTGAAACATTGCAAGTGGCGAATAACTTTACGGATATGCCCAGCACGATTGCAGATGGAGTGACAATGACGGTGAACTTCAATGAGGCTACTTCAAACGGATTTATTGCCTTGAAGGGTAATATCGAAAGTTTCGCCATTGGAGGAGGAGAATTTTGGATAGACAATCTGTGTTTCAATGAAGTACCTCTCTCTCCACCCACAAACGCTTGTTTGGATTTTGACAATTTCTATCTAACCCAAACAGTGCCTTACTTTTACAATAACAATACTGAGTTTGGAGAAACCATTTTTAACTACAATGGCATCCCATTGACTCTTGAAGTCTATCAAATTGGAGGAAATCCAACCAACTATTCGGCTATTGGTTTTGACCCAACTGAAAGTACAGGTCAGGGAAGCCTTCTGTTCTTCAATGGAAGCGCAGGCTTTGATTTTGAAGCAGTAGAAGGAACGGTCGGGCAAGTATCTTTTAATCATTCAGTGAACGCTGAGGATGTACTCATCAATCTGAAAATCAATGATTTTCCTACCATAGAAACAACAGATTTGGTAACGATAAGCCTACCTGATGGCTACGAAATAGTAGTAAGCGGTACGTTTAACCAATTCGTCACCATCACAGGAGCTATCCAAAAATTGATAATCGGAGGCGATGGACTTCAGATAGATAACTTGTGTTATCAAACATCGGATAACAATGGCGTTTGGCCTGGCGATACCAACAACGATGGCATTGCCAACAATTTTGATCTATTGCAGATTGGTGTGGCCTACAACAATACGGGCAGTCCTCGAATGAATCCAACTTTAGCGTGGATAGGACAAGCATCGGATGATTGGACAGGTGAATTTGCAGATGGAGTAAACCATAAATACGCTGACTGTAATGGAGATGGGGAGATTCTGCTGGACGACTTGGAAGGAATCATTCAAAACTATGGTAAAACCCATGCAAAAAATGGCGGCAAAAGCGGAACTGCTGAAGATGCGCCCTTGTATGTGGAACTACCTGATGGCGACATGAATCAAGGCGACAATTTAACCGCACCGATTATTTTGGGAACGCTCGAAATCCCTGCAACGGATGTTTATGGTATTGCGTTTACAGTGAATTTCGACAGCGAATTGATTGACCCCGAAAGCGTAGCAGTGACTTTTGAAGATTGTTGGTTGGGAACAGAGGACGAAAACATCATTACCCTATCGCAGCCTTTTGGAGAGGAGGGAACGATTGATGTAGCGATTACCCGAATTGACCTCATGAACCAAACGGGTTATGGCACGATTGGTACTTTGTCGGGCATCATTGACAACATTGCAGGCTTGAAGTCAGCCCAACAAGATTTGGTGGTTATCATCAGCAATGTTCGAGCGATTAGTGCCAACCAAACAGAAATGCCCGTTTTTCCCACGGCAGATACAGTGATTGTGACGGATATTCACGATGAAATAATTCAGCAATCCATTGAAGTCTTTCCCATTCCTGCAAAAGAATATCTACAAGTGCGTGTTCCTGACCTTCAAAAAGTGCGCTCACTTCAATTCTTCGATTTGACGGGGCGTTTGGTGATAAATTTGGAGAAAGAAGAAGTCGTTTTTGGGCGGAATCTTCAATTGGATGTGCGGGAATTGCAGCAGGGAATTTACTTTTTGAAGTTGGACTACGATGGCGTGTCGGTGAGTCGGAAGGTGGTTTTGGAGTGATTTTAGTGGAAACTTTGTCAACGGTCAAAGACCTTGACAACAGTTGAAGCGAGGAAAATTGAATACAAAATCACTGACACACAGAGGTTTGACGAAAATATACAGTGTTTTAAGAAGCGGTAAACATCTTTTGAGGTGTTTGCCGCTTTTTTGTGAGATCAATAGTTTAATTTCTAATCTTTCTCACCAAAGCGACCAATGAAACCGCTGCCCAAGTGCCTTCCAATATCACAAAAGGTAGATAATCAATTAATACTGATGAAATACACGCCAAACTTGCGCCCACAAAGTTCATCACTAAGTAGGGGTAGCCATCTGTTGAGAGATTCCAAAAAAGATGGAGGAAATAGGCACTTAATATGGAGGTTACGCCAATGATGCCAAGGATATTTACAAAATCTAAGGTCATAAATGAGTGGTTTTGTAGAGTAATAAAAAAACGAAAATACAATTAGTATTTTGATTCCAAATCGTTTCTCATATCTTTAGTCCTTCAATTTTAACTGTATCCTATGCTTCAATACCTCGCCATATTCCTCGGAGGCGGTTTCGGTAGTCTTTGTCGTTTTGCCTTGTCGAAATGGAACGGTCATCCTGCTACCTTGCTACCTATTGGTACCATTGCCGCCAACTTTTTGAGTTGCATTGTCTTAGGTTTCGTTGTAGCCTTGCTAATTGAGAAAGGCAATGATTTACACCACACCTTCAAGCCCTTTTTTGCGATTGGGTTTTGTGGCGGATTCAGTACTTTTTCTACTTTCAGCCTCGAAACTTTTACGCTACTTCAAAACGGAAATACGGCTCATGCAGTGGTCAATGTGGGATTGAGTTTGGCAATCTGTTTGATGGCTTTGTGGATTGGGTTTTGGTTGCAGGGAAAATGGTAGCTTACTTCCACACAAAAACGATGTGAATGAATTGGATATACACTATTGACCTTATTGGAACTTTAGTATTTGCTATTAGTGGCGTTTTAGCTGCCATTGACAAGAAATTTGATTTGGTAGGAGCTTTTATATTGGGTCTTACGACGGCAGTTGGTGGCGGAACATTAAGAGATATGATGATTGGCTCAACACCTGTGGGATGGATGACCGATTTGAATTATTTATTCATAATTTTAGCAGCATTGCCGCTTTGCTATCTATTCAAAAACTACATTCTAAAGTTGCGCCGAAGCATGTTTTTGTTTGATACAATTGGAATTGGCTTGTTTACCATTCTGGGGCTGCAAAAAACATTAGGAGTAGGTTTGGCTCCTCCAATTGCCTTGTTGATGGGCATCATTTCAGCTACATTTGGAGGTGTATTAAGGGATGTCTTATCCAATCAAGTTCCTTTGATTTTTAGAAAAGAGATTTATGCAAGTGCTTGTATGGCAGGCGGTTTGGTTTTTCTTTTGCTGGAGTATTGTTTCAAAGGAAGTATCTACAATTTGTTGGCAGCAATGTCGGTTGTGATGGTTATTCGTTATCTGGCAGTGCGGTTTGAGTGGTCATTGCAGGTGAAATAAGGTTGCTATCTGACTGCGTTTCTACATTCTGAACCAAAATTCCTTGATTCAGCAACAGCGCAACACTCATAAAAAACATGGGCCCAAGCTTATCTGCTTCCAACAAATCCGACACAAAAGAATTGAGAATCACAAAAGCCAAAGACATCAAAATGACCATAATAAAAATCTTTTGATTGGGGTCAGTGGCAGCGTGATAAATGTTTTCGCCTGTAATAAAAAGTGCCAACACAAATGCTATGAAAATCATCAAACCAATGATTCCCTGTTCTGCCAAAATCATCAGAAAATAGTTGTGAACGCCCGATTTTTCAGGGTTATCGCTCACATAAGTCTGAAAGTCACCAATCGTATAATTTTTGTAGAATTGGTAAAAATTGCCAGGTCCAAATCCTGTCCAAAAGTTGTCTTGACTCATATTGACAGCAGCAATCCATCGGTGAACACGCTCCATAAAGGACACATCTTTCCCTGCAAAAGTAGCTGAAAGGTGAGAATCAAAGCTGTGATGGTAAACGGTGGTTTCAAAATCAGGTGCAAATTGCAGAAAGCGATAGTCTTGTGAATAGTAAATGATGGATAATGTTACTACAAAGATTCCGAGGATGCCGAGCCATGCCGATAAGCGATATTTGAAAATATAGTAAAAGACGGGAATCAACAAGATAGAAGCATAAGCAGCACGAGTGTATGCAAACCATATCCCCGCTAAATTGACAATCAATGCAATGTGCAAAAATAAGCTGACCAAACTCCCTTTTTTGACCCATCGGCGAGCAAACCAAATGTAAGGTAAAAACAGCACCAAGAAAACGGCATAGTTCACATGGTTTCGGAAGAAAGGCACCATTGTTTTGTTGACTTCTCTAAAACCAAAATCAAAAGTCCAATGCAAATAAATGGCTCGAATGGTAATAAAGGTAAGTGGAACAAGTATCAGCCAAAATATAGGTTTGAAGTCGTGTTCGTCTTTGATAAACAAACCTGTCAAAAAAATGTAGACCGTAACATACCATAGCTTGGCGAGGAAAAACTTGAAAGACACCAAAAATACCATTGAATAAACGGCTGCAATGCCTATCCAAGCCAAATGCAAAAAAAGTAGAAGGACTACAGGATGTCGGGTAAATTGTTTGGAAAGCGAATGTGGATGCATTCGAAAATATAGAAAGGCTGCGAACATCAACAGAACCATCAAAGGTTCGGTTGGGAAGTCTGTCGAAATAGCTCCTAAGTTGATTTCAATAGAAAAAGGCATCAAGAATATCAACAGCAAGAAAATCTTCTTCAAGTCGACCAACATAAACAGCAAAAGCAATACGGCACAAGGCAGAATATACAAAGCCGATAACTCCAATGCAACTGCTCCAAATACGCATAAAAGCGTTAGAGTCGCAAAACCTGAAAATAGGTAAATCGGCGAAATTTGCTGAATAGCAGATGGATGTAAAGGAGATTTCAAATCAAAGGGATTTTACTCTTTGTTAAACTTCAATTCTCGAAACTTCTCAATGAAAACTGCTACGAATACCATCACTCCCAGGCTTATCAATAGGGCAGTCAAGACAATTAAAGAACGCTTAGGGCTGGATTTTCGAGTAGCAGGAACAGCAGATTCCATGATGTAAAGCGTAGAATATTCTTGCGAAAGTGCCTTAGATTGTTGTTCGTAAATCATGTTGGAAACATTGTATTGTCCCATTGCTGTTTCCATCAATTTTTCCAAGAGGTTCTGTGTAAGCGTATCATCAGGAGTAATTTGGATGATTTGAACCAAACTATCTTTGAACATCTGTACCTTATCCCTTAGCCGAATTTGATCTTTTTCAAAATACGCCAACTTATCTTTCATTTTTTCTGTAACTACCCTTTTATTCATTACGTCTAAATAACCAATAATATCATTGCAGATGGTAGCTGCTAATTGAGGGTCAGTATCGGATACCTCTGACTGCATCATACCGTTTGGTGTTTGGTAGGTTTTGATGTATTTGTTAAATCGTTCTCTGATTTTGAACTCCGCAAACTTGGCATCCTTCTCTATTTCCCAATAATCATACAAGTCATATTTTTCTATGACATAATCTTGTAACTCTCTGGACTCTGCAAGAGTCAATAAACGATATACATCATTAGGACCTCCAAATAAATATACTGTTTGACCTCCCGCTTCCGTATCATACAAACTCTTGGGTTCCATATAATGAGGGTTGGCAGGTTGAAAAATGGTAGTCGACATATAATAGTTAGGAAGCATCAATGATATAGCAGCACTTCCAACAGCAGTAATAACACATACTATTATAATGGGTTTCAACCATTTGAGTAGTATGCGAATCAATTCCTCCATAAAAAAAAATGTTTTTTTATTAGTTACTTATGTTGGCAAAGGTACTAAAAGTTTAGGTGTAAAAAATAGCATACTTTATACTAACAAAAGAGGAGATGTGAATGAACTTAAGCCTTTAATAATTATTTAGGAATGGAAAAAAAGCTATTCTTTATTTTCCTTAGCCCAAGCAATTACCCATTCCATGATACTTTCTCTATTTTCACTATACAACTCTTTTTTTTGCTGTAAACTCAGTCCTTCTGCAATGGGATAGTCATACGTTTTTGCTTTTTCGATAGTATCTATACTTTTCACAAATTCAAGAACATGTGTATCTTTCAGTAGATTTGTAAGGTAAGTTGAAATTGTTATATCAAATAAATCGTGCATTTCAATTAAAAAATCACAATGTCTTAAGTTATGGATGTTTTGTGGGGTAAACAGGTTCTTTTCTGCACCTTCACAATCACACATAATCAAAGTCTTTCCTACAAATTTTCTATTCTTCAAGTCTGAGGCCGTATATTCTCCACCAATAATAACCCTATCTTTTACTTTGTTCAATTCTGCCATTTCTCGACACATACGCTGCTCTTCCTCACTGATATCATAAGCATAAACTTTAGTATTGGACATTCTCATTGCCATACCCACAGCATAATAGCCCTCTGCACAACCAATATTTATGATTTCTGAATAGTTCTGTTTACACAATTTATCTACATGACTTTGAATCTCACTTTCGTAACTCCCAATCAATTTGGGATAAAATAAATCTGCTTTAAAATTCAAGGAAGGATAAGCCATGTTTTTGAAGGGACCATTTTGTACTATTGAATCATTAAATAAATGGTCGAAAACACCTTTACTCTCAATAACTGTTCGCTCATACTTCATAAAACTACCTAACGAAGCAAAAGGTTTTAACAGTTTCCAGGTTAAATTATTTTTAATAAAAGGTTTAAATAGTCTTTTTAAAGTGTCTTTCATCTGTCATTTTTTTTTACAGAAATACAGTATACGTGTCTAATAAATACTTGATTAGTTCAACAAAGGTAGTAACAGTTTATTTGGAAAAGTCGAACAACTCTATGTCAAAAATGATGATGGTATTGGGAGGAATGTCACCATTGCCCGAACTTCCATAAGCCAACTCATAGGGAATAATGAGCTTGCCGCTTCCTCCTCTTTTGAAAAGCAACATCCCTTCACTCCATCCCGAAATCACCGAGCCTAAGCCGAAAGAAGAAGGCTGTCCACGCTCATAAGAAGAATCAAAAACAGTTCCGTCCGCCAAAGTACCTCGATAATGAACTGTTACGACAGAAGAAGTAGTCGGATGAGGACCAACACCTTCTTCTTCAATGATGTAGTGCAAGCCCGATTCGGTTTCTTGGGCAACAGTTGATAAATTGTTTGCTGTCAAATAGGCTTGAATTTGCTCGGCACTACTCACGGGTACACTTGGAACATCTACTTCACAAGCAGCAACAAATCCCAGACAGGCAACGACAACGGCAATGATTATTTTTTTATATGTCAACATATATCTTTTTTAGTGTTTGGAAACAAGTAATTTTCTAAGTAAGGGTAAAAAAATAACTCTTCGTTTTCTTTTGCTAACATACCCCATCCCCTTTCAAAAGGGGAATATTGGTCGATGAGTTATTTTTTCTTTTTTAATAAGTGGTAAAACGCAATAATTTTTCTTTTGGATGCCACAAAATTAGCAATAATGCTGCAATTGCAGAATAAGCGAGCCGTTAGTTTGTAGTCGGTTGGTGACAAAGAGCCTGCTAAATTTAGATTTTTACCATTTTGTAAAATATAAAAAGGCTAAATCTTCTTCTATTTTGAAGAAAATTTAGCCTTCTTTTGGTTCAAGTTCAATTGCTTCTACTGTTTAGTATATTCCTTGAATTTGAATTTTGGTGTTGATTTAATTAAAAGCCCTTCTACCCTTCAATCCGCCATCGGTAGGAGAGGTAGTTGGAGTCGTAGTAGGTGTGGTCGTCGGTTGAGGACGGACAATCATTCTGGGTTTGGTGCTAGTAGGAGTTGTGGGTTTGGTTACAACTTTCACCTTTTCATTTGTAGGGGAAGTTGTTCTTGGATAGGGAGTAGTCGTATTGGTATTTCCTCTTCGATTTTCGATTTCTCTGTTCGTATTTGTTCCTCTATTTGTCCTATCTGTGCCACCTTGACCATAAGAACCCTCATTGCCGCATTTTCTACCTCGTCCGTATTCACCTGTTCCTCGGCTTTTTCCTTTGGACTTATCCCATTTACGAACCTGACGAACATCTTTAGCCTGTTGCCCATTGTGGTGTTTGTGATTATGTTTTTTGTGTACCTCTTTGTGTGCTTTCATTTTTTCTTTGTAGTAGTCCTTGTCTTCTTTATAGTCCTTTTTGTAAGCCTCTTTTTTTGCCTTTTTTTCCAAGACCCAATGCGGTTGCCCTTGTGCAAATAGCGTAGCCTGTCCCAATGTCATCAAAGCGATAAACGATAGTAAACCAATAAATTGTTTCATACAATTTCAATTTTTGAAGAAATGATAAAAAGTGGGAGGGAAGCATAGGTATTACTCTTAGACTTCAATAAAAAGGAAGTGTTTAATCGGGTAGTTCAATTCAATGGGACCTATTTTTAGGATGTCATGAGTGTGATTCTCTTGACAGGAGCAAAGTATCTTCTAAGAAAGTCAATCACATCATGTTCTAACTAACCAAGTTTTTCAAAGTTTTTTTTAAAAATATTATCTATTGACCTTCAAAATTTGCCTCCACAATTCATCCGCACTATGTTGCCAACTGAATTTTAAACGTTGCAATCGCCCTTTTTCAATCAATTTTTGACGGAGTTTGGGCTGTTCATACATTTGACATAGAGCTGCGGCAATGCTTTCTACTTCAAAAGGATTCACCAACAAAGCAGCCTCTCCTGCTACTTCGGGCATCGAAGAAACACGAGAGGTAATAACAGGAACATCACAGTGCATCGCTTCCAATATCGGAAGTCCAAAACCTTCAAAAACAGAAGGAAAGGTAAGTGCCAAAGCCGAGCCGATTACTTCAATCAGCACCGACAAGTCCAATCTGCCAAGAAAAATAACATCCTGTTGAAATGTCATATTTTCATAGACTTCCAATGCCTTATCACTGTTCCAAGCTTTTCTTCCTGCAATGAGGAGGAGGGTAGGAGCGTTGGTTTTTGTTTTGAAGTCTTCAAAAGCAGAAAGTAAGTTTGATAAGTTTTTTCGAGGATGAATCGCTCCTACAAAAAGAAAATATTCTTCTCCGTTAGCATATTGCAGTTGGATGGCTTTTTTTCTTTTCTCATTTTCAATGGGCTGAAAAATAGGACTTGCAGCATTGGAGGTGACGGAAATTTTTGACGGAGAGATGCCATATCGTTCTACCAAATCCTGTTTGCTGTATTGCGAAACAGTGCAAATGCGCTTCGCTTTTTGGGCATATTTTGGGGAGAAGTGCTGCAAAAAACGACAGGGTAGAAAGGGGATTTGTTCGGGAAAATGCTCAAAAGCAAGGTCGTGTATTACCAATACAGTCGGTACATTGGTCCGTAAGGAAGCATATCCATCTGTGGTCAAAAATACATCGGCTTTGTATTGTTTCAATGCTCGTACAATCGCCCATTCAAACCATATATACCATAAAAAAGGATGCCTTGCAGGTGGAGAGAGGACAACGGGAATAATGTTGTCGGAGAACAAATATTTTTTTTCGTAAGGGCGATCAAAAAAGAAAACGAATTGATAATCGGGATGTTGGGTGGTGATGCGCTTCAATATTTCGGCGGTGAACCTACCAATGCCTTCCAAGTCTTTGAGGAGGAAACGGGCATTTACTCCGATGACTTTGTTATCATTTTTTGATTCGGACTTGCCCATGAATTTTTTTGATTTTGTAGGAGGTGAAATTTTGGTCGGCTTCAAAACCTTCGCCAAAAATGCTTTCCGTTTCGGTAGTGATTTTTACAAACTTGTCTGAAGAAATCTTATTGGTTTTTTCGTTCCATATCAACTCCTCCGTTTCGAGCTGTTCTTTTTTATAAATATTGTACCAAATCACGCTGTCTCGTACTACGGTTTCACTGTCTTTTTCTCGGCGAATGGCGTATTTCGCAGTTAGTTTACTGGTAGGTTTCAGTGATTGTTCAAAAAAAGTGACAGTCACTCCCCCAGGAAACTCCGTAAAAGGTTCTTTGGTTTTGTGGCGTAGTAGGAGAGGCCCTTCCAATTGTACTCGCATTTTACCTTCTTCACTGTATAGGATTTCAACATCACAAACCGTTTCCACATCGGGTTGCATTTGTTCAGTCAGGTCGTTGATTTCTTCTATACTGTTTTGGCAGCCCACAAACAAGAGGCTGATAATGAGGTATTGAAGGGTTTTATGGATTTGAAGTGAAGGTTTGAAGGGCATAAAAATATGTTTTTCTTATTCATTGATTGAAGGTTTCATAGATAGATGCCTTCATCTGATGAATCACAAATGTTGTTGATTAGCCGTGTTAAAAAAACGCAATTATGGCTCTTTTAGTTGGCAAATACAAATAAAAAAGCACAGACATTGAAGGTAATATCTGTGCTTTCGTCTATGACCAATTAGTAGTCAATAATTACTAAATTATCTGATTGTTGTACGTTGTTGAATCCAACCACCAACTACAAAAGATGAACCAGGAGATTTTTGTAATTTCAAGAATACATCTTCTTTGCTAGGAAATGCACCTGCAAATTTATTGATTTTTTGTTGAGCTTCAGAAGCCGCTGCAGGGTCAATTTCTTTGGCTTTGGCATACATATCAACAGCCGCCCAATATACAGAACGTCCACCCAAGCCATCGCTTACTTTATTCACACTACTCGCATACAAGTTACCAATCAAGATATAAGGATCTCCCCAACCTGCACGCATTTTAGCAGCATCTCGAGCATAGTTACGAGCTTGAGAATAATTTCCTTTGATTTGCTCCATTTTAGCCAACTTCAAATAAGTAGAGGCATTTTTGGTGATGTCCGTTTCTGTGTCCAATGATTTTTTGTACCAAGTCATAGCAGTCTCGTAGTCCTTTTTCTTTTGGTATTGAACTGCAATGTATCTCGCAAGTGAACCTTTAGGTTCTAACTCATACATTTTGAGCATCAATTCCATAAACAAAGGATCGCTGGTACATCTGCTTCTCTTCAATTTAGAATAAACCGTTTTGACCATTTTCATGTCATTTGGATTCTCTCTATATTTTCCACCCCAAACTTCTTTTACAGTCGGGCAATCCGTTGCAGCATTGGCTCTTTTGGTATCCATTGCTTCTTCGTATCTCTCTCTCCAGTCTTCCATTTTTTCACCATACTTAGCATACTGCTCGGCAATTCTTTCTTCCTCGTGGTTCTCTGCATTGTGTTCCATGATGCCGTATAATTCATCGTATAGTTCGTTGAATTTGTCCGCATCAATTTTTTTGTCTTTGAACATGTTTACCACATCTTTGTATTGATAGTAAACAATGTCGTACATAGCACTCTCAGCATCAATCTCAATAGATTTTGCACGCAATTGGTAGATACTATCTTCCATATCAGGCTTATAGTTGTTCAATAAACGAGAACGCAAAGCCCAAATATAGCCTTCTTCACCAAAATGCTCAATTCGTTTGCTGTATAGTTGGTCAATCGAATCCATGTAAGCATCTGCCTTTGCTTGATCAGCTATTTTGTATTCTTGAAAGCCATCATTGTCTCTACATTCACTGCTTCGTTTCCAGCCTTCCAACTCTGTGCCATCCTTGCACACAGTTGTATATAGGGCTTCTAGCTTAGCTATATACATATCTTCTCCGTCCAAGTAAGGTGTTTTTCTGGCCGCAGGTGCATTTTTGATTACTTCTCTCCAATAAGGAAGCGCATCATCATAAGACTTTTGTTTGAAAAACTCACGATACAAGGAGTAGTTTCTTACCGTTGCAGCACTATCTGGACCCCACAAATCACCATCTTCTGATAGTAAAGCATCCGATTCAGATGTATCTAGGGTCTGTTCGGGAGTAGTTTTCTTTTCTACTTTTTCTGTTTTGTTTTTGCTTTTTTTCTTTTTCTTTTTTTGAGCAAAACAGTCTGTACTGGTCAGTCCTACCAATACGATAGCTAATAACATTATCCATTTGACTTGCATGATTCTTTGCATAGGTCCTCTGTTTTTTAATTTGATGATTATATAGAATGATTGTGTTCTTAATAAAAGAATACTTGATGATTAGGGGTAAACTAAGTTAGGCTTTCAATAAAAATGAGCAGGGTTTGCTATGAGCAGAGTCATAAGAGTGTAAAGATAACACTAAAAATTGTGACTTGTTAAGTGTTGAAGGGTATTATTTGGACATTTTTATGTCAAGAAAGTTTAGTTGAACTTTCGTTTTATAAACCAAATATCGTTTAGGGATATGCCAATTGTAGTGTTTAAAAAGGTTTCACGAATTAGATTATTATCTATACTTCCTCTTTGACCCACTTCAAATGAAAGGTTTAATGTACCACTACTTCCAACAGCGCTTCTTCTGAGAGGCAAGCCTAAACCTGTTGTGACTGCAAATTCTGTGATGCGATTGCCTTCTATCATGAGGTTGCCAGTATTGTAGCGTCCTCCAAATCGGTAGTGAACCCTACTAAAGTAATCTCCAAAAGAACGTCCTAAATTTTTGGGTGAAGGAACAAAACCTACTCCCAATGAAAATTTTGTAGCATTGACCATAGCTGTGTTGGCTTCTCCAAAATCTCTAAAATCTTCCCAATTTTCAAAGCTGATGTCTGCACCAATCAAGAAGCTGTTTTTATTAGAATACATGACTCCAACACTAAACAAAGAAGGTAGGTCAATATCCCCATCTATTACGCCTGTAAGCTTAAGGGTGTCTACAACGGCCACCAAATTGTTGCTTTCTACAATTCTATCCCAAACAATATCCCGTTCAGCATGTGTTCCTATTTTTGGACGAGCACTCAAGCCAATAGTAACAAAACTTTCATCTCCTTTCAAAGGTTGGGTGATTAGCAATCCTGTATTCCAAGTAAAACCACGAAAGTTTAAGGTTTCTGTTCGTCGAGTGGTAAAAGCATTGGTCAATTCAGGGAAATTTACTCGAACTTCCTTGCTAAGTGCGCCAAATAAGAAGGCTCCATTTGCTCCAATAGAAACTTGGGTTTTGTTGAAGCGGACTTTGAAGGCAGTGCCTAAATAGAATTGGTGGGTCTGACCATCACCGATGAAACGATAATCTTGTGTGCCTCCTAAGAGTTCGTTGTCAACCGTTTCTGTTACGTCGTAATGAGTCTTACTAAAAGGCAAAATACCTACACTCAAGCCACCGTAATTGCTAACAGGAAAAGCCAATGCTGCATAACCCAGAGAAGCATCACCTGAAGACTGTGCTAGTTCGTTTTGTTTGAGCCAACTATTTTTAGCGTCAAGAGCTGTTTCTAAGGTAGTCAACCTTATAGAGGCATAAGATGCGGGGTTGTGGTAATTGATATTGACGGGAGAAATGAAGGCTGTTGTGATACCGCCCAACGAGCGATTCATGGCAAACCCCGAATTGGGAACATTTCCTATTCCGATACTGGAATAGGGGGAGTTGGCATTTTCTACATCTATTTGTGCGTAACCAATTGAAGGAAAGGCCAATAAAATAAAGGACGCAATTAACAAACTATTTCGAATCTTCTGCAACATTATAATCAAGGATTTTATTCAGTCCAAGCAGCACCAAATTTGGGCGTGCAAATATCTTACTTTTCAGCTTACTTTCAAAGAAACGAGCATCTCCGCCCGTAATTAGTACAATAAGCGCTGGATATTGGCTGCAATAGTGTCCGATGAATCCGTCTAGTTCTGCAATTGTGCCGCCAATGACTCCATTCAAAATGGATTGACGAGTATCATTGCCAATTAGGTTGCCTATGGGCTGTCTTTCGATGAGAGGTAGCTGATCGGTGAAAGTATTTAAGGCTCGAAAACGCATCTCAATTCCCATCGAAATGCTGCCTCCTTGATAAGTATGTTGTGCATCAATAAAATCGAAGGTAATGCAGGTGCCTGCATCTATCACTAATACAGGGTTATGTGGATGCAGAGTTATTGCTCCTACAACGGCCGCCAAACGGTCTTTTCCGAGTGTGTGAGGAGTTGCATAGTTGTTTTGAATTGGAATTGGGGTCAGATGTGACAATTCAATAAAAGTTTTGGATTCTTTTTGCAATACTTCATTGAAGTAGGAAGGGTGATTGCGAACTGATGATATGATACTGTGCGTTATATGTTGTTGACTCACTAAATTTATTAATTGTTCAGAACTTAGTTTATTATAAGTTTGAAGAAAAACCAGTTCATTTCCTTCAAATACGGCTGCCTTGATTCGAGTATTCCCCAAATCAAGGCAAAGTTTTGCAGCAATAGGTGCATTTTTTTTCATGAAACAGTTTGGTTCAGAAAGTATTTTTGAAAAATAAAAAGCAAAGACTATATTTACGTAAAAATACAAATCATTGTTTAATGAAAAGACTCTTACTATACATCAGCTTATCTTTTTGTCTCTATTCTGTAGATGTTTCAGCACAAATTCCTTCAAATGTATCAGTAGAGTCTTTTATTGATCAGCTTACTTCAAAGGTGACAAAAGAAAACTTGAGAAATCAACAAATGGAGTTGGTCATGCCGCTTGCATTAGCGTTGGGCAATGCAAAGGTGAATCTGATGAATTACTTAGATGAAGAAATAGGGGAGACTCCTGTAGACGTATTGTCTATATTGGTTTCTTTAAATGATATTGTCAATCAATATAGCGGGCGTTTTTTTTTAGATTCAGAAGATATAAAACGTCAGATTTCAGAATTATCTTTTTACAAACGCAGAGATACAAAATTGCCCAATATTGAAAAAGTTTTTCCGTTTAAATTATTATTGGTTGGCAAATCTGTGGATATTAATCTGCAAGGAAATTTTATAGATGTACAAGAAGAAGATTTTCATGCCTCTATCGTATTGACTACTTCTATTCCGAGCCTATCGAATCAGGGAATTACCTCTTACCGAAACAGTATAGTAACGATTATGCCTCTGGAGAAGAAATCCGACTTGATACGTTTTCAACTTCCTTTGGAATACTTTACAGCTTACCGTAAAAAAATGGGGATGTTCTATTTAAATTTGGATCTGGCAGTTCCTCAAAAATCAGAGGATACTTTGCTTTCCCGAAAAGTCCGTTATACACTTCCCTTCAATTTGCTGCCCAGCAGTCCAGGTAGTATCTACTTGACCTATCAGCAGACTTCAGAAGTCAATAAAAAAGAAACTCTTAAGACTAGGACTTTTGTTCAACATTCTTCAAATAAGTACATCTCTGAAAACTACTATATCCCACAAAATGATAAAGAGGAGGTCTTATATGAGTCTGCAAAGCTGATAGTTGAATGGTCGGATGGGAAAAAAAACAGAGATTGGTCGTATTACAAACACAAGACAAGTAAAGGAGTCTGCTTTACGGTAGAGACTGTTTACAATCCTGTGGGGGTAAGTGGAAAAATCAATTTTCACATTGAATATGAGGTAGAAAAACAGCTGGTTAACACAACGCAAAAATATACCTCTGTAGAACTGGATTGGAACGACTACCAATTATTTGAGATAGGATATGGTACAAAATGGAAAATAGAATTTACCGACTACTTAGATGAATTGCATATTTATAGTGAACCTATCAATGAAGAATTGTTGAATATTTCCAAATCTGGCAAAAACTTAATCATCACTACTTCAAGTGTTGAAGTAGTGAATAAATAATAAACATCAGGACTCAATGAATTAACCCCCATAATATTCCCTTTCACTCCTAATATATCCCTATTGATTCCTTTAGTTCTGCTAATTTGCCTACAAGCACCGACCTTTGAAGTGTATTGGTATATTATTTGACTCTTGTTAAACTATAATTTGAATTTTAGACCTTAAGCATTTGTTAATAGAATTTCATTTAAAGCTATTTTTTGACCTCATTTTAAGCAACAGGACGAAAGGCAAGACACTTTAATTTCCCGAAACTGTCTTTAGTATCTAAAACCACATTATTTGAGCTAATTATGTAATAAAGAAGTGGAAGGTGTCTATTTTTTAAGACACTCAAAATACTGATAAGTCATTTTTTTGAAAAAAAGGGAACTAAAAACGTAACCTTTCCGTTATAACTACGTTGGCATGCTTTTTGACAATATAATGACAAATACAGAAAGCCCACCCACTTTGAAAAAGTAGCCAACATTTGACTAAACTCAAATCCAACCTACTTACCTTTACTTAGCCCATCTTATTTTAAAAGCCCATTCGTTCTATTAACATTTTTTCAGTAGCTTTTAAAATTCTTAGTGCCATGAAATTATTTTCAATCCTTAAATCCACCCTCTCAGCAGCATTGTTGGTTTTGTTTACTATGACAAGTATCACAGCCAATAATCCCAGTGAGTATAATCTTGTGCTAATTGGCGTAGTCGTTGATGATCTCAATGAGTACCCAGTAGAAGGCGCAGTTGTCGAATTGAAAGACAATCATACCAACTCAGTAGCAGAATTCGCTACTTTCGGAGATGGTAATTTTTACTTCAAATTGGCTCCTGAACGTCTTTACACTGTATCGGTTAGAAATGAAAAAGGTGAATTGATTTACACCAAAACTCTTTCTACCCTTGATAATGATGCTATGCAAATTATCAATGATACACTTATCGTTGCAGCAGAAGATTTGTAAACTCAATTAGAGCAGATAGTTAAATCCATATACCTAAATCTTTTTGATTTAAAAGCACCTTTGGTTGTTGCCCAAAACAACCAAAGGTGCTTTTTTTATTTATATTTGTTCTTTCTTTGGAACTACATCAATGGGTTATAACGTTGCAATGGTTAAGCAGCTACCACCTATATGATGTATCCACTTACACCCATTTCTATCACCGACTTTCAATTATACGAATTGCTTATGACTTTAGGATTGTTGGCTATCGCACTTGCCCCTGCTATTGCAATCATTTGGTTTATCTATACCAAAGACGAATACGAACGTGAACCCACAGGATTGTTGGCAATTGCATTTTTGTTAGGAATTGTGAGTATTATTCCCGCACTTATGGGAGGTGCATTGGGAGAATCTTTGGGGTATGGAACATCGCAGAATATAGGCACTACTGCAATTTATGCCTTTATTATTGTTGCTTTATCAGAAGAATTGGCAAAATTCATCTTTTTGAGGGGATATTTATTTCGCAAACCAGATTTTAACGAACCTTTTGATGGCATCGTCTATGCAGTGATGGTTGGAATGGGGTTTGCTGCCTTCGAAAACATCATTTATGTTATACAAGGTGGTTTAGCAGTAGGTATTTTGAGAATGTTTACAGCAGTTCCTGCTCATGCTGCTTTTGGGGTGATTATGGGCTATTATGTCGGAATGGCAAAATTTGATTTTAAAAACAAAAATAAACTACTTGCCAAAGGTTTGTTTTGGGCAGTCATGGCGCATGGTGCTTATGATTTCTTTTTGATGCAAGAACGTTTTGAAATATTAGGCATTATGGCATTTATTGTACTCTTTTTCTCTATCCAATTTTCACAAAAAGCCATTGCATTGCATCAAGATGCGTCTCCTTTTCATCCAGATCGATTGAACGAGAATGAATTTTTGGTGGAAAATGAGGATTCTGATATACCACAAGTTCCTCCTGTGATTGATGGGGCAGAAGAAATTTTGTAAAAAAAAACGCTGTAAGTTTTAATGAAACTTACAGCGTTTGAATTATGAGATTGAAATCTAAACATTTATTCCGCCTTCTCAGGCTTTGGCAACATTCTCAACCTTGTCCGTTGTTCGTTCATTTCCGCACGAAGAACCTTCAATTTATCTTCAACTTGTTTCAAGAATGGATTTGGTTTGTTCTTTTTCGCATTTGATTTGAAGAAGCCCAAATTATTTTCGTATTGAGCGATTTCCGTTTGCAGTTCGTCTAAGCGGCTACGGATTTTGCGGCGTTCATCGTCAATTTTACGATCGGCATCCTGTCCATCCATCAAAGCCTCCATTTCACCTTCCAATCGAAGCTTGTTCTTTTCATTTCGATCCATCTTCAATTCACCATACTTTGTATCCAGAGCTGCCTTGTACTCTGCATAGATGCTATCTTTGTCCTTCATTGGCACATAACCAATTTCGCTAAACTCTTTTGAGAAAGCTTTCAATGCTTCAAAGTTTTGCTCCACATCTTCTCCCAACTCAAAAGCTTTGATTCGTTCTATCAGCGCTTTTTTAGCTACCAGGTTTTCTGCCTCTTTTTCCTCAGCCGTTGCGAAATGTGCTTTTTTCGCATCAAAGAAAACATCACAAGCCGCCCTAAAACGTTCCCACAATTTGTTCTCCTCACTTCGAGGCGCAGAACCGATAGCTTTCCATTCTTTTTGAAGTTTGATGAAAAAATCGGTTGTAGTTCGCCAATCGGTATTGTGTTGTTCTGCTTCTGCTTTTTCAATCAAAGCTAGCTTTGCCACCTTGTTTTTTTCTCTACCTTGATCCAATTCACGGAAAAAGTCTTTTTTTCTAGCAAAAAAGGCATCGCAAGCATTGCGGAAAATATCCCATACTTTCTCGTTTTCTTCTGAGTAACCAACCGACTTCCAACTTTTTTGAAGCTCCAGTACCTTTTTGGTGATTTCTTGCCATTCAAAAGGCTTGGTAAGATTCGCTGTTTCTTGAGCAATTTGGTGTACTTCTTCACAAAGAGCGATTTTTTTCTTCAGGTTTTCTCGTTGTTCACCTCTTCGAGCATCGTAAAATTCCTGAACCTTGGCATAGACTGCATCTCCGATTTCTCTGAATTCTTGGTAAATCTTGTCCTTTACATCAAAAGGAACTTGACCAACTTCATTGAAGGCCTTTTGAAGTTTTTTCAATTCGGATTCCATTGTGCGGATATTCTCCAATGGAATCAAAGCTTTCAATTTCTCAAGGATTTCGGTTTTTGCCACCAAATTTCTTTGAAGGTCTTCCTCTCGCATCTCCTTCATCATATTGATGTTATGGAAAAACAAATCACATTGGTGACTGTATTCCATTTTTACCTCTTTGTATTTATCGTCGTTGCCTATTTTGCCAATTTCTTTCCACTTTTCTTGCAGCGCATTGAATCGGTCAAAAGCTGCTGCAATATTGTCACCCACATTCCCAGCGAAGGACTTCAATTCCTCTACGATAGCCGCCTTTTGTTTTATTTTTTCAGCTTTTTCCTGCTCTTTTTGAGCTCTGTAAGCTGTCAATCGCTCCTTAAATGTCGTATATAGGGCGTTGAACTGTTCATCCAAAGGATCTTCTGGCATTTCAAACCGTACATTTTCTACTTCTGCATCCTTGTCCTTCTCCTTTGCTTGCTCTCGTCGTTCTTTGTCAGCTTCTTTGAATAGTTCAAACGCTTCTTGGCGCATTTTACGTCTCAATTCATTGAATTCATCCCGAAGTTCACGAACCTCATTACGGATTTTAGCAATATTATCTTCTTGTAACAGTGCCTCTAATTTGGCTATAACCGCATCTTTCATTAGTGATAAACTTTAATTATCGTATGGTGTAAATAATAAACACAGGCTTGCAAAGATAAACAAAACTTTGATTCCTATACACTACTTATCAATCTCTATGACCACACCTACTGTATTTTTCCCTTTTGTCTCACAAATGAAACCAATCGTTTGGTCGGCTGCAAAATCTACGTCTGTAATTTGGGTCGGTCCAAGTGCCTCCTTAAGCTTTGCAGCATAGGTAGTTTGACGACTTTGTGACATTCGAGCATTGATTTGTTGGTAGTCAATAGGTTCTTTGCTTACCACAACTGCCATATAATCTTTATTGCCGATTTCGTCAGCTTTCATCGAATAGTCTTTGGGGAACAAACGAGTGCCTGTAATGCCGCAATAGGCAGAATGTTTGTGTGTATAAGGAAACAAGACATAGCTGCTTCCATCCGTTTCTTGACCAAACACATACACATTGCATTCTATATTGTTGGCAACTGCAATTTTGAACTTATCGCCTACTGCAATTGGCCTTTGGCTTTGAAATACACGATCGCCTTTTTCTCTCAAAGCAATGAATTCTCCACTTTCAATGTCGACCAAGCCAAATTCAACCGCTAATTTGGTGCTGCTGAAAACCTCTTTGTTTTCTGCAAGTCCTTCTGGGTAAAGTCCATAAGCCTCCAAAACGAAGCCATCAAAATCAGGATAACGCACCCAGCCGATGCCATCTCTGCCCCACTGCTGCCCCCAACTGTTCATGATTTGGAAAGCCCCACCATATTTTTTATCATCGTAACCAATCACACACATAGCGTGACCTCCAAGCCCTGCACCACTAAAATCTTGACGAGTTGGCTGCCAAACTTCTCTACCTCTCATTCCTTGCATAAAACTTTGTCCGACTTTCATTCCAATCACCACAGGTGCGCCTTGAGCCAAATTTTGTTTGATGGCTGCCATATCCACTTTGTAATTGTTGCCGTCCAAAGTCAGACGGTTGAAGCCTTTGATTCGGTAGTTTTGAGCAAGCTGATGGTGTTCGGGACGAGGCGCAACACTGCAAGTACTCGGATCGTAGCCAAAATCTTTGAGAGGAACCAAGCCTCTTTTTTTCATGGCCTCCATTGCATATTGTATGTAAGAACCTTGACAACCAGGCAAAGCTATTTGATTGTAGAGGTAAGATGGACTGAATCGCACCTCATTGGGATTCTTTCCCGTGGCTCGACTGTACAAAATTGTTCTTGCAGCATAAGCACTTGACCAACCTACACATGAACCTTGCCGACCTTGATTTTCTCGCTTGGGGCAGTACTTCAAAAGGGATGTTGAAGCAGGCATTGTATTGAAGGAGCCTGCCGCCAAAGGAGTAAACACTTCCGCTTTGTCAAATACTTCTTCTTCCATCGAACAGCCCATACTGAAAGGGTTGCTACTGTTTTCACTGGACATAAAAGCATCTCCTCCAAAAAAGAAATACCAGGCTGCAACTAAAATGAGTATGGGAACAAACCATTTAGAATTTCTAAACAAAAACAATATCAAAAAAGGAAGCAACTTCAAAAGTGGATTTGTTCCTGTGGGAGTTTGTCTGTCTTTGTTGGTTTGGGGATTTTGAGGGTCTTGACGATTTTGTTGGTCGTCTTTGTTGTTTTGGGGTTGACGAGACTTATCTGGCTCGTCTTTTTCCATTCTAATAGGCATAGTAGTGTTGTTTTAGAGGTGATTTTGATTGATAACGCTAAGATAGCGAAAGTTTCTGGAGATGGTAAAATGACCTTATTTTCATGGACTGATTACATAGTCGTAAGAGCATTTTTTTGAAGGGCAGTAGTGGTAATCGTAGGTGAGCATATCGGCTTCAATAAGAGTTTTTGTTTGCTGTTGTAATTCGTTGTTTATCAATTTAGGTGTTTTTCCTTTTGCCACTCCATCTTCGACACCTTCTACCCAAGCCCAAGACCAAATGAATAGAATATTGGCCGTCTTATCGTATTGACTAACAAGAGTATATTTGGAATCAAGGTTAATGACCTTTTTATTGGGTTCACTCATTCTAAAATAACCTGCCAATAGAATATGGTCGGTTACGATTACTTCAATTTGATTCTTTTCTAATACAGAGTTGATGTCCTCACAAAATTGTGTGTGTGGTTTGTTCAGCCAAATGGGGTTTTTCATCATTGGCAGAATAGCTGTACGAGCAATGACCACTATAATCGTAACGCTTGCAGCAAAATAGCCGATTCGTTTGAACCATTGCAGTCGTTTGGTAGGAATAGTGTCGGGGTAAAATTTCAAAAAGCAATAACCTGGGAAAAAGATGAAAAAGGGTTGTATCCATCTTTGAGGAAAAATGGTGGAGTCGGATAGGAGGACAATCGCTACGAATTGAAGGAAAGAGAATAGAAAGAAGTATTCAAAGAAGACAATCCATTCATTGCGAAAGCCTAAATAACCATTTTCCCTCCAATCATTTAAGTGAAAAAGCACAAATATTATCAAAAAAACGGATAAGAAAGCCAACATATTACTAATCAAAACCCACAAGCCTTTTGCTGTTAGAGCCAAAGTTCCCAAATCATCGCCTTGCGAACTCATCCGTGCGGCAGTGTCGGTGGTCAAAGCGTCTAAATGTTGATAAACCCACCAAAGGTGAGGGCTGATAAGGACTGTCACAATGATGGCAGTGACCAGCGATTTCCAAGAGAATAGAATCTTTCGCCATTTGGGAAGCATAAAAACGGCAAGACAAAGGCTTGAAATGAAAAACAAAAAATTGTATTTTGATAGAATGCCTGCTGCCAATGTGAAACCAAACAGAATGTAATACTTCAATTTGGGATTTTCTTTGATTTGAATCAAACACCAAATGCTCCAAATCCCTGCTACTGTCACCAATACCGTATGCGTTTGCCGCAAAGATTCGGTTGAGAACTGCAATAGGAAAAGACAGAAAACTGTGGCTGCAACTCCAACTTCTACCTTTTTACTTATCCGACTGAAAATGCAAAAAATGCCATAATAACTCAATAGGAGCAAAAACATCCGAAAAAATACCTGCACCCAATAATGATTACCTAAAACCTCACTCACACCTATATACATCCAAGTATAAAGTGGCGGTTGAATATTGTAACCCCATAAAAGCCATTGAGATAAATAAGACTGCTCTGCTTCATCTACTTCAATGCCATCCGATAATAATACCCTCGCTAAGCCCAATAAAAGAACATACAGTGTGAGTAAGAAAAAAATCTTATTAGGAGTTCTTTGCAGTTTAAACATAGGAAAAGACATTCTAATTTGGTTGCAAGATATTTCTTTTTGCTAAGTAAGGGTAAAAAAATAACTCCTCGTTTTCTTTTGCTAACATACCCCATCCCCCACCGAGAAATCGGGGCAGGCTTTTCAAAAGGGGAATATTGGTCGATGAGTTATTTTTTCTTTTTTGCTAAGATTTAACGATAGTTGAAATCCTGCAAGAGGTAATAACGATAAGACGCTTTTTTGGAGGGCGTGTATTCAAAGTTGAAGGTTTGGATATTGCTTATAGCGGGTTCTTTGTTGTGAGTATTCAGTAGGGATTGAAGAGGAAGAGGGACTTTTGGAGGTTTGTAATTTGAGGAAACCCTCCAAGACCAGGTCCAAATCAATAGGGCGTTCTTATTTTCACCATGTTCATGGCTATTTACAAGCTTGTATTTGGGTTCTTGTACCACCACAGGTATTTCAGGGAATGTTTGATTGAGATAACCGCCCAGCAAAACATCATCGGTGAGAATAAGGTCAATCTCTTTTTCTTTTACAGTCGATTGTAAACTTTTACAAAATTCTTTGTGAGGCAAATTGAGGCGAATCGTTTTTTGAAGGAAAATCGGTACTATCGCAATACGAGCCACAACAATTGTCAGAATTACCAAAACTGCCAAATAACCCAATCTCTGAAAGCTTTTCCACTTTTTCAGAGGCAAAGAATAAGGGTAGAACTTCAGCAAACAGTAGCCTGGAAAAAACACAAAAAAGGGCTGCATCCATCTTTCGTGAAAAATAGTAGCATTGAAGAGGACAACCATCAGAATGAATTGACCCATGACCAACAAAAAAAAGTATTCAAAAAATCTCGTCCATTCACTTGTATTTTGAAAGGCTGATTTGAAGCGATGGGCATGACTTACCACAAAAACGACTAAGAAGGCAGACAAAAAGGACAAC
Organism: Bacteroidia bacterium; assembly: GCA_030427245.1. Taxonomy (GTDB): domain Bacteria; phylum Bacteroidota; class Bacteroidia; order Chitinophagales; family UBA2359; genus JAUHXA01. The sequence goes on along the minus strand of JAUHXA010000033.1, from coordinate 46,767 downwards.
AGATTGATCCACAAAACACCCAAACCCATCATTTTAGCAGCCCATGAAGAAGGCAATGTTGCAGCATCGGTAGAACCCAAATCAGACCTTACTCCACTAGACAATTCCCACACGTGTTCCCAAACCCAAATAAAATGAGGTCTGATGAATAAAAGAACAATAAGGAAAGTCACAGGTGTTTTCCAGGTAAACAATAAATGTCTGCCTTTAGGTATCAAAAGTAAGGTTGCCCCAATACTGGACATAAAAATCAGAAAGTTGTATTTGGACAGAATACCTATGGATAGGGTGAAACCAAGCAGAATGTAATACTTCAAATCGGGCTTCTTCCAAATTCTTTCGATGCAAACCAAAGTCCAAATACTTGCCATTGTCACCAAAACGGTATGTGTATGACGAAGTGATTCAGTAGAAAACTGAGGTAGGAATAAGGAAAAAACTACAGCTGCCCATCCTATTTTTTTGTTTTGGCTCAAACGACTGAAAAGCAGAAAAAGTCCCCAATAGCTCAGGAAAAATAGACACATTCTAAGCAAAACATAAACCCAATGATGATTGCCCAATACTTCAATCAAGGCAATGGTCATCCAAGTATAAAGCGGAGGTTGGATATCATAACCCCACAAAAACCACTGAGAAAGGTAAGATTGTTCTGCTTCATCAATTTCAATACCATCTGATAATAAAACCCGCACCAAGCCCAAAATAAGGACATAAATAGCCAATAAGAAAAATGCTTTCTTATTGGCTAATATCGATTCAATCATGTATTACAGAATTTGGCTGCAAGATAAGACTTTCTTTATTCGAAAGTTAATATCCCCACTTTTGCCCTTCGACCCCACTCGCCACAAACCACCATTTGGTCTATTGACATTTGTTCACAAGCTTTGGGGCGGGTGATAATGCGTTCGTCTCGATTGCTAAACAAAAGAGAGCGTTTGAGGTGCCCGTCTGCTGATAAAGTAGCCAAGGTCACCACTGATTTTTTGCCATTGAAGGAATAAGTACGTTGACTTCCATTGGAGGGAAACAAGTTTTTAGGATTGTCGTTGTAAATCAAGTGAATATTGCTTCCTTTGAGCATATAAGAGTAGGAGGAGAAATGTCCGCCATCGTTGCTCGTCACTTGGTATTTTGGGACTTTAGTTGCCCATTCAGTTTCACCCGTTGGAGCTATATTCACGACAATGATGTCGTTGTAGTAGTAGTAATAATCGGTTTGGGTTTCATTTCTGTAACCCACTCTTGAAGTCGTAGTTCGCTCGTCTATATAAAACTGTTCTGCCATCAAAATCGCCCCCCCATCACTTCTCAAAATCATGTTGTCCAAGTCAAAACGATACAAACCTTTGCCTTTTTCCGCTTTCTTGTCCGACATAAATTCAGCTAAAAACTGGGTGTCAAATGCTTTGTTGGTTTGCAGTTCAACTTCGGTTGTTTGTGGATTGATTTTTTGGTAGAAAGTGCCACTGATTCGATAGGTGCTTTTGGGCGAGTAAAAACCTGCACAAACAATTTCTCCAGTATTGGAAACCCTAAAGGTCATATCGGTAATGAAAGAATCGCCTAAGCCCATTTTGTATTCTTTCGTATTGTTGCCCTTGTCGGTATAAGACCAAATTGAATATTCATAGTTCGCTTTTCCACCTCGTTTTTTGACTGCACGACCTTCATAGACGACTGCAAGTAGGTAAAAATTGCCCTGATTATCAACTTCATATCCTTCAATGTCGAACAAATGATCCTGATAAGGCACTTTCATATCTTTTCGCCAAAGTAGGTTCATGTCTTTGTCAAACACTTGTGCGCCAAACTCATCTTGCTCCTTGCGCTTATAAGCTGCAAAGTCTACAATCACCAATTGTTTGCGATTGAAGGACAACTTATAGGCAAAATCGCCTGTGTTTCCTTGACTTCTCCCTTTTGCAAAAGCGACTTGCTGAGGTTTGCCTTTTACAGACAAAGTGCGCTTGTCAATTTCGTGCATATACAAAACATTGGTTTTGTCAGAACGATCGTAATTGGAGGTAAAAAGCAGCAAGCGATTGTTGAAGTAAATGACAAACTCAAATTCCATTCGCATCTTATCATACCTATTCGGAATTTCTCGATTGGATTTGAAGTTCCCTTTTTTATCATAAGCTTCAATCAAAAATTCAGGAGCATTTTGAAGCATTGCCAATCCGCCCATCGGTCTGCGATATCGAAGCACATAGATTTGTTCGTCGTCAATGCCAATGACTTCGGTGATAAACGAACCAGATTTTTCTTTGTGTTGATTTCCCCAAGTAACTTCTACATTATCAGCAATGTTTTGAGCATGGATGGAAGTAAAAATAAAAGAGGAGGAGAGGAGGCAGACGAAAAGGAAAAAAACAAAATTATTTTTCATATTGTAGTGTATATCTTTTTTAAAATCAAAAACTATCATCTTAACTGTCTATAAAGTAGGTTTGTTTTATTGACGAAAACAGAAAGGTCAGATACTTGGCCGAAATAAAGCTTATTAAAGCGTCCATCTTCAAAAACACTACTTTTATAATTCTATTGTCATTGGTAAAAAGTGTATTTTTGTTATCGTAATATTCCATCGTTTTTATTTTATATTCTATACTATGAAAATCAAAGACATCACACAATACCTCGAAACCATTGCTCCCTTAGCCTATCAAGAAAGTTATGATAATGCAGGCTTGATAGTCGGCAATCCCGATGCAGTCTGTGAGAAAGCACTTTTGTGTTTGGATTCTATCGAATCTGTTGTGGATGAAGCCATTGAAGAAGGCTGCAATTTGATTATTGCCCATCATCCCATTGTATTTGGTGGACTGAAAAAATTCACTGGCAAGAACTATGTGGAACGCACCATCATCAAAGCCATCAAAAACGACATTGCGATATATGCAGCACATACCAATCTCGACAATGTTCGACAGGGAGTAAATGCCAAAATAGCTCAAAAATTGGGTTTGCAAAACTGTGAAATACTTGCTCCTAAAAAAGACCTGTTGAAGCAAATTAGTGTCCTGTGTCCATTGGCACAAGCAGATATTTTGCGGCAAGCTCTATTTAATGTTGGCGTAGGGTATGTGGGAGATTTCGACAATACGAGTTTCAATGTGTTGGGAGTCAGTACTTTTGAAAACGCTGAATTGTCGCAGCAAGCACAGCAAGGCGAAATCAAAATCGAGGCGATTTATGCAGCACCAATTGAAGGACGGGTTTTGAGAGCTATTCACCAAACACATCCTCAGCCAAAACCGAGTTATACCATTGTTTCGTTGGGCAATCGTTATCAGCAAGTTGGGTCGGGTATGATAGGAGAATTGTCGGAAGCCGTCAATGAGAAAGAATTTTTGAAAACTCTGAAAAACAATATGCAAACGCCTTGTGTTAGACATACCCCTTTACGCCGAAAGAAGGTGAGAAAAGTGGCAGTCTGTGGAGGGGCGGGAAGTTTCTTGCTCTCTACTGCAATAGCAAAAGGCGCAGATGTGTTTGTAACAGCGGATTACAAGTATCACCAGTTTTTTGATGCCGAGGGAAAAATAGTGATAGCCGACATTGGTCATTATGAAAGCGAACAATTTACAATGGAGCTGTTTCAGGAACTATTACAGAAAAAATTTAGTAACTTTGCGGCTGTTTTATCGAATACTAATACCAATCCTGTCAAATATTTTATCTAAAGAGCTAAAAAATATAAATTACAAATATGTCAAAAGTTATTAGTGAAGCGAACCCTGTAAAAGACAAATTAATTGGGCTTTATACTTTGCAATTGATTGATTCTAAAACAGATGAAATTAGAGTTTTAAGAGGAGAATTGCCTATTGAAGTTGAAGATTTGGAAGATGAAATTGCTGGTTTGGATAAGCGAATTAGTAAAATCAACAAAGAGATTGCGGACATCAACAGCTTTATTAGTCAAAATCAAGCGGGTGTAAAAGAAAGCGAAGCCTTAATTGAGAAGTACGACAAACAACTTTTGAATGTGAAAAACAATCGAGAGTTTGATGCTTTGAACAAGGAGTTGGAAATGCAGCGTCTTTCTATTCAGTTGGCAAACAAGAAGATGCGAGATGCTCAAAGACAAATCGAAAGTCATGAAACATATCTTCATGAGTCAGAAGACAGACGTGATTCGAAGTTGAAGGACTTAGAAATCAAGAAGAAAGAACTGGAAGTCATCACCGCTGAAACGGAGAAAGAGGAACAAGCTTTGTTGAAGAAGTCTAAAGTGGCGGAAAAGAATGTGGAAGATCGATTGTTGAAAGCTTACAAGCGCACCCGAAATGCATATAGAAATGGTTTGGGGGTAGTCATGGTAGAACGTGATGCTTGTGGCGGTTGTTTTGGTAAGATTCCTCCTCAACGTCAATTGGAAGTTCAACACCACAAAAAAATCATCCTTTGCGAACATTGCAGCCGTATATTGATAGATGCGGAAATTCAAATGGAAGTAGAGGAAAATGTGGCGAAGATGTTGAAATAACACAGTTCAGGTATCGGATACCTAAAATGTTTAAAATTTTAATCCAAAATTATCAAAACATGATTTTTTCGTATAAACTAAGGTATCCGATAACTATACAAAAGTTCAGCTATATTTTATTGTTACTCACCTTTCCATTTTTCCAAAGTATAGCCCAAACTTTTGACTTCAATTCCCGATGTCAGCAAGCATACGAAGAAATATTCAGCCTTCGACTGCAAGAAGGAAAGAGGTTGTTGGAGCAAGAAAAAACAACAAATCCCCACAACCTCATTCCTGTTTTAATAGAGAATTACATTGATTTTTTTACCGTTTTCATCACCGAAGAAGAAGCCGAATTAGACGCACGAATTGACAATAAGGACAAACGCTTGGACTTATTGGCAGAAGGCGATGAAAGCTCTCCCTATTATTTGTTTAGTCAAGCAGAAGTCAACCTTCAATGGGCATTTGCCCGCATCAAATTTGCTCAATATTTTAAAGCCGTTTGGGAGATTCGCAGAGCATACAAACTGCTCGAAGCCAACCAAAAAAAGTTTCCCGATTTTGCTCCCAACAATAAATCACTCGGTATTTTACATGCAATGGTCGGCACCGTTCCCGACAACTATCAGTGGGGCATGAAAATTTTGGGTATGCACGGAACGATTGCACAAGGCATGGGCGAAATTCAATCTTACCTTCAATATTCCGCCAAAAATAACCGCCTCTTTTATGAAGAAACCAAACTCTTGCACTCCTTTTTTCTGATTTATATCGACACCAAAACCGAGCAAGCATGGCAAGTGGCCCAAAAGCTTCCTACCCAAACCAATCTACTCAATACATTGGTCGCCGCACAATTAGCGTTCCGCACAGGACACAATGATTATGCAATAAAACTCCTAACAAATCGCCCAAAAGGCAATGAATACATTGATTTTTATTTACTCGATTTTCTGTTGGGAACTATGAAAATCAACCGTTTGGATGCGGATGCAGATGTATATTTAAAGCGATTTGTCAATAACTTCAATGGAAAACATTTTATCAAAGAAGCCTATCAAAAATTGGCTTGGCATGCTTTGGTAATCAACAAAGACGAAGCCGCTTATGGAAAGTACATGGAGTTCTGCAAAACCAAGGGCAGCAAATGGGCCGACCCCGACAAACAAGCTTATAAAGAAGCAGTAGAAGGCACTGTACCCAATCCAACTTTGTTGAAGGGGCGATTACTGTTTGATGGAGGATATTTTCAAAAGGCTTTGACGGTTCTACAATCCAACAGCCTGCAAGACTACAAAACACCTGCCGAACGATTGGAATGTGATTACCGTTTTGGTAGAATCTACGAGGGCTTAGGGCAGAATAACAAGGCTGTTGAATACTACAAAAAAACCATCGAAAAAGACCAAGAGTTGGGCGGAGGTCATTTCTTTGCACCCAAAGCTTCTCTGCAATTGGCGAAACTCTATGAACGTCAGAATGAAAAAGAAACAGCTATGCTGTACTTCAAAAAGTGTCTTCGCTTCAAAAACCACGAATACAAAGACAGCATTGACCAACAGGCGAAAGCAGGGATGAATCGGTTGAAGGGCTAGGATTTAGAGTTCAAAATAGTACCGAACTCATTCGGCGATACGGGCGAAAGGCCGATAAATTAACATCTTTAAGTCAGCAGGCTCGAATACGCAACTCATCCAATCATCCAAAGCATCCAAAGCATCCAAAGCATCCAATCATCCAAAGCATCCAAAGCATCCAATCATCCAAAGCATCCAATCATCCAAGCATCCAAGCATCCAATCATCCAAAGCATCCAAAGCATCCAAAGCATCCAAAGCATCCAATCATCCAAAGCATCCAAAGCATCCAAAGCATCCAAAGCATCCAAAGCATCCAAGCATCCAAGCATCCAAAGCATCATCCTGCTTTGGGCCACAAAAAAATCGCCAATAATCCAACCACAATGCAGAGGCCAAAAGCAATACCAATGTATTTTTTAAGATTTTTATTGCCCACTGTAAAGACAACTCCACCTTTGAAGGCCAGATTGGATAAGCCTGCAAGAAGAATCAATCGCCAACCTTGATCAGCTTCGATGTTTTGGGAATTCACCATTTTGGAGAGGGAGAGAGTAATGGCATCCATATCGGTCAAACCACTGATAATAGACACAATATACAAGCCACTTTCACCGAAATAGTCCTTAGACGCTGCCACTGCCAACAAAACAACGGCATACAAAAAGCCAAATATCAATGCCCCTTTTAGTTGGGCAGGATTGTCGGGACTTGGTATCTCCTCATCACTTTCTTCGTTGTTGTAGAAATACAAAGCCACACAAATAGCTATCATAAATACAAACATACCTAACATCGGAGGGGCAATTTGCCACAAATAATTCGGGGCAACTACTGCAACTTCTACCAAAACCCGCATGAAAGCAATCGCCGATGCCGTTACAATCACAAAGGCCGCCAGCTTACCCGTTTTAGGGGCATCTTTGGTCAGTCCCGCAAAGGTAAAAGTAGTGGCTGTACTGGAAATCAAACCGCCCAAAATGCCGTTGGTAATCGTGCCCGCTTCCTTACTCAACCATTGAAACAAAAAATATCCCACCAATCCAATGCCGACAATCAACACCACCATCAGCCATATTTCTCGTGCGTTCAAGACATCATAAGGACCGAAAGTTTGGTCGGGTAGAATGGGTAAAATGATGAGACTAATGGCTGCAAACTGCATGATGGCTTTCATATCCTTACCATCTAAGGTATCTACAAAATCTTCAATTGTATCTTTGAAATGCAACAAAACAGCAGTGACTGTTCCAACACCGACAATCAACAATTTGCTCCCAAAAACCAAATAGGCTCCCAAAGCAAACACAAGCAGCATGGCAATTTCGGTGGTTTGACCTGGATCTGGATTTTCTTCTCTGGTCTTCAATATATTTACCATTCCTATCAATACGGCAAGACAAAGCCCATTTAATCCTACAATCCACACACTTTCAAATTCTCGTGCTAAAAATCCCGAAATAGTGCCGAATATACTGATAAGGGTAAAAGTGCGAATCCCTGCAATTTTTTTGTCTACGTGTTCTCGCTGCAATCCTATCAGTAAACCCAAACCGATAGAGATACCTATAATCATAAAGTCATTGTAGTCCATAGAGTTGCAATTATTTAGAGGTTAGGGAGGTGTAAATAACTTTAAAGTATTCCCTATAAAACGAACTTATTAACGGGATGTTTAGGAAAGAGGATGGCTTTTTGGGTAGAAACTGACTCGTATTTGACCTTAACTATTCAAAATATGCTTATATTTGGGTGAAACTAAAAATACAAAGAATAAGGACTTTTGAAATTCTCCCTTCAAAAAGGATTGATTTTAATCGAAAATCTTTGAAGCAAAACTTCAAAAGTCTAAATCGAGGAGTTATTTTTTGATCATATAGAAAATGCCATCGTTCTTTGACATCGCCACTAAACAATCGCAACAAAGAGCTTATCAGAAGATAAGCTATAACAACCATAACCGCCACACCGCACTAAAGGTAGCACTCGTGGCAAGAAGTCGTTTTTAGAAAAATAAATGATTTCTGTTTTATATGTTATTTGTTTAAAGTTTGGGGTTTATTGCACTCAAAACGAGTTTTAATAAACCTTGTTTTCATCTTTTTTAGCCCTTTTAATTCAATCTTTATTTTTTGATTAATCTTTTTGTTTTGTTGAAAAATAAATATTGAGGGGGTCGGCTCAAGCCTTACTATACAAGGCTTAAAGGGAAAGTAAAATTGATTAATCATAATGTTACTTATAAAGTTAATTCCACACTTGTTTGTTTGAATTAGAGCAATTGTATAGTAAGTGTTTATTCGTGCTGTACTTCTTTTTGACTATCACTGTTTTATTAGGAGTTTTTGTTTTTATATGTTTGTATTTACGCTTTAAGATAAAAAATATTTAATGAAAAGCTTGACTATTTTGCCTGCACATAACAATGGTGCTTTGAAACGCAAAGGGAAAAAAGCCGTTTGTTAAATTACAGAAAAATCGCTGTATCTGACTGAATTTGAAGAAGATAAGAGAGGTGCAGGGTCAGAGCCATAGCTAAGTAGAGGTAGGACTGCGACACTTTCAACATAATTCTTAAAAAAATTTGATAATGTCAGAGCCATAGCTAAGTAGAGGTAGGACTGCGACATTTCTTCTAATGTTACCATACTTTATCGTTTTTGTCAGAGCCATAGCTAAGTAGAGGTAGGACTGCGACATGTGAGCTTGATAACTCATAATTATACTTATTGTCAGAGCCATAGCTAAGTAGAGGTAGGACTGCGACCAGTTAAGACAATCTAAATCGGTCTTTGGGGTAAAGTCAGAGCCATAGCTAAGTAGAGGTAGGACTGCGACATCTTAGACGGTGAAAATCATCCATCTTTGGTATTGTCAGAGCCATAGCTAAGTAGAGGTAGGACTGCGACACTTTTGGTTCTTCAATTTCTAATTCATAATCAAGTCAGAGCCATAGCTAAGTAGAGGTAGGACTGCGACTCGGTTGCTCATTTAAAAAAATTAAAAGGTTTAAAGTCAGAGCCATAGCTAAGTAGAGGTAGGACTGCGACAATTTGAATTTTTCATAAGGCACTAATATTTAAGTAGTCAGAGCCATAGCTAAGTAGAGGTAGGACTGCGACACAACATTGGGTCTTCACCCTGAACCCTGTCTCGGTCAGAGCCATAGCTAAGTAGAGGTAGGACTGCGACATTTTGAAATAGTTGTTGTCTTCAGTTTTGTATGGTGTCAGAGCCATAGCTAAGTAGAGGTAGGACTGCGACTATATCGGTCTGATTTGAGAGGAGCATCACAATAGTCAGAGCCATAGCTAAGTAGAGGTAGGACTGCGACAGTCCTCAATAATCGTTATGCCTTGTTTTTTGAGATGTCAGAGCCATAGCTAAGTAGAGGTAGGACTGCGACATTTCATCACCATCATCGCCATCTATTTTCATTACGTCAGAGCCATAGCTAAGTAGAGGTAGGACTGCGACTAGGCTGAAGATGATAAAAAGCAATAGTTTTTTAAGTCAGAGCCATAGCTAAGTAGAGGTAGGACTGCGACAGTGCTGCATGGTAAAGAATTTTTTGTGTTTTAAGTCAGAGCCATAGCTAAGTAGAGGTAGGACTGCGACATTGCGAAACGCCATTGCAAAAAATTAAATACTGTGTCAGAGCCATAGCTAAGTAGAGGTAGGACTGCGACATTTTATGAAAAAGTGTCTCCCTGCGAAATCCGGTCAGAGCCATAGCTAAGTAGAGGTAGGACTGCGACCATATTTTGGGCCATAGAGAAATTATTTAGACCGGTCAGAGCCATAGCTAAGTAGAGGTAGGACTGCGACAGTCAGAGTTGTCGCCAGTTTTGATTTTGATAGGAGTCAGAGCCATAGCTAAGTAGAGGTAGGACTGCGACACATATGCAACACCATTGAAATAGAGTCGAAAAGTCAGAGCCATAGCTAAGTAGAGGTAGGACTGCGACCCATTTATTTGTTTTGCCATCAGTAAAGTGGTTAGTCAGAACCATAGCTAAGTAGAGGTAGGACTGTGATTGTTGAAGAATCAAGAATTTAAGGATGCTTCAATAAAGCGTCTCTACGTATAATTATTTGATTCAAGTGACTATAAGGTTAAAAAAATACCCCCATTTTTCAGGTAGAAAGATGGGGGTATTTTTTTGGTAACAGTTAGTAGGGCATTTTTTAGTGAGGTTGTTGTTTCAAATGAAGGTGTTCGTTCAACTGTTGACAAGGTTTTCAACCGTTGTCAAAACTTGTCCCGATTTCTCGGGAGTTTCTGCCCATTTTCCCAATTTAGAGTATCTACCCAACGAGATTCCTACGGAATGACAAATACACAAAAAGGAAAACTCTGCATCTCTCCGTCTCTACATTCAAAAATGCCATTCAACTGTTGACAAGGTTTTCAACCGTTGTCAAAACTTGTCTCGATTTCTCGGGAGTTTCTGCCCATTTTCCCAATTTAGAGTATCTACCCAACGAGATTCCTACGGAATGACAAATACACAAAAAGGAAAACTCTGTGTCTCTCCACCTCTTCGTTCAAAAATGCCATTCAACTGTTGACAAGGTTTTCAACCGTTGTCAAAACTTGTCTCGATTTCTCGGGAGTTTCTGCCCGTTTTCCCAATTTAGAGTACCTACCCAACGAGATTCCTACGGAATGACAAATACACAAAAAGGAAAACTCTGTGTCTCTCTACCTCTTCGTTCAAAAATGCCATTCAACTGTTGACAAGGTTTTCAACCGTTGTCAAAACTTGTCTCGATTTCTCGGGAGTTTCTGCCCATTTTCCCAATTTAGAGTATCTACCCAACGAGATTCCTACGGAATGACAAATACACAAAAAGAAAAGCTCTGCGTCTCTCCACCTCTTCGTTCAAAAATGCCATTCAACTGTTGACAAGGTTTTCAACCGTTGTCAAAACTTGTCCCGATTTCTCGGGAGTTTCACTAAAAAGTTGAACTATATTTGCCCTTCAATCCAACAAAAAACACAAATGAACAGCAAAACCGAAATCAATCACCTGCTCCGAATGATACGTCTGGAGCGAGCAGAGGAAGTAAGAAGGAGTCAGGAGATATTGGACAATGTATCATTGGAGGAAAGGCGGGCGAAGGGAATCACTTGGCATCCTGTGGTGATTACGCACGAAGAAATCGGCATTGGAGAGCAGTTGATTTTGGACATTGAGCGAACCAAAGGAGAAGGTGGACACAAATTCAGTCAAGGGCAAAGTGCGGCATTGTTTATCAACAATGCAGAGGGAAGGCGAGACAAAATGTTGGAGGGAGTCATCAAGCGGGTGAGGAGAAACGACCTTCAATTGGTTATCAAAACTGATTCACTGCCTGATTGGATAGACGATGGCAATTTGGGTTTGGATTTGCTCTATGACGAAACAACTTACAAGGAAATGGAATATGCCCTCAATCGCCTATTGGTTGCCAAAGACGACAGATTGGCAGAACTGCGGGAAATTATTTTGGGCTACCAAAAGCCCTATTTCGAAAAACTGACTTACCAAATCAACTTCCCCGAACTCAACGAATCCCAAAACAAAGCCGTTTCGCACATCACCTCAGCGAGAGATGTAGCGATTGTGCATGGTCCTCCGGGTACAGGCAAAACGACGACTTTGATACGAGCGATTCGCCACAGTATGCACGAACAGAGTCAAATATTGGTGGCTGCACCGAGCAATACGGCGGTAGATTTGCTTACTGAAAAACTGGTGGAATATGGGATTCATGTCGTCCGAATGGGACATCCTGCAAGGGTGGACCAAAGCCTTTGGGAGCATACTTTTGACGCAAGGGTGGAGTCACATCCCGACTACAAGCGCATGAAACAACTCCGAAAAGATGCCCACAAATTGAAGCAGAAGGCATTGAAGTACAAGCGAACTTTCAATGCGGAAGATAGAGAAGCTCGGCGAAACGCATTGAAGGAGGCGAAGGACATGTTTTACGAAGCTCGAAATATTGAAAAATACATATTGAACAATGTGCTGCAAAAAGCAGAGGTGATTACGGCTACTTTGGTGGGTTCAGCTCAGGCGATGTTGCGCTTTCAGTTGTATGATACGGTTTTTATTGACGAAGCAGGGCAAGCTCTCGAACCTGCTACTTGGATTCCGATTAGCCGAGCCAAACGAGTAGTTTTTGCAGGAGACCATTTTCAGTTGCCGCCAACGGTCAAGTCATTGGAGGCAAAAAGAGGAGATTTTGATGTGTCATTGTTTGAGAAGTGTGTGAAGCGATTGAAGATAGGGGAGATGCTCGAAACGCAATACCGAATGAATGAACGCATTATGGATTTTTCGAGTGATGTGTTTTACCAGAATCGCCTCAAAGCTGCTGAAAGTGTGCGACACCATGTTTTGTCTAATTCTGCAGAGGCTTTTTTACTTCAGAAGCCTTTGGACTTTATTGATACGGCTGGAAGTGGTTATGAGGAGGTGGTGAAGTCCAGCAGCTTGAGTAAGTACAATCCGCAAGAGGCTCACTTGTTGTTGAAGTACATTCACCAATTGTATGAGCAGATGGAAGTGGCTTTGCCGATGGAAGAAGTGCAGGCGGTGAGTGTTGGAATTATTTCGCCTTATATGGCACAGGTGGAGTTTTTGACCGACCAATTGAGCGATTATCCATTATTGGAGAAATACCAAAAAAATATTTCGGTGAAAACCGTAGATGGTTTTCAGGGACAGGAGAGGGATGTAATTGGCATCAGTTTGGTGCGGAGCAATCCCGATGGGGAGATTGGTTTTTTGAAGGACATTCGCCGAATGAATGTGGCGATGACCCGTGCAAAGAAAAAACTGGTGGTCGTGGGCGATAGTGCTACGATTGCCCAAAACGATTTTTACAAGCAATTTTTGGAGTATGCAGAGATGATTGAAAGCTACAAAACGGTGTGGGAGTTTGCCTATTAGAAGTAGAAAGTAAGAGGCAAGACCGTTTCGCTGTGAGTATTGTATCTCTCGTTTCTCACAGCCGAGCGGTCTTATGTCTTACGGCGAAGCGATTATTTCACAGTAAAACGGTCTCTATTAAGGTGCTGGGTCACCAAATTCACCAACATATTCAATGCTGCAATCGGGGTAAACTTTGAATTGCCAGTAAGTTCTGAACCGACAGCCAGATGGACAGTCGCCATACCCTAGGCTATAAGTCATTTCCAAATAGTCTTCAAAAACGCGAACTTCAATATCGTTTCCATCCCCAGAAGTTTGTTCATATTCTACACGTTCGATACCGCCAATGCTGGTCAAGGTATTCAACAAAGCAGCAGTATTGATAGGGGATTGGACTTCTAAAACAACGGTTTTGATAAAGTTGAAATATTCCACTACTTTAATGTTATTATTCTGCAATAGTTGGTCAACAGTATCATTGCCTGTTTTGGGATTTCCGTGTATCCAATTGCTCGTCCAAGGGTAAGCAGTATTGAGGCTGACCATGAAGCGGCTGGGACTTGGCAAGGTGTGAATATTGTAGGTGTCAATGACCAAATCACGGGCTTCGATGTCTTTGGCATTGTAAACAACCATTAGGGCATCCATTGCTTGTTGATAATATTCAACAGGAATTTGAATATTTGAAATATTGATTTCGTCGTGCTTCATCAATTCTACTGCCAACTTTGCAGCATCAGCAGCATAGATATTTTTTACCAAATCAGATTGTTCGCAGTTTTGTCGCTCACTCAAAAGTGGGTTTTCATCAGGTGAAATCGTATTTTTTTCACATGAACTGAATAGAATAAGGGCGGTGATGATGTAAAGCAGTTTTTTCATGGTGTGTTGTCGTCTGGTGTATGGAAAGAATGTAAAATTCTTCAAAATAATGCTCTGTTTTTGAAACCTTATTGATAAGGTATCCGTATGAAGTGAATTTTGCAAATTTCATGCCATGATAAGTTAAATTTTAGTCTGATTTGGAAGGCTTGAATACATGGGAAGATAAAAATAAGATGTAGATAAGCAGACTTAGTAACGGTAAAAAAATAACTCCCCGTTTTCTTTTGCTAACATACCCCAACCCCCACCGAGAAATCGGGGCAGGCTTTTCAAAAGGGGAATATCGGTCGGGAAGTTATTTTTTCTTTTTTACTTAACTGCTTGTCTGTCAGAATTTATATAGAAATTAAATAGTTTGCGTCCTGTTTTTTTGTTTTCAATTCTCCTGTTCTAAATTCTAAAAAAATATTTTCCTTCAATATTTGAGAACTATTTGAAGTGATTTTATCTTAATAAGTTGAATGGTATTTTTTGTTTAACAATATTAAAACCAGTGAAATGGATTTTTTTAAAAAAGGAACAGATTTTATAACAGACATTGCAGGTAATTTGGGCAAAGAAATCGAAGGTTTGGTAGGTTCACTGTCTTCGGCTGATATTGGTACAAAAGCTCCTGCTATCAATATTGTAGAAAAGGGAGACCGATTTGTTGTCATGGTGGCCGCTCCTGGGATGGAAAAAAAAGATTTTCAATTAAGCATCAAAGATGGAGCGTTGATGGTTGGAGTTGAAAAAGCTTTGACTGCCGAACAGCAAGGATTGAAGTATGTACAACAGGAATTTAGTTATCATTCCTTCAAACGTGCATTTGGTATTCCAGAATCGGTAGATCCTGCTCTGATTAGTGCTGCTTACGAGAATGGTATATTGGAGATTACCCTGCTCAAAAAAGAGGAAGCGAGGGAAAGTGATGGTCATAAAATAGATATTTTTTAGGCAGAAGTGTCAGTATAAAAAAAAGACTGTTATCTAACAAGAGATAACAGTCTTTTTTTATATCAGGTTTTGTTGAATATTAGTAGCGTTGAAGCACTTCTTCTACGGGCATATCCAAGCGGACATTGTTGATGTAGGCTGCTACGAATGCTTTGGTATAACCTTGGCGAAGGAGTCGAATTCTAAATTGTTCGGCATCTCCAAACTTATCAAATTTTCCAATCACATAACGAATCATTCCATTGCGTGTTTTTTCTGTATCAACCTCTCCTTTTACCTTATTCAAAAAGCTAGAATTATAGTCCAATTTTTGTCTGAACGCTCCAATTTGAATTTTGAAGTAAAGTTGGCTATCTGAATACGAACCATTGCTGTAAGTACTACTCATGCTGCGTTCAACAGAGTCGTTTGTTTTGAAAGTATCAGTATCAGTATTCGGATTTGCAGGATTGGGGTCAAAGGCTTGTTGAATAGACGAACTCTCATTCGTTTGTCTGACTACTTTATTTGCAGAAGAACCTTCTAATATAGCATGGATGATTTGTGTTTCATCTTTATTGATGGTAGAAAGATTTTTGAAAGACTCTGCAACCCCATTTTCATTCATCTTAGATAGTTTGTATTGTCTTTCGGCTTCTAGCTTGAAGTAGAAGTTTCCGTCATTTTGTGTAATAAACTCTTGTTTGGTCGACGAAACCAAATCTTCCAATACAACCAATGCTCCTTCAATAGGTTCCTTGGTTTCATTGTTCAAGACAATTCCTACAAGTACCAGTTTTAGGTCTTTTTGAAGGAAAAAACCTTTGGTAGAAAACGATTTACTGTACACAGCTGTTTTTTCAGCCTTGTTTTTAGACTTTAGATAGTTGGTCTGGAAAGTATGTAGTGAAGATTGTTCCGTAGCTTTTGCCATCATTTCTGCAGCTTTGGCTTCATTAATGGTTATTTGGTAAAGGTCAAAATTGCCTATTCCTCCTTTTCGATTGGAGGAGAAATACCCCAAGCTAAAATCACCTGATAAAATCAATCCAAAGTCATCGCTTGAACTGTTGATAGGAGCGCCTACGTTTTCTACTTTCCATTTGGTGCTGTTGATGGTAGTTGCACCAAATACGTCAAAACCTCCTAATCCTCCCAATCCATTTGAAGTATAATAAAGAGAGCCGTTGGGGTGAACAAAAGGTTGTTGTTCGTCTCCTTCGGTATTGATGGTGCTACCTAAGTTTTTAGGATTAGACCAAGCACCGTTTTCGTAATAGCTTACATACAAATCGTTTCCTCCATATCCGCCAGGCATATCAGATGCAAAATAAAGGGTTCGACCATTTTCTGCAATAGAAGGATAACCCACAGAATAGAAATTGCTATTGAAGGAAAACTCTTGTACGTTGGTAAATGTCCCATTTACCAAATCGGCTTCATACATTTTTAGATGAACAAGGCTGGTGGCATTTTCTCTCCCAACATTTCTGGAGAAGTACACCTTATTACCTGCTTTATTGAAAGAAAAAGCTCCTTCAGTAAAATGGTCGGGATTGATTCCTGTAAATGTACTCGGAGTCATCAAGCGTTGATTACTCATTTGAGTATAATAGACATTTGTTTGACTTCCTTGAGTATTGGTAAATAAGATTCCATTATTGTAAAAGGAAGGATTCAAATCGGAGGCAGGAGAATTGAAAGCAATTTTCTGCAATTGATACATATAAGCATCTTGCTGTTGATTGCTCATATTGCGACAAGATTCTGCAAATCTTTTTCCTCGAGAGTCATACGGAACTTTTTGGGCATACTCTTCAAAATATTGAGCAGCTTCCAAATATTTTCCATTGGTCATCAATGTTTGAGCATAATGGAATTTCAACAATGGATTATTGCTGTTAAAAATCATGGCTTTTTGATACCATTGCTCCGCTTCTTCGAGGCGATTCATCAAGCGATAAGCATGAGCCATCTGCTCCAATGCTATTTTGTCACTTTCATTTTTCTTTAGAACTTTTTCATAAAGTTCTATTGATTTACTGTATTCAGCTTGTTCAAAAAAATCATTTGCTTTTTTGAGAGTATTAGATTGAGCAAAAGCTACTTCTGCACTCATTAATAGGCAAGTAATGATTAGTAAGATATTGGTAATTTTCTTCATAGTCCTATGCTAGTTTTAACAGAATTTAGAGAGCAAAAAATGAACCAAAGTTTAAGAGGAGGATTAAAATGATGCATGAGGCAGGTCATTTTTTTGTAAAAATAAACTATTATTAAAAAAAAAGCAAATTTTTTGTAACTTTTTTTTCGTTTCAACGTAAGGAGATTTTCTTTTTTAAGTTTAGTGTTAAGCCCTTTTGAATGGACTAATTTAAAAATAAAATACAGAACTGACAAAGATTAGGAATTGAATGTTTGATAATTGGTATTATTCCATTAATTTTGCGGCAAAATTACAATCATAGATTTAATTTGATTAAAATATATGGCAAACGTAGGTAAAATCAAACAGATTATCGGAGCTGTTATTGATGTAGAGTTTCCCGAAGGAGAACTTCCCGAAATTCTACACGCATTAACGGTAAAAAGAGAAGATGGTAGAAGTCTGGTATTAGAATGTCAACAACACTTAGGTGAAGACAGCGTAAGAACCATTGCGATGGATTCTACGGATGGCTTGGTAAGAGGTATGGACGTGACAGATACAGGTTCACCTATTTCCATGCCCGTTGGAGAAGACATCAGAGGTCGCTTGTTCAATGTAGTAGGAGAAAGTATTGACGGTATTCGTGAGGTAAAAACATCTCGCTCTTACCCTATTCACCGTATGCCTCCTCCTTTTGAGGACTTGACTACTCAAACTGAACCTTTGTTTACAGGTATTAAGGTAATTGACCTTTTGGAGCCTTATGCGAAAGGTGGTAAAGTAGGTCTCTTTGGTGGTGCAGGTGTTGGTAAGACCGTTATCATCATGGAGTTGATCAACAATATTGCACTTGGATACTCAGGTTTGTCTGTGTTTGCAGGTGTGGGTGAAAGAACTCGTGAAGGAAACGATTTGCTTCGTGAAATGGTGGAAGCAAAAGTTGTGAAATACGGAGATAAATTCTTGCACGAATTGGAAGAAACAGGCAACTGGGATTTGGATAAAATTGACGTGGAACAATTAAAAGATTCTTTCATTACGATGGTATTCGGTCAGATGAACGAACCTCCTGGTGCAAGAGCGAGAGTGGCATTGTCGGGTTTGACGGTAGCTGAGTACTTTAGAGATGGAGACGAAGGCGACAGCGGTGGACGTGACATCTTGTTCTTTATTGACAACATTTTCCGATTTACACAAGCAGGTTCTGAGGTGTCGGCACTTTTGGGTCGTATGCCTTCAGCGGTAGGATATCAGCCAACTTTGGCTACCGAAATGGGATTGATGCAAGAGCGTATTACTTCTACAAAGCGTGGTTCTATTACTTCCGTTCAGGCAGTTTACGTACCTGCGGATGACTTGACTGACCCTGCTCCTGCAACAACTTTTGCTCACTTGGATGCGAAAACGGTATTGAGTCGTAAATTGGCTTCTTTGGGTATCTATCCTGCGGTGGATCCACTGGATTCTACTTCTCGAATTTTGGATCGCTCTATTTTGGGTGACGAACACTATGATACTGCTCAACGGGTAACACAAATTCTTCAACGCTACAAAGAATTGCAAGATATTATTGCGATTTTGGGTATGGATGAATTGAGCGAAGAAGACAAATTGGTGGTACACCGAGCAAGACGTGTTCAAAACTTCCTTTCTCAGCCTTTCCACGTAGCCGAGCAGTTTACAGGTATGAAAGGCGCTTGGGTATCTATTGAAGAAACAATTCGTGGTTTCAACATGCTTTTGGATGGTGAAGTGGATGAATATCCTGAGAATGCTTTCCACTTGGTAGGTACAATTGACGATGCAATTGCAAAAGGTAAAAAACTGATTGCAGAAGCTGAGGCGAATGCTTAGAATTTAGATATTGGTGATTGGTGACTCGTGATTTGTATTATTCCAATCACCCATCACTAATTACCAGTCACTAATCACTAAATAAAAAATCAGATGAATGTAGAAATATTAACGCCCGACAAATTGGTTTATGAGGGCGAAGCAAGTGGGGTTCAACTACCAGGTGTGGGAGGTTCTTTTGAAATATTGAACAATCACGCTCCTTTGATTGCAGCACTGCAAAATGGTGCTTTGCGATTGAATGGTGCAACAAATGGTACTTCTCTCACATGGAATATCAAAGCAGGTTTTGTAGAAGTATTGAACAATCACATTATTGTATTGACAGAAGGGGCGAAGAAAGCGGAGTAATTAACCGATTTTTTTCCTTCAATAATAAAAGTAAAGGGCAAGTTTCATATAGAAACTTGCCCGTTTTTTAATTTTAGTTTTTGCGTTTCTTCTTCTTGTTTCTCCTTTTTTTCTTCTTGTTACTCTTACTCTTTTTTCCAGTATTCGTTTTAAACAAAGGCTTCGGAACAGGTGCAGTCTGTAAAACCTCGTGATACACCTTGGCTTCATACTTCCACATTCCATCTACAAACTGCAATCCCTCATAGGTGCCATCGGGAATGTAGTCGAAGTAATGACCTCTTGACTTTTCGTCTTTCGGCTCTAAATGGTCGTAAATGATTTTGTTTTGAGAAGGATCGTAATTCAAATTCACAATAGCTTTATCTTGAAACTCCATAACGAAACGGTGCTTCACCGCCAATTCTTCTCCTTCTCTCACCACTTCAATAATAGGCGCACCAAATAAAGCCTTTCCCTCTTCATCAAAATGCAATACATCCAGTACCTTTACATCACTTCTTTCATTGTTGCCATCCCAACCAAAAAGCATGTAGTAGTTTTTACCCGCATGTGAAACCTGTTTGATACTATAGTACAAAGTACCAAACCAATTAGAAGGCTCCAACACTTTATCTTCTGCTTCTCCTGCATTTGCGGATTTATCGTCCAAACCTATCAGCTTGAGTTCCTTCGAATTCATCTGAATCGCACCATAATAGCGATAGGTGCTCGAGGCAAGCAATGGAACAGTCCAAGTGAAAATCCGAAAAGATTTATCCGCAGGTTTCAGTATAGAGACATTTTTTAAGGAATCGAAAGGATAATGGAAAGAATTGGGGGTTTTTAGTGTTTGTACCAAAGCGGGGATGAACTGTTGGCAATACACCAATCGGATAGAGTCGTTGTAATTGACCAGTGAACGCAAGGCAACAGGATCACGAGAATCCGCCACTTCTTGTGCCTTGATAGAATCATAAGGAGCTTTGACCATTTTGGAGAAAATCTCCTTCAGTTCGAGTTCTTGTTTTTTTAAGGAAGCTAAATTTTCAGGGCTAATTTTTTCTTCAATTTGGGCAAATAATAAAATAGGTAAACATAATAAAGCGAAAATCACTACTTTTTTCATACTTAAAACTTATTTTTGAAAACTTTTTATTTAGACAAGTACGTTTTTTAGGAACAATATAGTATATCCCTAGAGACTTTTTAAAACAATTTTTGTTTAAGATTCACTTCAAAACCAAAAAAGAACTCAGTGAAAAACATCACTTCTTTTATAATAAACAAGCACTTAATCATTGGTAAATACGTGATTGTACTCTTAGCAATCATCGGAATCTCTATGTTGTTTCCTCGAAATTACTTCAATTACGACTTTGCCCTCAACAAACCTTGGAAATACGACAACCTATATGCCCCTTTTTCTTTCACTATCAACAAGTTAGAAGATAGTGTAAAGGCAGAAAAAAAACGAGTCTTGGGTAATTTACATCCCTACTACAACTTTGAAGAAAACATGTCAGAGGTTTCTACACAACAGTTTGTGAAGGCCTTAAATAGATATTTATTGTTGTCAAAAGAAGATTCATTGTTAAAAAACGTTAAACACGACTCAACTAAATATGTAAAAATAGCCAAAGACATTTTTGAAGATGTATATCGCAAAGGAATTTTGAAGCTCGAAGAACATTACAAAGAACCGATAGACAGTACTGGAATCATCAATGTTTTGGCGGGAAATTACGCCAATATTACAACTGTGAGCGATTTTTATACTCAGCCCGACGCATGTCGCTATATTCAAAACGAAATCAAAGAATTCGAAGATGAAAAATTGGAGTTTCTACCTCAATTATTGTGCAGCAGTTTGCAGCCCAATGTTACCTTTGATGAGACAACTACCGACAAAATTATCAAGGATAGATATGAAGAAGTCTCTGATACAGAAGGTTTTGTTGAGCAAGGAGAAGTGATAGTCGCCAAAGGTGCAAAGGTTACGGCAGATGCCCCCTACAAGACCTTCCAAAAATTGAAGACCTTGCAGGAAGCCTACAATACCCAAAGCAAAGAAGACAAAAGTCAATCTTTTGTAGAGAGGCATAGCATTGATTTGGGATATTTCATCATTACGGCCATTGTCATTTTTATTTTTGTACTATTCATGCAGAGCTTTGAAAAAAGTGCTTATAGCAGCCTGTACGAATTGACCTTTATTTTGGTTTCAATCATCCTCTTTCTCTATTTCGTCAAAATTTCCATTGATTTGCAGTCGGGTTCATTGAGTGTCCTTAACCTCTATTTTCTGCCCTATTGCATCATTCCCATCATCATCAAGACCTTCTTTGGCAATCGGATGGCACTGTATGTGCATATTGTGATAGTGTTGCTGAGTGGATTCTTAGTTCCTTTGGGTTTTGAGTTTTTGTTTTTACATTTTGTAGCAGGGTTGGTCGCTATTTTATACAATGTACAGACCTACTATTGGTCTCACTTTTTCATTTCGACCGCCTTGATATTTGTCACCTATTCGCTTGGTTTTCTGGGCATATCACTCGTTCAAGAAGGTTCTTTTGAGAGTATTCCCTGGAATATTTTTGGATGGTTGGTTATCAATGCTTTTCTGACCCTTTTGGCATTTCCATTGATTCCTATTTTTGAAAAAATCTTTGGCTTTTTGTCGGACATTACATTGGTCGAATTGGGAGACCTGAACAAACCTTTGCTGAAAGACCTTTCAAAAAAAGCTCCGGGTACTTTTTGGCATTCACTGCAAGTATCAAACTTAGCAGAAGCAGCTGCAATGGAAATCAACGCCAATGCCTTGCTCGCTAAAGTCGGCGCACTCTACCACGACATCGGCAAAATACGCCGCCCCATCTATTTTATTGAGAACCAAAAAACTGCCATCAATCCACACGACAGCCTAAGCTATTTGGACAGTGCCGAAATCATCATTGATCACGTGGTACATGGCATCGAATTGGCAAAGAAGAACAATCTGCCCAACATCATTATTGACTTTATCCGAACCCATCACGGCACGACCCGTACCGAATATTTTTACCAAATGTGGATCAAGGAAAATCCCAAAAAAGAAGTGGACGAAAAGCTGTTTCGTTATCCTGGACCACTCCCTTATTCGCGAGAAACAGCGGTGGTAATGATGTCGGATTCGATTGAAGCGGCTTCAAGAGGATTAAAAAACCCCACAGAAGAAGACATTCACCGATTGGTAGATAAAATCATTGATGGGAAAATACAACAGAATCAATTTGTTAATTGCGATTTAAGCTTCAAAGACATCAATCAAATCAAAAAGGTCTTCAAAAAACAATTGAAGAGCCTCTACCACATCCGAATCAGCTATCCCGAAGCAGACAAGCGTCAGCTCGAAAGCAGGGTGAATTCGTAATAGAAACTGTTTTGGTGCTGCGTTCACCGAGGATTCTCAAATGTTGACTGGAATCCACTTTCGCAACAATGACTTTTTTTGGAGCGATAGTGATATAACCATAATACAAAATTACCTCATAAGAATCGGAATTGGTCACGACAGAGGGTTCAAAGCGTTGTTTTTGGCTTACCTTTAGTAGGTAAGTCCCTGGGGTTATGCCTTCTGCAATAAATACATTGCCTTGTTTTTCCATCTGCTGACCGCCCAAACTTGCCTCTGCAGTATTGCAGAAAGGGAGTGTCAAGTAGAGCATAGAAGTGTTGTAAGAGTTGTTGGAAAATAAGCAGGTACAAAGAAGGAGTAGGCATAGAATTGCTAGAGGGTGTGTGTGTGAATTCATTGTGTGAGTTTATTTATTTTAGTGAAGTAAGTTTCTATGAAACCATGAGTTTTATAATTTTGCGTTTGTTTTGTACAAAATACGGTTGATTGATACTAAAGTCACAAGCATTATGCCAAATATACCTAACAACAAAAAAATGCAAGTCTCAATAGAAACTTGCACTCCTTGAATAATTCATTACACTACCAAAAATTATGGTTTTACTCCGTCTTTTCTTGAATAAACACGACTACCAAAGATCTATCTTTTGACTGGTTCCATTGATGGTTACTGTTGCCTTTTTGTCGCAGTTCCCTGCACCGTAGGAAATACTGTAGTTATCCTCACCAATTTCCAAACTTCGAGTGCCACTCACTGCATAGATATTCCCTTGCATTGCACAAGCCAATTTATATTTTAGAGGAACAGTCGTTTGTGAAGAAAAATCAGTTCCATCGAAAAGCGATCCAGATGTATTTCCAGTGGTTTGAAATACATCATCAAGAGGATTGTCGGTATCTTCTCCATTCACCCAAGTTTTCAGGAGATTTGCTTCAAAAGTAGCGGTTTCTCCTGTAGGTTGAGTTAGTACACCATTGTGGATTGTCACGCTGAAATTCAACTGATTGTCCGAATTGCGCCCAATAGTTTTGTACTTCAAAATCCCATTTAGACCATAACCGTTGGTAAAATAGTTGTTGAAGCTAACTGTGATTTCTTCATTTGGAGTTCGTTCACTGCCCATATATTGAAGCTGAATGTTTCCACTTCGTGTTCTACCATCAGAACCAACACAAGGACTTGAGCCAAAATCTATCAAAACCGTTTTACTGCCTTCGGTATGTGTCACATCCGCACAGTTGTTCGCCATGTAATCATCCGCTTTTTGATGAATATTGGCTTGTACTTCTTCGATCATTGCCATTACTTCCTCAAATTTGGCTTCGATTTGTGCTTCGACTTGTACAGGGTCTATAGAACTTACCTGAGTTTGTACTTGGTTTTTGCGGTCCATTAGCTTTTCTTTGAGCATTTTGGCTTTTTCGCTATTTTTGAATTTGCCTTGTGCCTGTACAGCATTGCAGTTAAAAGTCATACAAAGAATAAAAGCGAATAAGAAAGATTTGAATTTGAAAATATTCATGATAAATGAGGTTTAAGCTTTAGATGATCGAGCAGCGATTTGAGAAGAGGAATTTTGTATTTAATGAGAAATTAGCAAGTGTTTGTATCTGACCTCTCTCTGTGTTCTCGCTTCTTTTGCCCAAAGCAATGGTTAAAAATGAAAATAAACAGATGATACTTTGTGTTCATCTCGTTGGCAAATTTAGGGCGAGAATAGAAGGGGCGCTAATTTATTCGACGAGAGGTAAATATATTTCAACCAACTAAGTTATTTTAATGGTCCATTTTAACAAAAATAAATTTGCAGTAAGTTGATTATCAGTTAATTTTACTCTTTCTATTCTTGTTTTTGGTTTGACTTTTTGTACATTAAAAGCACCTTATTACAACTAATTGAAGGAAATAAGTAGGTGGTATTCCGAAAAGCGTTGTTGGTAGAAAGAATTGGCACAATCAACTAAAAACCATTACCTTGCCTTACAAAAAAAACAATGACCAATAATAAGTACAGTCTAATAGGACTCAATGTGTTGATTTGGCTTATCATATTGTTTTGGATGAGCTTTGCATATACAGGTTCGGGAGATTTTCAGCAGATGCTTTTGCGAAATGTCTTTACGATATTGAGTATGGCAGGAATTGTCTATTTCAATTTTTACTATCTGCTGACAACGTACTTTTTTCAAAAAAAATACATTCAATATTTTACGATTTTGACTACAATGGTGTTAATATTGACACTGATAAGAGTTTACGTAGATAGTTTGCTCTTGGAAAGCATCACGCCAATTATTCCCGAAAACAAGGCGATCTTTTCGAATATGCACTATACCGTCGTATTGCTTTCTTTTGTGGTTGTGTTGATTATCAGTAGTTTGTTCAAGTTTACAAGCATGTACTACAAAAACATACAGTTGCGACAACAACTGGAGAATCAGCACTTGGAGGCAGAATTGAAGTTTCTAAAAGCCCAGATTAACCCTCATTTTCTATTCAATACGCTCAACAATATTTACACGCTTTCTTACATGAAATCCGAAAAGGCGACTTTGATGATTATGAAATTGTCAGAACTCATGCGCTATATGCTCTACGACAGCAATCAATCCAAAGTTGACCTGCAAAAAGAAATTCAATATCTTCAAAATTATATTGAACTTCAAAGGTTGAAAACACCTGATGAACAGACAATTACCTTTGAAGTAGAAGGGAATCCACAGGGCATAAAAATAGAACCTATGCTACTTGTGCCTTTATTGGAAAATAGCTTCAAACACGGAAATATTGGTGATGATCCTAATGGATGGGTACATTGTAAGCTGAAAATCAATCCAAAATTTCTACACTACACCATCCAAAACAGTCTTCCTTCTACCCCAAAACAAAAAGATAAGCAAGGAGGAATTGGTTTGGAAAACATCGAAAAACGCCTGCAATTGCTGTATCCCGAACGATACGAATTCAAGACCTTGAGTCAAACAGCAGAAAAAGAATTTCATGCTGCCATCAAAATATATTTTTAACCTTCAAAGCCCTAACCCACAATGAAATGTTTAATCGTTGATGATGAATACCTTGCGCTTCAATTGTTAGAATCTTACATCACCAAGATTCCTTCTCTTCAATTGGTGGGCAAATGCAGAAATGGACTACAAGCCCTCGAAATATTGCGAACTCAAGAGGTGGACTTGCTGTTTTTAGATATTCAAATGCCCGACCTGACGGGTTTAGACCTTCTCAAAACCCTCAGACATCCTCCAATGGTGATATTTTCGACAGCTTATTCCGAATATGCCATTGAAGGATACGAACTCAATGTGTTGGATTATTTGCTAAAACCCATTCCATTTGAGCGTTTTGTCAAAGCCATCAACAAAGCAGAAAGCTTATTCTCTCTTCAAAATCAGCAAGAGTCTGTTTCCAACTTTCACGAAAAAAAGCCCGCTATGAAAAAAGACTATTTCATGGTAAAGGCAGACTACAAAAACTTAAAAGTCCGCTTTGAAGATATTTTATACGTCGAGGGATTGAAAGAATACGTCAGCATTTACACCACTCAAGGAAAGCGAATCATCACCCATTCGACCATGAAAAACATGGAGCAAGTCTTAACGCCACACCAGTTCATGCGTATTCACAAATCCTACATCGTTTCGCTATTGAAAGTGGATGCAATAGTGGGCAATATGTTGGAAGTTAACTCTGTAGAAATCCCGATTGGGAGGAGTTATCGAAGTCAGGTGTTTGAATATTTTAGCTAAGAAAGTTATTGGTTGTCAATCACAACTGCAAGCCGCTCCGCAGAACCCACATTCTACCAACAGCCCTAATCCTTCAACAAATGGCAGAAACTACGGTTGTTGAAAAATAGTTGATTTTGATAGAAAATTTTTTCTTGTGTCTCTTAAAATTGTTTTTTTTGACATTGATAATCAAAACATTTTTTCAATTTTCAAAAAACAAACCCTATGACAGAGTTCATTCAAAAAGCATCCTTACTATTGCTTACTTCAAGTTTTCGCTACCTATTATTTGCAGGAATTCCCTTCTTAATTTTTTATGTATTTTTCAGCAAACGTTTCCAAAAAAACAAAATACAAGCCAAGGCTGAACGAGCCAAAAGTTTCCTCAATGAAATCAAACATTCATCCGTTACACTGCTGATAACTGCCTTCATTGTAGGCTTGGTATTGTTCACCCCTTTTAGAAATTTTACGCAGATCTATGCAGACATAACGATGTTCCCCGTTTGGTGGATACCTTTGAGCGTTGTGCTAAGTTTGGTTATCCATGACACCTATTTTTATTGGATGCACCGAGCCATGCACACAAAATTTTTATACCGTTATGTACATCGAGTTCACCACCAATCCGTCAACCCTTCTCCTTTTGCAGCCTATTCTTTCGACGTTTTGGAAGCAGTCTTAGAAAACGCCATTCTTTTTGTACTGGTGTTGGTAATTCCATTGCATCCCATTGCGCTGATTATCTTTGGTTTGTTAAGCTTTGCCATCAATGTTTACGGACATTTAGGCTACGAAATCGTACCTTCTTGGTTTCGACATTCCTTCCTGTATTCGATTCTCAACACTTCGGTTTACCACAACTTACACCACAAAGAATATCACGGAAGTTACGGTTTGTATTTTCGTTTTTGGGACAGACTGATGGGAACTGAAAACCCTCGCTACGAAAAAACCTTTGACGAAATTCAAAATAGGCGTTTTGGAGCAAAACAAGCTACTTCAAAAGCAAAATATGTACTGCCTGTGTTGTTAATTACTGCCAGCATGGCTTGTCTATCTTTCTCTAGCAATCATTCCCCTTCTTTGCAGCCCACTCCCAACGCCAATATTGCAGGTCAATGGATGGCAAAGGGTGAAATAGGGGATGGAATTATAGAAATTTACCAAGATGCCAACCAAAAATGGCAAGGCAAGTTGGTTCGTGCTTTGAATCCTGAACACCAGTCAAAAATAGAAACTGCTCAAGCTGAAAAAGGAGTGTCAGAAGTATGGTTACTACGTGATTTTGAATATGTGGGTGGAGATAGTTGGAAAAACGGCAAACTCTTTTTAATCAATAGGCAAATGGAAGTAGATGGTAAGCTAAAACTTCTGCCTTCGGGCGAATTGAAGGTGACAGGTCAGTATGCTTTTTTGCAGAAAAGCCGAATTTGGAGGCGGGCAGATTTGGAGTAAGAAAAAGAGGTTCTTTGAAAATTTGATTGGTAACAAGAAAAAGACTTTTGAAGTTTAGAGTAAAAAAAATTGAAGGACTGTGAAATAAGCACTTCCTTTTCAAAAAGAAAAACTTCAAAAGTCTAAAATCAACTTTTTCTTCAAAGAACCAAAAAAGAAACTTATTGGTCAAATTAACTGTTTGAATTGGGAATGTACTATATTGCATAGCCGCAAAACAGGATAAACAATGAGCATTACTTTTCCCGATAAATATGTTAATCCCCTAACCGATTTTGGTTTCAAGAAATTATTTGGAAGTGAGCCAAATAAAGATTTGTTGATA
The DNA here is from genome assembly GCA_030427245.1 of Bacteroidia bacterium. Classification (GTDB taxonomy): domain Bacteria; phylum Bacteroidota; class Bacteroidia; order Chitinophagales; family UBA2359; genus JAUHXA01. The sequence goes on along the minus strand of JAUHXA010000033.1, from coordinate 18,717 downwards.
GATTTCTTGAATCTATTTTTACCTCAACGGCATACCATCAAAAATTTAACCTACACTCAAAATGAGCATTTAGGAGAGACGCTTTTGGATAGAAAAGCCATTTTTGATATTTACTGTGAAAGTGTCACTGGAGAGAAGTTTATTGTTGAGGTTCAAAAAGCCAAGCAAGCCCACTTCAAAGACCGAAGTATTTATTATTCCACCTTCCCTGTTCAACAACAAGCCAAAAGAGGAGATTGGAATTTTCAACTAACAGCCGTTTATACCATTAGTATTTTGGACTTTATATTTGATGATCATTATGCAGACTCCAACATGGTACACTATGTAGAATTGAAGAATCAAGATGGAGTAGTATTTTATGACAAATTGAAGTTTATCTATATAGAACTGCCTAAATTTAGAAAAAAAGAAAATGAATTAGAGACTCATTTTGATAAGTGGTTGTTTGTTTTTCGACATTTAGCAGAACTTCAAAATCGCCCAAAAGCGTTACAGTCGAGAATTTTTAAAAAACTGTTTGAAGCTGCCGAAATTGCCAAGTTTACCTTGGAAGACAGAGAAGCTTATCAAAGCAGTTTAAAATACTATCGGGATATTAAAAATGTGGTAGATACTTCAAAGGAAGAAGGTATGGACGAAGGTATCAAAAAAGTGGCACTTAGTTTGAAACAATCAGGCATGCCTATTTCTCTTATTGCAGAGCATACAGGTCTGAGTGAAAAGGAAATTGAAGGCTTGTAGCAAAAAAGTATTGTTTAATTTTGAATTTGCCTTACTTTCATTTTAACTTCTGCTTATCCAATCATGATACCTCCACAAACAGTTGCCAAAATAATGGATGCGGCTCAAATCCAAGAAGTCGTAGGTGAATTTGTCACCCTCAAAAAGCGAGGGGCAAACTATGTGGCGAATTGTCCATTTCACAACGAAAAAACGCCCTCTTTTTCGGTTTCTCCTGCAAAGGGCATTTACAAGTGTTTCGGCTGCGGCAATGCAGGCAACTCCGCCAAATTTGTGATGGAACACGAAAACATGTCCTATCCCGAAGCCCTCCGATTTCTCGCCAAACGCTACAACATCGAAATAGAAGAAGTCAATACAGAAGAAGCCATTGAAGAAAAACAAGAGCGAGACAGCTTGTTTATTGTCAATGAGTTTGCCAGTCATTATTATCAAAAAAACCTTTTTGAAACCGACGAAGGAAAAAGTATTGGATTAAGTTACTTTCGAGAAAGAGGATTTCGAGAAGAAACCATCAAAAAATTCCAATTGGGTTACAGCTTGGAGCAGTACGACGCGCTTTTTAAGGAAGCCACTGCAAAGGGTTACAAGGTCGAATACCTTCAAAAACTGGGCTTGGCGAGAAATAAAAATGGTCGAGATTACGATTTTTTCCGGGCCAGAGTACAGTTCCCCATCTTCAATTTGTCTGGTAAGGTGATTGCCTTTGCAGGTCGAACCTTGAAGAAAGACAAGAAGATTCCGAAATACATCAATTCTCCCGAAACCGAAATTTACCATAAAAGTTTCATTCTCTACGGCATGTATTTCGCCAAACGAGCCATCCGTCAGCAAGACGAATGTTTTATGGTCGAGGGTTATACAGATGTAATTTCGCTCCATCAAGCAGGCATCGAAAATGTAGTCGCTTCGTCGGGAACATCCTTGACCGAAGAACAAATACGCTTGGTCAAACGATACACACCCAATATCACAATGCTATACGATGGGGATGCGGCGGGATTGAAGGCGGCGATTCGAGGCACAGACATGATTTTGGAGCAGGGATTGAATGTCAAAGTTGTGGTATTGCCCGATGGAGAAGACCCCGATTCTTTTGTACAACAGCAGGGCAGAACGGGCTTTGAAGAATACATTGCAGAAAATGCAAAAGATTTTATTTTCTTCAAAACCAATCTTTTGCTCGAAGAAGCCAAAGACGACCCTGTGAAGAAAACGGCGCTCGTTCGAGACATTATCCAAACACTCGCCAAAATTCCCGACCCCATCAAGCGGGCTTTGTATATCAAAGAGTGTAGCAATCTCTTAGACCTCAGCGAGCAAATCATCATCAACGAAACGAATAAGCTCAAATGGGGACAACTCAAAAAGCAACAGGAGCGAGCACCCGATGTGCCTAATATGGGAATGGACATTGTGGAGGTGGAACAGATAATGGAGAAAGAGTCGGATGCAAGGGAAGATAAAAACTACCTCTACATCAATCAAGAAAAGGCATTGGTGCGAGTTTTGTTGGAGTTTGGCAAACATGAATTGGAGTTAGAAGTGCCTGTGGGCGCATACATTATCAGCGAAATTGAGGAATTGACCTTAGATTTACCTGTTCACCAACAAATCGTGAATCTCTACAAATTACATTTGGAGGAAGGAAAACTTTTGGATGCAGATTTTTTCATTGCTCATGAGGATGATACAGTGAGTAAAACGGCTGTCACCTTGATTCATGCCCAAGAATTAAGTGAAAATTGGGAAAAAAAGCACAACATTTTTATCACCCCAAAAACCATGCGTTTCAAGGCAGATGTGTATAGTTCGCTGAATGCCTTCAAGATGGCACAAGTCAAGCGTTTGATGGACGAGTGTTTGCAGGAGCTTCAAAACGCCAAGAGTGAGGAGGAAATTAAAGAATTTCAAGAGACTTACATGACCCTGATGGAGTGGCAAAGGGAATTGGCAACAGAACGAAAAACGGTGATAGTACGCTGATTATTTGCAGTCAATGGTATATTTTGAATAGGAGAATGTGTATAAGTGAAATAAACATTTTTGAAAAAAACTCGTTTAAATCACATATCATTTATTCTTTAATCAAAAAACCTTACTATATGTTGTTTAACAAAAAAGATTTTATTGAACTTGCCCATTACTCCAATAACACTGACTATCCATTAATTTCCATATATACCCCTACTCACCGAGCAGGTCAAGAAACTTGGAATGGAAAAGATGCTCTGAAGTTAAAAAACATTGTTTTAGATATCAAAGATAATCTAAGTGAGTATGATTTAAACCATTCTGAAGTTCAAAATCTTTTGCAGCCTGTTATAGACCTATATGAAGACCACGCATTTTGGTTGGATCAGTCTGATGGGTTGGCTATTTTCTTGACAAAAGATTATTTCAAATATTACAAAATACCCATCAAGTTTGAAGGTAGATATTACATCAATTCACAATTCCATATCAAGCCACTCGTTTCATTTACTAAAGAGTCGGACAGATTTTTTTTATTGGATTTGAATCAGCAGCATGTTCGACTATTTGAATGTATGCAATACAGTATCACCGAAATTGAAATAAGTGATGTTATACCACGAAATATCAAAGATGCACTACCCGAAGAACATCATTCTACTACCTTGCAGGCACATAGTGGTGGATCTAATGACAGTCCTATTTTCCACGGTCAGGGAGGTTACAAATCAGAACATTCAATAGACATAGAAAAGTTTTTTAGATTGATAAACGATGGCATAGAAAAACTCTTGCACGATGAGAAAGTGCCTTTACTTTTGGGAGGTGTAGATTATTTGATTCCTATGTATCGCTCAGTATCTACTTATAATTTTTTAGTGGAAGACAGACACATAAGCGGTAATCTTCAAAATGAAGGAATTGTCACTCTACACGAAAAAGCATGGGCCGAAATGAGTGATATTTTTGAAGTCTCTAAAAAAGAAAACATCAGTCGGTTTGGTGAAATTGCACATACCGATTTAGGCGCGACTGCTTTGGAAGAGGTATTGAAGGCTTCTGTAAATGGCCGAGTAGATACGCTGTTTTTGAATAAAAAAGCACACTGCTGGGGAGAGTTTGACCATACTACACAAAAAACTACTCAGTATGATGATTCCAGTGAAAATGTAAAAGAAAAGGCAGATTTACTGAATTTTGCGACCATACAGTGCATAGAAAATGGTGGAAAAGTCTACTTGTTGGAAGAAGAAGAAATGCCTTCTGAAGACACAAAAGCTTGTGCCATACTTAGATACTAATAGTTCAAGGAAAGAGTGGCTAGTAAGTCATATTAGGAATAAATTAAATGATACGCTTCAAAATCAGTTGTTTATAATAACAAAATTGTAAACTTGTTTTGAAGCGTATTTTCTTTTTCTTACATTCAGGAGTCATAAAAGCCTCTATTCAAAAATTACCATTTCAAAGGTCTGCAATCCACCTTTTTCTAAGGCTAAAAATGTGTCTGCTATGAAAAAAATCATGGTCTTTTTTCTCCTGCTGCAAGCGCTTACTACAATCGCCCAAAACCATCCCAAAGGTGAACTTATCGAAACCGTATATTGCAGTGCCGATACCAGTCAAACTTACGCCCTTTTCCTTCCTTCTAACTACAATAAAAACCAACCTTCACCAATTCTATACATCTTCGAACCTGCAGCAAGAGCAAAGTTAGGCGTAGAAGTTTTTCAAAAGGCAGCCGAAAAATATGGGTACATTTTGGTATGTTCTTACAATTCTCGCAATGGTCGGATAGAGCCCATCATTGAAGCCTTCAATGCGGTTTCAAAGGATGTAAGCGACCAGTTTTCGATTGACCCAAAGCGAATTTACATGGCAGGTTTTTCGGGAGGAGCGAGAGTAGCCGCACAGTTTGCGATGGAATCGGAGGTAGTAGCTGGAGTAATCGCTTGTGGAGCAGGCTTTCCAAGTCCCATACTTCCCGATAAGCACTACGATTTTTTGTATATGGGTTTGGTCGGAAATAGGGATATGAATTTTTTGGAAATGCAGAAATTGGAGAAGAATCTACAAAAACACAAATTTCGAGAAGAGTTGATGGTGTTTGAAGGAGGACATCAATGGGCAGATACAGCGACAGTTGAAAGGGCTTTACAGTGGTTGGAATTGCAGAAAATGAAAGTGAAAAAGACGGAATTGAAGGAAGAAACTGTTCGTGATTTCATTGAAGTCCATCAAAACATCATTGACCATACCGACGATGATTTTGAAAAATACGAGGTTTACCAAATTTTGGTGCAGACTTTGGAAGGATGGAAGGAAACAGAGACTTTTCAAGCAGAGCTGCAAAGGTTGAAGGGAGCGGAAACCGTAAAAACTCGCCTCGAAAATCGCCGATTGGCTTTGGAAAAAGAGGCGCAATGGCAAAAGAAATTTTTGGATGAATTCAAGGCCATAGGTTTATCACCTTACAAGGGAGATTCAACGCTGAAAAATGCGGCTTGGTGGAAACGAGAAGTTCGACAGTTGCAGAAGCTTATGGAAGAAGGGGCAAATGTGGAAGAAAAATGGATGGCTGAAAGGGTGATGGATTTCGCTTGGCGCAATGCCTATATTCAACACAATCAAAACAGCCATCCAGAAGCAATGTCCGTAGAGCTCGAATTGGCTCGAAAATACTTGGAAATTTGGACGCATTTTCAAGCCGATCAACCTGCCCCTTTTTATGTCTTGTCAAAACTCTATGTCCGCCTCAATAGTCCCAAAAAAGCAATCAAAACTATGGAACAAGCCATCGAAAACGGCTTTGAAAATTGGGATTATTTGGAGAAAGATCAGGGTTTTGATGCGATTCGAGGGATGAAAAAATTTAGGGAGTTGGTGCCGAAATAGTTCGTTTCCCTTCAATATCTCGAATCCTTTTCTTCAAATCTGCCAGCGTTTTTTGTTGGAAATCCAAAGGCACTTTGAGGTCTTTTTTGCTGACTATAAAGCTCTTATCTGCCGAGAAAAATTTACCTTCTTCAATTCTCATTCCTACAATGGTGAATTCTTCGCCAACAGGTAAACTTATTTGCATCATGCCATTCACCGCTTTTTGTCCGACTGATAGACAACTGTTGAACTTGTGGCTGATGGCAAAAAATCGGGTGTTTTCATCCTTTTCTGCTAAGACAAAAACCTGTTGTCTTTCTTGTTCTTTGAGCCATCTATCGATGTTTATCCAACCCATTTGACTGATAGAGGTAGCGAAATAGTTAAAATCCTGATTAGAGAACAATCCCATTTCTTCTTTCTTTTTGTAGTATTTGCTATCAAGAGAAGCTAAAAGGTCGTTCACAGGTTTGAGGTAATCAGGCTTGTCCGTATTTTCTCTTGTTTTAGACAAATACGGATAGAAAAATTTGAAATTCTCATTCGTGCGACGTTCCTCCCACAAGCTTTTGGCTTCTGACCTTGGTAGGTTCAAGGTGGTTGCGATAAGTTCAATGATATCAAACTCAAAAGTAGTGGGTCGGTCATTGTATCTTTGAAAAGATAAGAAGTATATATTTGAAGGTGAAATTCCTCGGATTCCTTTATTTTTAATATGTTTTTTTAGATTGTTAATAATTGCTAGTGAATTGAGGAAATCGTTATAAGCTCCGATTCTTTCTCTATAGACCTGAATGTTTGCAATGTTCTGATAACAAATACTTTTAATTTCTTCATTTTGTTTGTTGTATTTAATCAATGCAGTCGCATAAGTTTTCTCTTTTTTCTGATACTCTTCCAGTTTTATATCGTATTCCGCTTTTCGTTTTTCATATTTCGTCATTGCCTCTTGGAATTTCTGTTCGCTCAATTCGTCTATCTTTTTTCGGCTATATACTACCTTCTCCAGAGCCGAAGGTTTGTACCTATACCTCTCTTTTTGAGGTTTGCGAGGCAAATTAGGTCGGTAAGGTTTTTTAGGAGAGGCAAGTTTTTTGGGAATCGGAACAATTTCTGCCAAAGTTAGAGCAGGAAATTTGCTTGCTTTAAAATCCTCCAATTCCGTCCAATCAATCTCCACCTTCGGATGTGGCGGAGTCGTTTTAACCTTCTCGTTTGTAGGCTTCCAATCCATTGAAGCCTCACCATCTTCTTGTGCTACTCCATAAAATAATTCCATATCCTTTTGTTTTTCAACTGCAATGTCATTTTTAGGCACCATCACTTCAATATTCTTATCGGACTTCAATTGCAATTTCTGTCCCTGATAATTGGCTTCAATCATCACCATTCCGCCTGTCTCCAAAAACTGTTCTCCACTCTTTGTACTCAAATTATTCAACAACATATCCTCCAGATTCAGCGCTTCCTGCAATTCCACTTCAACCCTTGCATTAGTGGGCAGTTCACTGCCATCCTCCAAAACAAAAGCATTCGGCGGAATGGTCAATTTTGTACCTTTTCGACCTTCAATTTTTTGTTCTCGGTCGCTACGAATTGGGAAGGATTGCAGGGTATTGGTCGTAGTCAATCGCATCAAATCCTCAAAGGTTTCGATATTGGGTTGAACAGGTTTTTTTGCCTGCAATTCTGCTGATTTGGATACAAAAAACACATCAACTCGTCTGTTTTGCTGTTGTCCAGTTTCGGTTTGGTTGCTGAAAGCGGGATTGGTTTCCCCTTTTGCCACGATTTGAAGGTCTTGGATAGTCAGCCCTTGAAGAATTAAGAATTCATACACCGCATCGGCTCGTTTTTCACTCAACAACTGATTGTAGGTCAATGAGCCATCATCATCTGTATGTGCTTCAATTTTGACAGAATAAGTTTCCAAATCCATAAGAGATTGAAGCGTTGAAGTCAAGGTATTTTGAGCTTCAAGGGTCAATTCTGCTTTGTCTTTGTCGAAATAAACGCTTGTTTGGTGATGGACGGTTTGGGCTATTGCAGCATTGCAGCATACGAATAGCAATAGATAGACGAGGAGTTTTTGCATAATCAGGAAAATTTTGAAGTTGAAAGAGTGTGCTGTTAAGGAATGTTAACATGAGTATGTGTATCTAACGCTGTCATTTGCTGAAAAGTGCCATGACCAACCAAGGCTTTTGTCATGGTTTGGTATTTTTATTTGATTACAATCGTTTTGGTATTCACAAACTCTTTAATGCTATAAGCCGACTTCTTGATGCCACCAAAAGGTAAGCGAGAATCAGAATCGTTGGCGTAATACTCACAAACTCAAGAACATTTTTTAGATTAGGCTAAAAAATAAATTTGATTAGACTTTAAAAACTTTTACCTTTGTCTTAACATTTATTAAATGGATTGTAAAACGAATCAAAATAAAATGAAGAAATTGAGGTATGTGAATATTTTGCTGATGATGTTTGTTATTTTATTAGCGGGCTGCAATGGAGGAGAAGAGTCTACTTCCATCGAAAAAAAGGATAAAAAATGGAACATCGTCACAACTACGGGCATGATAAAAGATGCGGTGAAGCAAATAGTAGGCGACAAAGCAAATGTGGAAGGTCTAATGGGACCAGGAGTAGATCCACATCTGTACAAAGCTACTCAGGGCGACCTCCAAAAATTGATGAATGCCGACATCATTTTTTACAATGGCCTACACTTAGAAGGCAAAATGCAGGATGTTTTTGAGAAAATGGCGAAACAAAAGAAGGTAATTGCCATTGGGGATGTGATAGAGAAAAAACAATTGATTGTTACCTTTGATGGCGGTACGAATGAATCCTCCAAAACCTATGATCCCCATATTTGGTTCAGTGTGCCACTTTGGATAGAAGCGGTGAAGCACATTGGCGAAACAATGCAGCAAATAGATCCAACCAATGCCAAAGATTATGAAAACAACACTAAAATTTATTTGGTGCAGTTGGCAATGTTACAGAAGGAAGTAAAAGAAGATTTGCAAACTATTCCCGTAAATCAGCGTTTGTTGATTACTTCGCACGATGCTTTTGGTTATTTTGGCAAAACGTATCGGATGGAAGTGAAGGGATTGCAGGGAATTTCAACTGTTACGGAATTCGGATTGAAGGATGTGACACAAATGGTGGATTTGATTGTCAGTCGAAAAATCAAAGCTATTTTTGTAGAAAGTTCTGTGGCTTCAAAACCTTTGGAGGCGGTTGTGGAAGGCTGCAAAAAACGTGGACATGAAGTTGCTATTGGAGGTACTTTGTTCTCGGATGCAATGGGAGCAGAAGGTACGGAAGAAGGCAGCTATATTGGGATGGTGAAATACAATGTAAAGACAATAGTTGAGGCTTTGAAGTAACATCAAGCCTCAATGGAAACCAAAGAATCAACTGCTTCTATCAAGCATCAATTTAGTTAAACATGATTACCCAAGTAGAGAATCCCATATTAGAAGTTCACAACTTAACCGTTGCGTACAACAAAAAACCTGCTTTGTGGAATGTTGATTTCAGTATTCCCAAAGGCAAGCTAGTGGGCATCATTGGCCCCAATGGAGCAGGGAAGTCGACCTTGATCAAGGCCATAATGGGTTTGATTCCATTGAGTAGCGGCTATGCCAAATTGTTTGGTCAAGACTTGAACAGTGTCAGAGACAAGGTGAGTTATGTTCCACAAAGGGAATCTGTGGACTGGGATTTTCCTGCAAGTGCATTGGATGTGGTACTGATGGGCTGTTACCGAAGACGAGGTTTGTTTCGTTGGCTCACCAAATCCGACAAAACTTTGGCTATGGATTGTTTGAAGCAAGTGCGAATGGAAGGTTTTGCAGATCGTCAGATAGCACAATTGTCTGGCGGACAGCAGCAACGAGTGTTTTTGGCGAGGTCATTGGCGCAGCAAGCAGAGTTGTATTTTATGGACGAACCCTTTGCAGGAATTGATGCAACGACAGAGAGTGCAATTTTGGAATTGTTATCGGAAATGCGAGACGATGGGAAAACGATTTTGGTGGTTCACCACGATTTACAGTCGGCGTATGAATATTTCGATTGGATCATTTTACTAAATACTCGTTTGGTGGCTTCTGGTCCTAAATTGCAGATTTTCAATCCCAAATTATTGCAGCAAACCTATGGTGGAAAATTGAGTGTACTTTCGCAAATGGGAGATTTATTGCAGGAGAAGGAGTTTCCTGTACGTGAATAACCATTTTTGTATCTACAAAGCATCAACAGCATCCAAAGAATCAGTAGAAATGTTAGAATTCTTCTCTTTAGCCGATCCAAATGTGCGATACGTCGTATTGGGAATGGTATTGTTAGGAGCGAGTACAGGCGTAGTAGGTTGTTTCACTTTCCTCCGAAAACGTGCGCTTTTAGGAGACGCCGTAGCCCATTCGGTATTGCCAGGGGTTTGTTTGGCATTCATGTTGACGGGCATAAAACATCCTTTGATCTTGTTGGGCGGGGCAGTGCTAACAGGTTGGTTGTCATTGGTTGTTATTGACACCATTACCAAATATTCACGCATCAAAGCAGATGCAGCCATAGGCCTGACGCTTTCAGTTTTCTTTGGCATCGGGATATTGCTGTTGACCATCATACAGCAGTCGGGAAATGCAGCACAGTCGGGATTAGACAAATTTTTGTTTGGCAAAGCGGCTGCAATGGTAGGAGCTGATTTGTGGGTATTTGGGGGTTTGAGTATAATTTTGATAGGGGTTGTGATTTTGTTTTTTAAGGAGTTTACCTTAGTTGCCTTCGACCTACATTTTGCCGAATCCATCGGTTTACCTGTTCGATTCATAGAAATTGCTTTGGCTTCAATAACTGTATTGGGAGTCGCCGTAGGAATTCAAGCAGTAGGCGTGGTTTTGATGGCGGCAATGTTGATTACTCCTGCTGCTGCTGCTCGGTATTGGACAGACAAACTGCCAAAAATGGTGTTTTTGGCGGCTGTTTTCGGAGCAATTGCAGGAATTTTTGGTGCATTTATTTCCTATCAGGGTGCATCTATGCCTACAGGACCTTGGATAGTAGTGGTTTTGTCGGTCATTGCTATTTTTTCGATGTTGGCAGCCCCAAAAAGAGGTGTTTTGTCTCGGTATTTCTCCATGCGAAAAAACAATTCGAAGATATTGGAAGAGAACGTTTTGAAGATTTTTTACCATCTGGGAGAACAAGAAGATGCGTTTTTTGAAAGCCGAAAAATTGCTGATTTGCAGTCGAGAAGAAACATGTCTAATCGCAGATTGAAGGAAGGGATTCGCCGTTTGATTGCCAAAGATTTACTTCAACACAAAGATGGGGTAGGAGAGGAGTGGCTTTTGACCGAAAAAGGAAAAGCCTTGGCACAGAGAGTAGTGCGATTGCATCGCCTGTGGGAGTTGTATTTGAGCCAATATTTGCATCTTGCAGCCGACCATGTGCATCACGATGCGGAGGCCATTGAGCATATTATCACACCTGAAATTGAAGCCCAGTTGGTAGAGGAGTTGGATTTCCCCGAAAAGGATCCACATGATAGCGTGATTCCCGAAGCGATATAGTTTTTTGGGGAGAAGTAGGAAGTAGGAAGCAGGAAGCAGGAAGTAGGAAGCAGGAAGTAGGAAGCAGGAAGTAGGAAGCAGGAAGTAGGAAGCAGGAATCAGGAATCAGGAATTTACCTTATTCTTCTGCTTTGACTTTTCTCGCCAAACTCACCAAATCCCAATAAGGTGGACGATAACCGTTTTCGGCCTCATAAGCCTTGACCTTTTCTTTCAAGACATCTCTGAATCCGTGATGTGTTTTGATAAATTTTCGGACACGCATCGCAGTCGTTGCACTCATACCTTCAGGAACAGGGCCTTCTTTACCCATCCAATTCAACACCATGCTATATCCTTTTGCCAAACGCCCAAAAGGTAATTCGTACCAATTGTAGGGCAATCCTTCACCCGCTTCAGCACCTTCCAACATGATGTCAATCACTGCATTATCGAGATGATCTTGATAGAGTGTTTCGAGTCCCCGCCATTCTGCCACTACGGTCAATTGAGGGTCATATTCCAAGTCAGAAGGTTCGTGCGTTTCGAAAAATTCCACGCCCATCATCGAAAGCCATCTGGCAAGACCTGGAGAAGAAATGCTTGAAATGCCCATCCAAAGGTCTATTCCAAAATTGCTATAAGCAGAAGAAACTACTTCGGCACAAAATTGCTTTGAAGGGTCTTTGTAGTTCATCGCAAAATCATAGGGAATATGCTTGGATTCGACAATTCGCTTGGCACTATCCACTGCTTCATGCGGCAACATAGGATTTTTTTGAAGGGTGGGTAAATTTGCACGAGGACGCAAAATCATCATTCGCAGCTTTTTGTCGTTTAGATAACTTTCAAACTCATTGACAAATACCCCTTTCTCAATCCACGATTCAACAATCGAAGCCTTACCCGAATTTTCGTCTACATGAATTAGCGAAACGTGCGAAAAATTACCCGGATAGTCGTTTCCTCTCGAAATCAGGGCAGAAGTAGGTGCGCCTCCTCTCGATACCAACATATCTCCGCTGTGTACTTTTACTCCCAAAACATCAATCGAAGGAGTTTGAGACGGTTCATTGTTTCCGATGAGCATTGCAGGAATATTTTCGGCTTTGGCTTGAAGTATCAATTCCTCAATGCCTGCACGACCACCATACAAGAGTCGGTAAATTGTATTGCGAGCTTTACCCGATTTCATATCCCAATGAATAGATTGGCGTTTGACTACTCTTCGGATTTTGCTGAAAAGCTGCATATAGGCCGACAAACGTTCTTCGCACGCTCCAATCTGTGGCCCTAACTGGAAAAACTGTCGCTCCAAAAGGGCAAATTGTGTGGCCTCAGGCGGAAGGGTATCTTGTTCGATTTGGTTCAAAAATTGGTGAATCGCTGCAATCGCAGTGTCAATTTTTGATATGTTTTCCAAACAGTCTATTTGTTTGGCTGCAATAAATTCCTGCTCCAATGATTCCCAAACGCTGTCTTGATTCCACACAAAAGGTTGTTTGTCTGCCAATACAGGCACGTCAGGGGCTTTGCTTGGAATCAGCAAAACCAAGTACAAAGCGACTAACATCAAAAAAATAATACCAAATAACTTGAACATGAATCAAAAAAGGATTGGTTAGAATATGTTTGATTGAAGGGGTAATTAAGCTTAGATGAGAGATGTGTGAAGTGAGATTTCAGCTTGTAGAAAAACAGAATTTTATGAATCTCGTCTATAAAATCAAACTGTTAATCATCAGGTTGTTGTGTCTCGCCTCTCTGTTTTCACTTCTCGTGTCCAAACTAAGGAGGACTAAAATTAACATTTTCGTGGTAATTTTTATTTTGATTCCTGCAATTTCTTTCGCTCCAATGCCAAAACGCTCGGACTGATGCACACAAAACTCACCACCAATCCTACAAACGCCAAACCAATGACATTCACATAAGGCTGATTTCCCAAAAATATAGCTGCCAAAGCAGGACCCGTAGCCTGTCCCATCATGTTGATGAATGCGCCCAAAGCAATGATTTTCCCTTGAGGGTCGTATTGTGCCTGAATACTTTGGTAAAAGGCCATGATAAAAGACCAGATGCCAAGATAAAAAATGGTGCTGATGCTGTATGCCCACGCATTGAAGGTGAAATAGAGGGTCAACATACTTACCATGAAAACCGCTAAGCCGCCAAAAATCGGAATTGCCAATCCTTTTTTGTCATTTATCCAATATACCGCCAGTGCAAAAGGAATTACCAACAAATTGCCAAGTGAAAGGGTGTAAGCGATGAAGTTTTCAGACAGCATTTTTGCTTCTCCAATCAATTCGATATATGCCCATGCCACGCCGCCACTCATTTGGAGAGCGTAGTAGGCAATCAAAACCAACCAAATAGAAGGATTTCGAAGCAAATGTCTTAATTGGGAAGAAGAGGGAGAGAGGAGCGTTGAGTCTGAGGTATTTTGTTCATACACCTTTTTTTCCTTTATGACAACAATCACTCCAAGGGCAAACATTCATCATTTCCCAATACCTTCCTGAGGCTTACTTTGCAAGTATAAATAACGCTTGATTTTGGAGGAGAGCAAGGATGCGAAAGGCGAAAATATTGAAGGATTACACTTTGGTTCTCAATCTTTTTACCTCCCTCTTGGCTCATTTCTTCCTAAACAGGGATTCTATTAACGAAAATAAATAACCATGATTAAAGAAGTAACGGGGGATATTTTACTTACAGAAACACAAGCTATTGCACATGGAGTAGCTCCAAACGACCATTTTGATAACGGACTTGCTCTAAGCCTTAGAAAGAACTATCCCGCTATGGCTAAGGACTTTCGACACTATTGTCGTTTAGAGCATCCCAACCCTGGGAAAGTCTGGATGTGGGGAGGTGTTGGTGGCGTTAGAATTTTTAATTTGCTCACCCAAGAACCCGCAAAAGGCTCTAAAGGGCATCCAGGCAAAGCCACCTTACACAATGTCAACAATGCTTTGAAAGAATTAGCAAAAATGGTGACAGAAGAAAACATCACGAGTTTGGCATTGCCACGATTGGCTACTGGCGTTGGCGGATTAGATTGGGAAAAAGTCAGCCCTTTGATTTATGAACGTTTATCCGACTTGGATATTCCTATTTATCTCTATACAGTCTATGCCAAAGATGTAAAGGCAGAAGAAACAGAATTGGTATAAGAAAATACCATTCATTTTGGTACAAGACAAAGTATTCGAATGATTTCGCATTAGTTGTTTTTCTGGAATTTATGTCGTTGAGGAGTTTGTTTATACAAAGTCTCAACGGCATTTTTTTTTGGGGTTAGGATACAAAATAAAAAACCAAATTAGAAAAACTTGATACCGAGGCTCAAAAATCCACCACATTCTCTTTCCCTTTCAACTTCAAAACCGCTTTCTCACCTACCCGTTTCACTTCCACCATTTCACCATTCACCTTCACCTCCTTTGCAGTAGCAGGAAATCGAAACTCCAATTCCCAATCCTTTTGGCTTTGAGTCAATTTGAAGGACGTTTTGCCGTCATTAGTTGTTTTTTCAATGCTGACAGAATTTTCTCCAACAGGGACCTGCTCCAATTTGGCCTCCTTCCAATCAGAAGGCATTTCAGGCGCAATTACAATACGTTGATGATATGCCTCAGGTTGAATACCAAAGTAATTCCGAACAATTGGCGCGGCCAAAGCATACACATTCCATTCCTGAACCATCATCCCAAAGTCGGGCGAAACCTCATACATCGAACCTGGCAAAGCATAGCCAAAACTCTTGACCATCCGCTTCAAATACTTCAAAGATTCATCAGGTCGTCCATAATTTGCCTCTGCAATCGCCTGTACGCCAGTCGGCAAGGTCATCACCGCACCTGTATAAGAAAAAATCTTTTTGTCGGCTGCAAAAGAACCTTCTTCTGTTTCGGCACTTTCGTCTCGGTCAATGCCTGTGACAAAGACTCCAAACGGATTCACAAAACGACTTCCCGTTTCTAAGGCTTGAAGTGCCTTGTCTGTATCTGCAATGCCCATTTCCATTGGTGTATTGACCACCCAATTGTGATGCACCACAAAGCCTCGTTTTTCATTGGGAGGGTAAGCTGCAATTTTTGCTTTTGTGTCCTTCAATTCTTCCACTGCCCACGGTTTGTTGAGCGTATCGGCACGCACAATGGCATCATCAATCAAGTGCATAGCCTCTTTTGGAGTGCTGATAAAATCGGCGTAAGAATGGAAGTCTTCTGCCCAAAAATCGGTGTTGATTTTCTCCTTCAATTGGTCTGCTTTTGCCTTACATTCAGATGCAAAACCAATTTCTCCCATTGCAGTAGCCATCTTTGCCAAATCTGCAAAACCCTGCTGCGTATAAACTGCCACATCAATCATTTCGCTGTGCAAACCGTGGATTTCCATCATTCCTGCACCATCGGGTAAGAGGTTTTTATCTTTGTCGTTTTCCTCCAATAGCCAATTCATTCCCTTTTTGCAGAAAGGGTAGTAGTCTTTCAAAATATCCTCCGAACCTGTCCATTCATAGGCCTTCCAAACCATTGAAGTGAAATGCGGTGTTTCGTTGAGATTTCCAGGATTGTAAACTGCTCCATTGGTAGAAACTTCATGAACGACTCGTCCTGTTTCCCCATTGGTTTTGACCGAAAAATCATAGAGCAATTTTAAATTAGATTTGACCAATTCTGGACGACCAATCGCCAAAACGCCTTGCAGCGAATAGGTATTGTCGCAACCAAACCACCACGGATAATCGTCAATGCCTGCCCCAAGTCCTGTTCCAAATTCGGGAACAGTTCGCACCAACCAATCTGTATTGTATTTCACCCATTCAAACGCTTCTTGAATGTCTTTGTCGGGAATGGTCAGCTTTGAAGTGTTTGCCATTTGTTGATAGCGTTCTTGTTTGGATTTCAGATAGGAAACATAGTTTTGGCGAAGGTCTTGCAGCGTAACCATTGCTGCTTGTTGACTTTGGCTGGAGCCTGTGATAAAATAGCGAATCACCTCTTTTCCGCCTCCTTCCATCTCGACTACATGCCTCAAATTGGCATCTACACCTTTGCCGAGTCGGGGCTGATTGCAAGTAGAACCGCCAAAGTGATGTTTGTCGGTTGGTCTATCCGACCCAAAAACGGCATACCAATCGTTCAAACTGTCATTGGCGACAACTGCATTGGCTTTTTTGTCCCACATCACAAAATCCGAAGCGTCAACCATATCCGTGCGTTCTCCCAACCAAACGGGGCGTAAATCTACCATCCCATTGAAGTCCAATTGAAGGGTGCGCTCTTTGGCTTGATTGTTTTCGATGACCAACTCTACCACAACCCCCTCTTTTTCATCAGGTACAAACTGAAAGCGTGAAATCTTCAATCCCAATTCTTTCGGCTCAAAGAAATGAGCATTGGCAAAAGGGTGGTTTACAAAGCTTTTGGCTTGGTCGAGGCAAGCAGATTGCTCGGTTGCTGTATCGGTGACTTTAATGGTGAAGCCATCCATCAGCTTTATCGGATGATTCCAAATTCCGCCCATTTCGCCCTTGACGTGCCAACCCATATCGGGAAAGCTTCCGTTTTGATGTCCTACCATATAGACTCGGTCGCCTGCTGTGACATAAGGTGAAGCCAAATATTCTTTTTTGCCTTTTAGTAGAGGAGCCTCTTTGATTTTTTGAGAGAGGGTTTCTGTGGCTTCTACTTGCAGGTTTGACTTGTTGGGGGATTGACAAGCATTGAAGGAGAGGAGTAGGACAAGGAGTAAAAAGGGAGGTGTTTTGTAGTTCATTTATCAATTGTTTTAGATGGGTTTTTCATAGCTAAGTAAGGGTAAAAAAATAACTCCTCGTTTTCTTTTGCTAACATACCCCATCCCCCACCGAGAAATCGGGGCAGGCTTTTCAAAAGGGGAATATTGGTCGATGAGTTATTTTTTCTTTTTTACTAAGATAAGAAAACGACAGGAATCTTACCAATTTATCTTATGAGGGGTGTTTTCCGAACAGACAGATTTTTTTTAATACTGCAAGTGGAGATGGAGGTCGTGTTACAATTACCAGCAATGATGGAAATGTTCTTCGGTTAATCACTCTTCAACATATAACTCTCTATCACAACCGACAATAAAATCAACGACCCTCCAATATAAGTCGTCCACTCGGGATATTCTCCCAAAAAAACGACTCCCAAAAGAATTCCATAGATGGGCTGTGTGCAACTCATGATGCTGGCAGAAGTGATGGAAAATCGCCTGAAACTCATCAAAAATAAGGTGTGTCCTATGACGGTGGTAAACAATGCCAAAAATAAAATAGATTTCCAATAGGCTGCAATGTCTCCAAAACCTTGAAGGGCTGCAAAAGGAAGTAAAACCAAGGCTGCGGTCAGTGTTTGGAAAAACATTAGCTTACTGCCATTGTGTTTTTGTATGGGTTCTTTCATGAGAATATTCCTCAAAGCATAGCTCAAAGCAGATAAAACACCCAAACCAACTGCTTTGAAGTTTTCGTTGGAAATAGCGACATCTGGCACCAAAAAATAGATACCTGTCAAGGTCAATATGCCCAAGAGTAGGTGAATTTTCTGGAATTTTGTGCCCAATAGTAAGGGTTCGAGAATCGAGGTAATGACAGGATAGGTGAAAATGGAGAGCATCCCAATAGCGACATTCGACCATTGAAGGGCATAAAAGTAAGCGACCCAATGCACCATCATCAGAAAACCGCCCAAAAAGAAAATCCCAACATTTCCTTTCAAGTCTTCAAACAAACGGATTCGCTGCCCAAGACATACCAGTACAAGTAAGAGAGTGGCGAAAGCTGCCCGCCAAAAAATGGTGATTGTGGGCGACATCTCTATATACCGCCCCAAAACGCCCGAAGTACTGATAAACAGCATCGCCAAATTGAGCAGAAGAATGTCTTTTCCTTTTTGTGAATTCATACATTAGATTTTGGGAGTTGAGAGGTGAGAAATCCAAATTATGCTCATCTTACTTCCTGCTTCCTGCTTCCTGCTTCCTGCTTCCTGCTTCCTGCTTCCTGCCTCCTGCTTCCTGCCTCCTGCCTCCTGCCTCCAAACATTAAATAGTAAGTCTCCGCTTCCTTGCCACCACTTTCCAAAACTCTGTCACCTCTCCATCCTCTACTATTGCCGCTTCTTCGTGCAATGCCACCGTTGGACAAATATGATAAGGCACACCATACAAGACATCCCCGACCTTTGCAGTTTGGGCATCGGGCGACTGCAATACCAAATGTTCTTCACTGTGTACCAAATATTTTTCGACCTGAAAGTTCAGAAAACGCACTCGATTGTGAAGTGGGTTTTCGGAAGCGATGGATTTATGCCCCAAATCTACACACACCCGATTTTCGTCCAAAACGCTGATAATGCGAGTCACCACCAAGGCAGCAGGCTCAAAATTCATATCGGGAAACGCTCCGCCATATCCCGCATCCCAAAAAACATACGTTCCCGGACTCAATTCCACATTTGGATTCTCGGCATGAACAGGAAAAGTCGGACTTCCTCCCGCTACAATCAAGGGGA
>JAUHXA010000186.1 GCA_030427245.1 Bacteroidia bacterium | reverse complement strand
CCTTCAAAAGAAATCAGACAAAATCGGATTTTTTCGATTGAGTCTATTTTTGATTTGCTTTTTTGGAGGCATCTATCTCATCAGCAAAAACACCGAATTTGGGCTGCTCTTTTTTGGCGTTTTTTTGGTGGTCTTTGCAGTGTTGGTAAAATGGCACGACAAAATCAAAGCCCAAAGAGACTACTACCAAAGCCTTTCGCTCATCAATCAACAAGAAATACAAGCCCTTCAATACGACTTTTCAGCTTTTGCAGGCGGAGACGAATTCAAAGAAGGCGAGCATCCCTATATAGACGACTTAGATATTTTCGGCAATCGCTCTATTTATCAATTTCTTAATCGAACCTCTACCGTTTCGGGCAACAAAACCTTAGCTGATTGGCTCAAAGCCCCAAGCACCAAAGCCGAAATTCTGCAAAGACAATCCGCCGTTTCTGACCTAAAAAAACGCTTGGATTGGCGACAAGATTACCGAGCCAAAGGAATGCAAGTAGAAGACACGCCCAAAGACATCAGAGCGATTCTGCAATGGCTCAAAGAACCTTTTTTCATTCTCAATCAACGTTTTGTCGAAGTATTGATTTTTGTATTGCCCGTTTTGATGGCTATCGCCATTGTGCTTTTTAGCATGAGCATTGTTCCATTGATAGCCCCTCTCCTATTGTGGTTTGTCAATTTGGGATTCATCAAATACACCAATGACAACGTCACCAAAACCATTGATTCTACTGCAAAACAGTCTAAACTTATCACCGTTTACAGCCAACTCATTGAAGCCATCGAAGGTGAAAAATTTGAGTCGGAAAAATTGAAGCAAATCCAACAACAACTGCAATTGAACAATCAATCGGCAAGTAAGGTGATTGGAGAATTGAGTGGCTATGCCGCCAACCTCAATGTGCGGGAAAATGTATTTGCTTATTTGGTTTTGAATACCTTCTTTTTATGGGAATTGATTTTTTGTAGGAAATTGGAGTTGTGGAAAAAACAGATGCAGCAAAACATGGAAGAATGGCTGCAAGTGATGGGTGAAATAGAGGCTTTGAGTAGTTTCGCCAACACGCACTTCAATCACCCCGATTGGACGCTACCCACGATTCACGACCAACATTTCCAACTGCAAGCCACCGAAATGGGGCACTTTTTGATTCCCCCCAAACAGCGCATCAACAACACTTTACACGTTCCGTCCAAAGAAAAAATCATCTTGATTACAGGCTCGAACATGGCGGGCAAAAGTACCTTTTTGCGGACGGTTGGTATCAATATTATTTTGGCGGTAGCAGGTGCGCCTGTATGCGCCAAAAGTTTTGAAACTTCGGTGGTGACGGTTTATTCGAGTATGCGGAACAAGGATTCTTTGCAGGAAAGTGAGTCTTCGTTTTTTGCAGAATTGAAGGCTTTGAAGAAAATCATTGATGTGGTGGAAGCCGAACAAACGCCGATTTTCTTTTTGATGGACGAAATATTGAAAGGTACAAATTCCAACGACCGACACCAAGGCTCAGTCGCATTGATTCGTCAACTCCTTCGACACAAGGGCGTGGGCATCATTGCAACGCACGACCTCGACCTTTGTACGATGGAAAATCGAACGGATAAAAAAGTAGAGAACTGGTGTTTTGAAGTGGAAATTACCGAAGAAGGGAAAATGATTTTTGATTATACCTTCAAGAGAGGAGTTTGTCAGAGTATGAATGCGACTACGTTGATGAAGCAGATGGGGATTGAGGTGGAGACTTGAAAAAACACAAATTCAAGGTGCAAATTCAAGTTCAAAACTTTTAGTCACTTTAAAATTATCTGTGCTAAAAACCTACCTTCGGAACCTCAAAGAATATGCTCTTTAACATACTCAAAGGTAACCACTTTATCATATCCTTTTTTGAGCAAACCATTATACAGCTTCAAATCTCCCGTGAGTAACAATTCATCTAAATATTCTGTCAAAGCTACAAATACCAAATCATCCATATCAATATCTCTAACCAAAGGAAGTGCTTTTGTGTAGTATTCAAATGGGATTAAACTATCGGAGATAAAGGTGATTTTGGTATAAAGTAAGTTGATTATCTTGCGAATGTCAGTCTCTGCCAGACCTGAAATTTCAACTATTTTGGAAATGTACCTTTCTATTTCTACCCTTAAATATTCGGGAGCATAAAACTCGACTTCTATTTCATTGGCGGAAAGGATGAACTTACCTATTTCGCTATCTACTCTTAAGGCAGCAGAAAAAATTATATTACTGTCTAAAATAAATACTTTCATAAGTCAAAATTAAACAAGGTCTTCAAAACCTTCTACGCCTTTAAATCGTGCTTTATTCTTCTCCCACCATCCTTTTTTCGCCTCTTTTGCCAATTCGTCAATTTGTTCCTGCGTTGCTTTACTTTTACCAACCAATTCTATATAATTGAAG
>JAUHXA010000032.1 GCA_030427245.1 Bacteroidia bacterium | reverse complement strand
GTATAGCCACGCTGTGCCAATCGAACTGCTAAAAGTGTTCCACAAAGACCTGCACCTATGATAATGATTTTGTTTTGCATGTAATATATGTTTGAAGCTAAAAAAGCATTTTAGGCTTAATGTTGAAGTAAAGATAAAATTTTCTGACAGGTAAAAACAAAAAAACTCCCCCAAAACTATGGATAGTTTCGAGAGAGTTTCTTTTTTATCTCAACTGTTGTAAAGGTCTGCACCTATTGACAAAACTTGTCCCGATTACCAGGCAGTTTCCTTTTTCAGTCAAAAATCCCTCTGCCTTAGCGTTCAGTTCCAAACCCAGTGCAAAAAGAAAATTCTCTGAGTCACTGTGTTCAGTTACCGTTTCAACTGTTGCCAAGGTCTTCGACCGTTGACAAAGTTTTCATTCCTATTAAAAATCTCTCCATCTCCTTCTCCGTTCAATTCCAAATCAAAATAAGAAACTGACTCCTCAAAATCACTGCTTTACAACCTTCGCCCTCACACTACCTTCCTCCGTTTCCATCGAAACAAAGTACCAACCAGAAGGATAAATACTCAAATCCAATTGAGTCGTATTCTCGCCTTGTGCCACTTCAATCATTTGACTATACAATAGGCGACCGCTGTAATCATAGAGCAAAATGTCAATCGTTTCAGATTCAGAAGAGAAAAGAACATTCACAAAATCACGAGTAGGAACAGGAAACAAAGTGTGAACCGTCAGTAAATTCGACTCTCCAATGATTTGTGAATCCAAATCACCTTTTCCTCCACCGCCGCTTGATAAGATAGATACCGCTTCATCGTCTTCCACAGCCGAAACGCCATTTCCATTGTCAGGAGTAGAATCAATATCGTTTTCGTTGGCAGCAATTACCTCCGCAAAAGCCGTTACATCCGTACCAGGATTCAAAGTAAACAAAGTCAGTTCAAGTGTAGCCGTTTCGCCAGTCTGCAAAGTACCGATGTTCCAAGTATGAAACCAAAGGTTGTAACTGCCTTTGCTTTCTATCTTGCTAGTAAAAGCCATTCCCGTAGGAATAGGAAAATCAACCACTACGCCCGAAGCTGCTGCTGCACCATTGTTGGTGATGTCCAAAGTGAAAGTCACATTTGTCCAAGGAGCTAAATTAGGATTGCTACTCGTCAAAGTCGCTTCCAAGTCTATGTCTGTGCTTCCTGCCAAAAGTAAAGTCGCACTGCTTTCGTCGTCCTCATTTGGCGTTTGGTCGGTATCGTTGCCAGCCGTAGAATCCGAATCCTCGGGGCTTGCAGTCTGCACTTGTGCGAAATAAACGATTGGGCTTGTAAAAGTTCCGACCATTACGTCAATGCTTAAAGTAGCCGTTTCGCCAATGTCCAAATTGCCCACTGTCCAAGTGCCATCGTTGTCATAAGAACCCTTTGCAGTTGTCGCTCCTATCAAGGTCAATTCACTCGGTATCTGGTCTTCAATCGTTACACCTGTTGCATCTGCGTTTCCGCTGTTTATGACCGTAATCGTGTATGTTCTGGTGTCGCCATCTTCTGCGGTGCTGCTGCTAAAGGTCGTGCTGAGTGCCAAGTCCACTAAATACACTGTCGTATCGGGTTGGATTACCACACTGTCTTCGTCGTCCTCTTGTGGAGTCGTGCCACTGTTGTTGTCGGGCGTAGAATCCACATCGTCTTCGTTGGCGGTTTTGACCTGTGCAAAGTTGGTCATCGGCAATACGATGGCATCTACTGTTACATTGATGGTCAAAGTGGCAGAAGCTCCTACTCCAATTGTTCCAATGTCCCAGAGACCTGTTGTTTCATCATAGCTGCCACTTGAAGCGGTTGAGCTATTGAAGGTCACATTTGAAGGTAAAATATCTTCCACCGTCACACCTGTTGCAGCGACTGTTCCGTTGTTTACAACCGTCAAAGTGTAAGCAATCGCATCTCCTGCATTCGCAATGCCAACGTTTGCCGTTTTGCTCAATGCCAAGTCAATATCGTTGTTGTTGCTGCCTGCGGGAATGATGACTACGGAATCTTCGTCGTCTTCGGTTGGTACACCTGTACTGTTATTGGGCGTAGAATCGGAGTCGTTTTCATTGGCGGCTTTCACCTGTGCAAAATTGGAAACTGCTGCGCTGTTGTTCAATACAAATAGCGTGATGTCAGCCGTTGCAGATTCGCCTACCGCAAGACTTCCCACTGTCCAAACGCCTGCCCACAAATTGAAGTTTCCTTGTGATTCGGTTTTGCTTGTAAACGCCATTCCACTCGGCAAAGAATTGGCTACTTGAACACCTGTTGCAGTAGCTGGGCCATTGTTCGTTACTTCAATGGTGTAGGTTACGTTTTGGTATAAATTGAACTCGCTGACATTGGCGGTGATGCTCAATTCCAAGTCAATATCTGTTGATGCTACTGTTGGAGCAATGGAAACGCTTGCTTCGTCGTCTTCTGTTGGAGTTTGATTCGGATTGTTGCCAGGCGTAGAATCCACATCGTTGGGGCTTGCCGTTTGCACTTGTGCAAAGTAGGTGAGCGGAGTGACAATCGCATCTACCATGACCTCCAAGTTCAAAGTGACAGTCTCGCCACTCAATAAACTGCCAACCGTCCAGATATTAGCTGCATAAGAACCCGTTGAAGTAGAACTTGCCTGCAATGACATTCCACTTGGTAAAACATCTTCAACGGCTACATTCTGTCCGTCCGATGCGCCATTGTTTACCAATGTCAAAGTCAAATTTGCGGTATCTCCTGCATCTGCAATGCTCACATCAGAGCTAACCGATAACTCCAAATCTATTGGAGCAGGGGCGAGTGTTGTAAAAACTTCATCGTCTTCATCTTCAATTTGGTCAATGTCATTGCCGGGTGTAGAATCAGGGTCGTTGTTGGGATTGGCGGTCATGACCTGTGCAAAGTAAGGCACTTCGCCCGTTAGATTTAGGGTCGAAACGGTCAAAGTCAATGTTGCTGTTTCGCTGCTGTTCATGTCTCCCACTGTCCAAACACCACTTGTATGAGTACCTTTTGAAACACTTGAAGTATTGAGAATCAAGCCTGCAGGAAATACATCTTCTACGGTAATGCCTGTGCCATTTGCAGCTCCTGCATTTTCCAAGGTCAATTCTATTTCTTGAACATGTGGGTCAGAGGTTGCGTTTTTGCTGACTGTCAATTCCATGTCGACCATGGGTTGAGTGATGGTTATTGCAGCTTCGTCATCTTCACTTGGTGTTTGGTCGCTGTCATTGCCGGGCGTAGAATCGGGGTCATTATTAGGGCTTGCCGTTTGAACCTGTGCAAAATAATTGAAGGAATCGGTGAAATTCCCAACAGTTGCGTCAAGCGTCAAAGTTGCTGTTTCGCCACTGTCTAAATCTCCAATTGTCCATGTGCCTGCGCTGTAAGAACCGATTGAAGGAGTGGCAGTATTCAAAGTCAATTCAGCAGGAAACACATCTTCAATCGTAACGCTTGTAGCGTCTGCTCCACCTGTGTTTTCGACCGTCAAAGTCAAAATCGCCACATCACCAATATTGGCAGAACTGATATTGGAGGAAACAGAAAGTTCCAAATCTATGTTTGGTTGTCTTATTGTAACGGCTGCTTCATCGTCTTCGTTGTCGCTTTGGTCGGTATCATTGCCCACCGTAGAATCGGGGTCATTTGGACTTGCCGTTTCGATTTGTGCAAAGTAGCTAATCGGTGCGGTCAGTGTTCCCACCAAGACTTCAATATCCAAAGTCGCAAATTCGCCATTGTCCAAATCTCCAACAGTCCAATTATTGCCCGAATAAGTACCCATTGAAGGAGTCGAAGAAGAAACAGTCAATCCACTTGGAAGTACGTCTTCAACCGTAATTCCCGTTGCATCGGCAGGGCCCGCATTGACAACCGTTAGCGTCAATGTGCGGGTGTCTCCTGCATTGGCAGAAGGATTGTCGACTACGACGCTAAGCGACAAATCTGCCACATTCGCCGTTCCATCCGTCGAAATAGTAACGCTTGAAATATCGTCTTCTGTCGGGTCGTAATTACTGGGTGTTGAATCCACATCGGGAACATTGGAAGTTCGAGCTTCGCAAGTATAGGTATGCGTGCCTGCCTGTAAAACCGTTGCGGTGATGTCCATCGTCTGGGTCGCAAAAGGCGGAATATCACCAATGACCCAAACGCCCAAAGCATCTAAAAAGTAGCCCATGCTTACTGTACTTTCAACATAGTGGAATACATTGGCTGCCATAATCGCTCGGATTTTAGTATTGTATCCTACGGTTGGGCCTTTGTTTTCTACGTGCAAACGATAGGTGACATTGCTGCCCACAGGCACAACGCTTGACTGACCTGGTGCCAATTCTAAAAACAATTCCAAATCTATCTGCAATCCTATGACATCAATCGTTGCCATATCGTCTTCACTTAATATCCCGTTGCCAGGAGTTGAATCCGAATCCGTTTGGTTGAGGTGTGTCAATTCTGCTGTTGCAGTGATTGTTCCACCTACGGTAACTTCTACATTGACTAATAAAGAACGAGTAATGTTTTTGGCGAGATTGCCAATATTCCATACCCCTGTTACGGGGTTGTAAGTTGTTTGGTCATTGCTATTACTGACATATTGAACATGAGCAGTTGGCAAAGGGAAATCTACTTTTACACCTGTTGCATTGTCAGGACCTTTGTTGGTGATGCTCAAAATATAAGAAAATTCTTGCCCTGCATTGGCTTCTGTGTGATTGGAGGTTAGAGACAATTCGATGTCGACATCATCACCATTATTTCCGCCGCCACCACCGCCTCCGCCAGTGCTACCAGAACCGTAGGTAATGGTTACAATCGCTTCATCGTCTTCTGCAGGAATTTGTGTAAAATTGTTGGCAGGAGCAGAATCTATGTCTGTTTCGTTGGCAGTTTCCACTTCTGCAAAAATGGTAAGGTCTGTGTTTACATTTAACACAAAAAGTGACAAATCCAAAGTCACAGTTTCTCCGCTTCCTAAAGTTCCGATATTCCACAAGCTGGTCCAAACTTCATAGTTTCCCTGTGTAGCAGTGGCACTCGTAAATGCGAGACCACTTGGAAAAGGGGCATAAACCGTAACGCCTGTGGCATTGTCTGTGCCGTTGTTGGTGAGGGTAAGGGTGAATACTGTGTTGCTAAAAACGGTGTACTCCATGGGAGTAGCCGTCATACTCAATTCCAAATCTATCCCACTTGCGGTTTCTACTGCTTCAATGGGATTTGTTGTTGTTGTGGAAAAAGAGGTTGTTGGATTGAGGGCAGCGGCTTGCTGCAGAGTGAAAAAGGTGGCTGTCACGAATAGTGAAAATAGCACCCGACTGAAATACTGAAAATGCTTCATGAACTTAAATTTAAATCATTAATGAATTGTGAGATAGTGATAGACAACAGATTCTTGTTCTGTCAACTACTGTTATGATTTGTATTTAAGATGGAGGGAAATCAGTCTGGGGGTATTGACTGGAATGGAAAAAACGGGGGTGGAAGTGTTAATTTTCCATTAATGGTTTCATATCTACGGTATTATGGAATGAAGGTTACAAATTTGTTGCCAAACTTGTAGGAGCTTGACTAATAAAAACTTGTGTGTTGTAATGATTTTTCAATATAAGTGGGGGCTTACTTGAAGTATAAATATTTTGTTTTTAGGTGTTTGATAGGAATTAAAAATGTTTCTATTGAAGAAAAAGACAATCCTTGGGGCTGTAAGGGCTTTCACGCAAACAATTTGCAAAAAAAATGGATTGAGTTTTTTACGTAAAAACAACTATTTTAGCACCTTCATAAAAAGGCAAATTAACGGTTGAACTATGACACAATTTCAAAATACACTCTCCTTTGCGAAACAAATGGATGAAAAGGATTCTTTGAAGGCTTTTCGCCATCAATTTCATTTACCCCTTCAAAAAAATGGGAAACCTTACATTTACCTCTGTGGTAATTCTTTGGGGTTGCAGCCCAAAAGCACTCGTGCGGCAATTGAACAAGAATTGAAGGATTGGGAAAATCATGGAGTGGAAGGACATTTTCATGCCAAAAACCCTTGGATGCCTTACCATGAGTTTTTGACCGAAGCAATGGCAAAAGTCGTTGGCGCAAAACCCATTGAAGTAGTAGTAATGAACACGCTCTCTGTTAATTTGCACTTGATGATGGTTTCTTTTTATCGCCCAACAGCCAAGCGACACAAAATATTAATAGAGTTTGACGCTTTTCCATCGGACAAATATGCGGTGGCTTCGCAAATTAAATTTCATGGATTTGACCCCAGTGAAAGCTTGATTGAATTGAAGGCAAGAGAAGGTGAGGAGTGTATTCGGATGGAGGATATTGAAGCAGTTATTGAAGCAGAGGGCGAGGAAATTGCGTTGATTATGATTGGTAATACAAACTACTATACAGGGCAGTTTTTTGATATGAAACATATTACGGCATTGGGACATGCCAAAGGCTGCAAAGTAGGTTTTGACTGCGCTCATGGTGCAGGAAATGTTGCGTTGAATTTGCACGATAGTGGAGCAGATTTTGCGGTTTGGTGTAGTTACAAATACCTCAATTCAGGGCCAGGCAGTTTGGGAGGTTGCTTTGTTCATGAACGACACGCATACGATAAAACATTACCTCGTTTTGAAGGTTGGTGGGGACACAATAAACAGACACGTTTTGGAATGAGAGATGGTTTTGACCCAATTCCTGGAGTTGAAGCATGGCAATTGAGCAATCCCCCGATTTTGTCAATGGCAGCTATCAAGGCTTCTTTGGAGGTCTTTATGGAAGCAGGCATGGAAAACCTTCGTAAAAAAGCAGTTGTGCTGACAGGCTACTTGGAGTTTTTGATAGACGAAATGAACAACAATCGTATCAAAATTATCACACCTCGAGACCCCAAACAGCGTGGTTGTCAGTTATCTATTCAAGTGAAAGATGCAGACAAAACCCTTTTCAATCAAATTACGGAAGCGGGAGTGATTGCAGATTGGCGAGAGCCTGATGTGATACGAGTTGCACCTATTCCACTCTATAATTCCTTTGAAGATGTGTATCGTTTTGTGGAGGTTTTGGAAACCAAGATTTAGTCTGGATCATACTACTGTACATTTTTAATCCAACCACAAAAGGCACAAAGAAAACAAAAGTAAAGAACTGAAATTCATCTATCTCTTTTGTGCCCTTTTGATACTTTTGTGGTTCAAAAATCATTTTGTACAGTAGTATGAGTCTGGATTTTGGATGTAAGAAATTGGACGAGGGAGCAAAGAGGAGAGAAGTGGGATAATAATTGATTATCAGTTTTTTTCCAAATCAATACTCCCAAAGTTCTACCAATTCTTTTCTAAATCTATCTTCTGGCAAATACTGTTTTTCTAAACTTTTCGCAAAAGGTACAGGTGTATCCAAAGATGCACACCGAATCACAGGTGCGTCTAAATACTCGAAACAATGCTGCGAAATTAAGGCTGCAATTTCTCCTGCAACACCTCCCGTCAAACTCGCTTCCTGCAATACAATTACTTTGCCTGTTCGCTTGACCGACTCAAAAACTGCCTCTTTATCCAAAGGCAGAAGCGTTCGCAAATCCACAATGTCCATGCTGATATGTGGGAAATCCTGCAATGCTGTTTTTGCCCAATGAACGCCTAAGCCATAGGTAATGATGCTGATGTCCTCTCCTTGATTTATCAAATTCGCCTTTCCAATTTCGATGGTATAAGGTTCGTCTGGAATGTTCTGTTCCAAATCTGGGCGGCGATACAATGCCTTGTGTTCGTAGTACATCACAGGGTTTGGATCTTCAAAAGCCGCTAACAATAAGCCCTTTGCATCATAGGCATTAGAAGGATAGACAATCTTTAGACCTGGAGAATGAAAGAACCAAGATTCGTTGGTTTGGGAGTGAAAAGGTCCTGCGCCAACACTACCGCCTGCGGGCATTCTGACAACGACATCCGCATTTTGCCCCCAGCGGTAATACGTTTTACTGAGGTTGTTGATGATTTGATTGAAGCCACAACTCACAAAGTCGGCAAACTGCATTTCGACCATAGATTTGCAGCCTTTGATGGATAGCCCTAAGCAAATCCCGACAATGGCCGATTCACACAAAGGCGTATTTCTGACTCTATCTTTGCCGAATAAATCGGTGAAATTTTTGGTGATTTTGAAAACACCTCCATAGTCTGCAATGTCTTGTCCCATCAATACCAAGTCCGAATGTTGTTCCATTGCTTGCCGCAAACCATCGGTGACGGCTTCGATGTATTTTTTGGGAGAGGCAGAATAATTTTCCACTGGTCGAATCAGTGAAGGAGAAGTCGTTTTGAAAATTTCACTGGTTTCTTTTTCCAGATTTGGAGTGACTTTGGGGGTGTCGTAGGCGATGTCTAAGCCTTTGTCAATGCGAGCTTTGATTTCTTTTTGCAGGTTTTCGATGATGGTATCATCCAAAATTCCTTCCGTCAATAAAAAGTTTTCAAAATTCTTTACAGGGTCTTTTTTTGCCCATTCGTCCATCAACTCTTGTGGAACATACTTAGTACCAGAAGCTTCTTCGTGTCCTCTCATTCTGAAAGTCATGCACTCCAAAAGGATAGGACGTGGATTTTCTCGAAGGTCAGCAGCCAATTGGTGAATCGTATCATAAACTTCCAAAATGTTGTTGCCATCAATTTTTCGGGCTTCGATTCCATAGCCAATCCCTCTGTCTGCCAAGTCTTTGCAGAAATACTGTTCGCTTACAGGAGTTGACAATCCATAGCCATTGTTTTCGACCATAAAAATGATAGGTAACTGCCAAACGGCTGCTACATTCAAAGCTTCGTGAAATTCACCTTCGCTTGTACCCCCTTCTCCTGAGAAAGCCACCGTTACCTTTTTTTCGCCCTTCAATAAACAGCCCAAAGCAATTCCACTTCCGACTGAAAGTTGCGGGCCTAAATGCGAAATCATGCCAACTATGTGGTGTTCGTTGGTGCCAAAATGGAAAGAACGGTCACGCCCCTGTGTAAAGCCTCCTTCTTTCCCTTGCCACTGCAAAAAGAGCCTTTCCAGAGGAATATGTCGAGAAGTAAATACACCCAAGTTTCGATGCATTGGTAAGATGTATTCCTCTTTTTGTAGTGCCTTGGTCACACCTACTGCAATGGCTTCTTGACCGATACCCGAAAACCATTTGCTTATCTTGTTCATTCGCAGTAGAATTAACATTTTTTCTTCTACCATTCGAGGCAGCAGTAGCGAAATATATAAGTCTAAAAGCAAATCGTCAGAATGATGGGATTGTCTTTGATAAGGAATGTTTATCAATTGTGTTGTTTCCATAGTTACCGTTTGTAAGTGACAACAAACTTACTATTATTTCAACGATTAATTGACGGTTTATAAGGAGTTTTGAGGGGAAGGAGGCGGGCATTTTGGAACTTATGTATAGGGGTAGCCGTTCTACACTTATTTAAAGGGTTTGTTTACCTTTGTTGGATACTAAAATTATCATTTTAACTCTAAAAAACCGATTTAATGAAGCAGTTATTTTTATTATTTACAATTGTATGTTCTTTTGCACTGACGAGTTGCTTCAATATTATTGAAGAAGTAGCAATTAATAGAAATGGTTCGGGAACTTACAAAAACACCATTGATATGAGTCAGATGATGGGAATGGTTGCGGCATTTATGCCTGATTCGGTGAAAGAAATGACGAATGAAATGGAGAAAGGTATGACCTCTTCTTTGGGAGATTTAAAAAAAATCAAAGGGATTTCGAATGTTAGTTCTACAAGCGAAGGAGACTATATTTACTCGATTTCTTATACGTTTGAGAATGCGAATGCACTGAATAAGGCAATGGCTACTTCAAAAGAAGAAGACAAATTTTTGGGAGCTATGGGAAGTTCTTATGAAATCAAAGGCAAAAAATTGTACCGTAAAACTTTTTTGAACCCTGATGAAGACTCGGAACTGTTTGGGGATGAGGAATTTGATATGGAACAATTGCAGGGTTTTATGAGTATGTTGAATACTCCAACTTACAAAATTGTGTATCATTTACCCAAAAAGGTGAAAAAATTGAAGGTAGAAGGTACAGAAGCCAAGTATGAGAAAGATGCAAACAGAGTGGAAATTGAATACGATTTGCTGAAAATGATTTCAGATAAAAATGTCAACATTGACCATTTTGTGAAATACTAAGGTGAGGAGTAAAACCAAGCCAAGAAACTACTTTTATAAATCAATTGGTGAGAGGGATGCTTTTGAAGTGTTTCTTAATGAAAAAATGGCTAAATTGTAGGTAGATACCTCAATTTAGCCAAAGTAGTTTTTGGGTTAAAGTCCTAAAAAACTGCTATTTTAATACCTAAAACCTATTTAATCAATGTTGTTCTTCATTTTTGCAGTGATTGATTCCTAATAAATAAAAGAGTGGGCACCATCCAGTAATGGCTACCAAAAAGAAAACAAAGCCTATACCCATTAATAGGAAAGATTGGAAAACACCCCCTAAAATGACCAATAGCATCATCACTGCATAGCGAATACTGATGTCGATAAAATTCATGTTGTATTCCATGATAATTTATTTTTTGGTAATTGAATATTTTTGATTTTTAAATTGTTGATACTGCAAATTTAAAGCATAAACAATGGCGGGGCAATGAGAAGAATCAACATTATTACTGAGCCTAATCATTGTTTAATTATCTGATTATGAGCATTTTTGAAAAGAGGCTATGATTAGGGTTAGAGTAAATTATTCATCAAAAACAGGCTTCAATGAAACATCCATGATTAAATAATTATTAAAACACAAAGGGAAATGATTATTTAATTTATGGTTAGTTCCATATGACCTTTAAAAAGAAAAAATAGACAGATGAAAAAGATATTATTTCCAACAGATTTTTCTGCAAATGCTCAAAATGCCTATAGTTATGCACTACATTTGGCAGAGAAACTAGATGCAAATATTACCACTCTTCACGCTTATTTGCCGATACACGTACCTGCAAATGTGATGGCAAGTACCGTTGGAGAGCTTACCGAGATGCAGAAGATGGAAGAATGGAGCCGCTATGAAAAGGCGGCTAAAGAGATGCACGAAAAGGCTGTTGAGAGAGGCTTGGAAAAAGTAGAGGTGAATCACGTAATGGAGGAAGGTTCTGCAATAGAAGTCATTAAGAAAGTTGCAATGGATGAAAAAGCAGACTTGATAGTGATGGGAACAAAAGGAGCAAGTGGAATCATTGGCTCTTTGATAGGAAGCAATACGGCTACGATGATTGAAGAGGCCGACATTCCTGTATTGGCTATTCCTCACAATGCAAAATATCATCCTATCCAAAAAATGGCAATTGCAACAGACTTCGAGAACTTGGAGGAAAATGCTATCCTAAAAGCGATAGAATATGCCGAATTATTTGATGCCGAGTTGCATTGTATTCATGTAAATGTAGCTCATAATCCTTTGCTAGGTGAACGAATGGCAAAGCTTTGCAGCAGTTTTGCAGATACTCCGAAATTGTCTTTTGAAATAATAGACACAGAAGATAACCTAAGTAGTGTGGAGGATGTGTTGGAGGCCATAGATAAGTATGTGAATGAAAAGAACATGGATATGTTGGTTATGCAAACGCATAAACGAACTTTTTTCCAAAAACTGTTTACCGTCAGTTACACCAAAAAAATGGCTTTCCATACAGATGTGCCTTTATTGACTTTCAAGTAAGATAAAAAAATAGAATAAATGAAAAGTCCATGATTAAATGATCATTAAAACATAAAGGGAAATGATTATTTAATTCATGGTAAGTTCCATCTGACCTTCAAAAAGAAAAATAATCAGATGAAAAACAAAAGGCTGCTTAGATTGCATATCTAAACAGCCTTTTGCATTTTAGTTCAGCTAACTTGTGTGTTCACTTACTCCACTACAGTAACGGTCATTTTCACATCTTCCAATGGACGGTCGCCTTTAGCCGTTGGTACTACTGCAATTTTATCAATCACATCCAAACCTTCCACTACTTCTCCAAATACGGTGTAGCTCGCATCTAAGAATGGAGTACCTCCAATTGAGCGGTACGTTTCAATCTGCTCAGGAGTATATTTGATTTTTGCCCTTTGTTCCAATTGCTGTAATTCTTGTGGCATGACTTTTTTGCCTTGGACTACATAAAACTGCGAACCAGAGGACTCTTTTTGAGGGTTTACCTGGTCACCCTGACGAGCAGCCGATAAGGCCCCTTTTTTGTGGTACAAATCGGGGAAATCAAACTCGGCAGGAATAGTATAGCCAGGTCCGCCGTTGCCCAATTGTTGTCCAGCAGGAGCATCTTTTGACTTGGGATCGCCACCTTGAATCATGAATTGATTGATGACTCTGTGGAACAACAAATCATTGAAGAAACCTTCTTTTGCCAATTTAAGGAAGTTATCACGGTGTTGAGGGGTACGATTGTAGAGGGCTACAATCATATCTCCAAAATCGGTACTGATTTTTACTTTTTTGGTTGCTTCAACAGTGTATGCAACCTTTGCTGTGACACAAATAGGTTTTGATTCATCTTTGTCACAAACTTCGTAAGTTAATTCGTCCGAACCTGTAAATCCTGCTTTTGGAGCGTAACGAACTTTGCCATTCCAAGTCGTTGCAGTGCCATTTGCAGGAGCTTGTGTGACTTTCAGACTACTGATATCCAAACCTCCATCGGCATCCTTATCGTTTGCCAAAACATCCGTTGTAATGGTCACTCCTTGATCCGTTTTGGCACTGTCATCCGCCGCCGTAGGTGCTTGATTGCTTTTACAGCTCATAAAAACCAAGCATACCAAAAAAGTGTAAAATAGTTGTTTCATTTTTTATATTGTTGAATTGTTAAACTGTTTTTATGGTTGAATTACTTTGCCGTTGAATTGTTTGCTGGTGTGGTTTATTTTGTAGCAATGAAACCATTTAGCCATTTAATCATTTATCTCGAAGTACCTCAATACAAGTTGCTTCAATAAAATCTCTTGTTTTTCAACTCCTTCATTCAATTCAGGAGCAGGACGAATGGCTTGGTAGTGAGGCCATCCTTCTTCGTCTCTGTGGGTAAGTTCAAAGTAACCTCTTAGGCTCATCAGGTGACAAACTGCAATGTGCATCAAGTCCTGTTTTTGTTCTTTAGAAAATTTGCGGTGTAACTGACCCAGTTCTTGAATGCCAATCAAAAACAAAAGCGATTGTAAGTCAGGTTTTTGTCCCAGATTTTCTGCCAAGCTTTCCAACAGTTTGTTCCAATCTTGCTCCAATATTTGTAACTCTTCATTTGTCATGGTGCAAAAATACTACTAAAGAATGAAAAGTAGTAAATGAAAACTCAAATAGCTTGAAAATGAAAAACTCATCTTAATCAAGTAGTTTGAAATTGTGGAAATAGAATATTGAATAAATAAAAGATGATGAGAAACTTCTCAAAACTCCAATTTTCCGATTTTCAATCCCTCAATTTAAAGTACCTTTGCAGTTCGTTAATAAAAACTTGTATAAGCTTTGTCTTACAATGCTTTAATTTTTAGCAAAATAGTTATTTGCATTTTAATTATCAGCCTTGGATTATCAAATAAAACTGCCGCAATTTGAAGGCCCTTTCGATTTACTCTTATTTTTCATAGAAAGAGATGAACTAGATATTTACGACATTCCTATTGCCGAATTAACGAGGGATTTTTTGGACTATATGCGCCAAATGGAACAGTTGAATATTGAATTGGCAAGTGAATTTATTTTGGTGGCAGCTACCTTGATGCGGATAAAAGCCAAAATGTTGATTCCAAGAAAGGAACTCAATGAAGATGGAGAAGAAATTGACCCTCGTGAGGAATTGGTGCAACGATTATTGGAATATAAAAAATACAAAGCTGTTGTAGAGGAATTGCGAGTATTGGAAGCTGCAAGGGCAGAACGGTTTGAAAGAGGAAATACCGAATACGAAGCCCAGCAAATTTATCAGCAATATAGTAGTGAAAATGACTTAGAGGCTATCAACCTTTACAAACTCATGAACGTCTTTCATTTGGTTTTGCAGCGTTTTGAAGATCGAAAAAAAGAGGTGAAACATGAAGTAGTACGATACCCTTATACGATAAGAAATCAAAAGGAAGCCTTGTCACAATTAATTAAGACACAAAAAGAACTGAGTTTTCAACAACTTTTCATAGTTTGCGAAAATCGTGTACACGCCATTTTTCGATTGTTAGCTCTTTTAGAAATGACACAAGAAAAGCTGTTGTTCTTAAGAATTGGCTTAGGAATGAACAACTTTTGGGTGCGTAAAAATGTTGTGGAAGCTTAGAGAATGATAAACAAATATCAACATTAACAAATTGATTTTAATTTTTAGTCTTTATTCATGTCCATATCCAAACAGCAAGTATCTTCTGAAGCTTTAGAAACACTCAACCCTAACAAAGTGATTCTCCCCATACTTATTAGTGTGGCAATCGTGGTATTTTTGTTCATCAAAGATTTTGAATTTGGTGCTTTCAATAACATTCAGTGGAACTTAGGGACGGCATTCTGGTTTGGAGTGGCTGTATTGTGCGTAATCGTAAGGCATTTTGCATTGATGTACCGCATTCGTTTACTGACAGGGAATAAACTGAGCTGGAAACAAAGTTTTGACATTATCAGCCTTTGGGAATTTGGTTCTGCGGTTACTCCTTCGGTAGTAGGCGGTACGGCAATTTCCTTGTTCTTGATTACCAAAGAGAAAATCAGTGGTGG
Organism: Bacteroidia bacterium; assembly: GCA_030427245.1. Classification (GTDB taxonomy): domain Bacteria; phylum Bacteroidota; class Bacteroidia; order Chitinophagales; family UBA2359; genus JAUHXA01. Next base: position 61,156 of record JAUHXA010000032.1, on the reverse strand, counting down.
CGAAACACTCTCCGTTATTTTATCCACTCTCTTTTTAGATGGCTTGTTTTTCTTGATAGGGATTCCTTTTTTGTGGATGGTTTTGGGTAGCACCTTACTGACCCCCATAGAGGATGGAGAAATTGCAGTGAGTGCTGCGTGGCTGTATTCTTTTCTTTTGGCGTATGGAGTCATGGTGGCTTATACGGCTGCAATTGGGTATGGCTTATTCATCAGCCCTAAAAGCTTCAAATGGCTGTTAATCAAAGTAACCAAACTCCCTTTCTTCAATCGGTGGAGTGACAAAGCAGTACAGGTAGGCGATGATATGATTGTTGCCTCCAATGGATTGAGAGGTAAAAAACTCACTTTTTGGGCAGGTAGTATGGGCGCAACATTTGCAGGATGGTCACTGCGATTTTTGATTCTCAACTGCGTATTGATTGGCTTAACCACTGTGGGAAGTCAGTTGCTCCTTTTTGGTCGTCAATTAATCATCTTTATTTTGATGATTCTCGCCCCAACTCCTGGCGGTAGTGGCGTAGCAGAAGGCTCGGTTCATAGTTTGCTCTCCGATTTTTTCATGAATGGTACAGGACAAGTAGATGATGGTTTGCGCTTGATTGTGATTACCGTTTGGCGATTTATCAGTTACATGCTGTATTTGTTTTTGGGAATGATAGTGCTGCGGTATTGGTTGAGAAGGGTGATGGGGAAGCCTAAAATGTAAGTAGAGGAAGAAGTTAAACAATGGGCCAATACATCTATTCTCACCGTATTGAATTTGCCTCACTGAATATTCAGTCTTAGGAAAACTAAAATATTAAATTAGTTATTCGTAAAACATAATCCGCTTGCTTATAAAGCGTTGCTTGAATCTTCACTTGAGTCTTTAATTTGAATTTGCCTTAGTCGAAGTATTTCTATTAGTGGCTTTCTCTGAATCTTTGCCTCTACCCAAGCAATGAAGTCAAAGTATTGAAGGAGGTGTTTTTCATAAGCGTTTTGCTGGAGTTTCAATAATTCGTTGTGTAGGTTTTGGTAGAGTAATTGAAGTTCTTTTAGATTGACTACTTCCAAGCTCTTTTTCAAAAATTGCAGTATGATGTCCTCAAAAAGGTAGTATTTTTCACGTTTTTTTAAGTACCGTTTGTAATTGCGTATTAAGCTTTCCAACAGCAAATCATTGTCTAATTCAAAGTGAATCAACAAGTCGAATACTCGAGCAAAACAGTGAACATCTTCTCGTATTAGGTCACTCTGAGAGAGTACTTTTTCCAACCATATCTGCGCTTTTTCAAATTGCTCCGTTTTGAAGTAGAGTATGCAAATGTTCAAAAATAAATCCAATAACCTACTTGTGTGTAGTCGTTTTTGGTATTTCTTAAGTCCTTCGTTGATTTCAGGAATTAGATTCAAGGGTTTGTCCACCACTCCCATTTGAGCATACGATATAAGGGCCGCATTGTAGTACGAAATAAATACAATGGGTTTGAGTTCGGCCGTCAGTTTACTGGATAGTAGCTGCTTCAACTTATCCAAATAAGTGAACAATTTTGTATGCAACCTCAGGTGATTGATAATGGTAATGGCATTCGATAGTTTTTTGACATATTCAGGATATTGTTCTTCGAGGAGAGGGTGATTTTCCAACACTTCAATTTCTCTTTCTTTGTATTGCAGACTCTGTGCATAGTTTCCTTGATAGTATTCATACAAAAACCAGATATTGTTGAAGTGCAGTTTGGCTGTCACACTTAGCGCTTTTGACTCTGATTGTAGCAAGTCATTTGCCATCAATTCTTGAATTTTAGTCTGGCGGTTTTCGTTTTCATTTCGAGCTATTCCTTTTTTCGAAATCCAATAAATGGCTTTCCAAATGAGATTGTGATAAGCGATGCTATTGGCGTATTTATTCATACAGTCCATCCGATCATCTGTTAGCTGCAACAACATTTGGTTGTAGCGTTTGGGAGATTTTTCGGCAATGATTTTCATTTCAAGCTCTATGATATTGACCAACAACCCGAAATTTTCGATGCGATAAGCTTCCTTTTTGACTTTTTTCAAAAGTTTATAACATTGTTCATGGAGTCCCTTGATGTGTAGCAGCGAAATGCGAACATACTCACTTTGAAGTTTATCTGCAACAGATTTGTCGCTGTGGTAGTTACTCAAAGACTTCAAAATGAGATTGTAGAGATAGTTTTTAGCAGAGGAAAACTGCTTAGAAAATGCTTGGGTCTTAAATTTTCTAAGTAATTTGTCTTCGTCATAATTCGACTGTTTATCTATTGCATCAAAAAGCTTGAGATAGTTTTTCTCTCCCTGTTGTTTGCTCGCTTCCAACTTAAAATACCTTTTTTCGCTTTGATTTAAAGAATGAATTAGGTCAAATAAATCTGTATTTTTTGCCATTAGCCTTCCATTTTTGCCTTCAATGTGTTTTTGTGTTAAGTGTTGTTAACCAGACGAATACAGAGACAACTTCATGGTTTATCAGCCAATACTCTCCTTTTTAGCTTTCTAAAAATAGCATTTTTTTGGTTTTAGTAGGTATTACACTGCCTGTATCTTTGTGGGTGTAATAAGACAACAAACATCTTGTTGCTTTTGGACTTCTCACTCAAGGTCTAAATTACTTAATTTTTAAAACATTTTTAACATGCAAACAACAAATTCAAAAAACCAATCAACATCCAACTTTGGAAAATTAGCACAACATCAAATTCAAAAAACTCAATTTGTCAAAGGAGGAGGATTGTGGTCAGGGAGCTTAGGAATTGACAACTCTGACCCAAAAACGGAAGAAAAAAATCCTTAGACAAGTAACTTATACTTAAATAATTTTCAATTAATCAAAAAACACATTTTTAACATGCAAACAACAAATTCAAAAAACCAATCGACATTCAACTTTGGAAAATTAGCACAACATCAAATTCAAAAAACTCAATTTGTCAAAGGAGGAGGATTGTGGTCAGGAGGCTTAGGGATTGACAACTCTGACCCAAAAACTGAAGAAAAAAATCCTTAAAGAGCATATAGGCAACTTTTTGATGAACAAACAGTTGCGAAATGCTATTTTTTAATGTCCAGCTTGCCTTCTGCAAAAAGCAAGCTGGATATTTTTACTTATCACCAACACCATTTTATCCTCACGCTTTTTTTAGTAGCTTTCCTTATTTTTGTCCAATACAAAACCAAGGAAACCTCATGACCAACATTCAATTCAAATCACCCTCCAAATCCCAACAAAAATTCTACAAAACCCTTCAAAAACGGGTCAACGCCCACTTTCAAAACCATCAAAAAGGCAAGCACGCCAATGCCCAAATGTGGTTCAAATGCAGTTTATTTTTTGTCGGAACAATCATACTTTACGGCTTATTCATCTCCAATTGGTTCACCTTTTGGCAGTTATTGCCCATTGTCCTCTTGCTCGGCTGGTTCAAAGCATTGACAGGCATCAACATCGGACACGATGCGATTCACGGAGCGTTTAGCTCTTCTCCAAAATCAAACGAAATCTTGGGGCGCATTTTCGACCTTTTGGGAGTCAATCCCTACACATGGCGCATCACCCACAACATTGTTCATCACACCTACACCAACATTCCCGAACACGACTACGACATTGAAGTGTCGCCCAAATTGCTGCGGATGTCGCCCAATGGCATTCTACTTTCCCACATGCGCTTCCAACAATATTATGCGTTTATATTGTACGGTTTATCAGCCGTTTTTCGAGCATTTCGGCAAGAATATGTCAAGTTTTTCAGTAAAAAATTGGGGAGTTATGAATGTCCTACACCAGAACGAAAAGAGTATTTCCATCTGTTTTTTTGGCGGTTTTTGTTCTATACCTTGTTTTTAGGCGTGCCGCTGATACGGCTGTCGCTTCCTTGGTGGCAAGTATTGGGATTGTTTATGGCGATGATGTTTGTTGAAGGATTGTTTTTGGGGATGGTTTTTCAGTTGGCGCACATTGTCGAAAAAGTGGATTTTCCCACGCCCAATGAAAGCGGAGAATTGCAGCACACTTGGGCAACACACCAATTGAAGACCACCGCCAATTTTGCTGTACAAAATCCAGTGGTTAATTTCTTATGTGGTGGACTCAACTCCCAAATCGAACACCATCTTTTTCCCCACATCTGCCACATTCACTACCCCGCCATTGCACCGATTGTCAAAAAAACGGCTCGTGAATTTGGACTGCCATACCACGAATACCCCACTTTTTGGAGTGCATTGAAGTCGCATTTTCGCCAATTGAAGGAGTTTGGGGAAGGAAAAAGCAAAACAAAAGACCGATTGGCTATGAACTAATTTGATTAAAACAAAACAAGGATTGTTGTCTTTTTGCGTAACTTTGCACCGACAATTAAAAATTGTAGTAAGGGGTGCTTCAATCATTCACAAAATTGAGGCTGAGATGATACCCATTGAACCTGATGCGGATAATACCGACGCAGGGAAACTACTTGAATAGTGATTGATTGAATGGTGACGGGTGATTGGTTTACTTAATAGAATCCAATTGCTCTTTGTCGCATTGCATAGCACTTTAATTACCACTATCATATACTCTCCTTCTTACTCCAATTTCATTTCTTAATATTCGATAGGTTATTTTGTTTCTTCTCATAACACGACAAGAAGCAATCATCCCTATTCCATATTATTTTCAAAATGAAATACATATTCCAAATTTCCACTGCAATATTTTTCACATTGCTGTTCACCTCTCCAGCTTTCGCCCAACACTCCATATTCGGAACAGTCACCACAAAAAAAGTCGAACCTATTGTAGGCGCAAACGTGGTTTTGACCAACACTTTTGGTGGAACAATAACGGACGAAAAGGGGCAATTTCGGTTAGAAAACTTGAAGTCGGGGACGTACAAACTCCAAATCAGCTTCATTGGCTTCAAAACCTACACCAAAGAAATTGACCTTTTTGAAGACATTGAATTGAGGATTGCCTTACCGATGGCAGATATTTTGTCCGACGAGGTGATTGTTGCCGCTACACGAGCCTCTAAAAATTCCGCAACGACTTTTTCGACTTTGAAAAAAGAAGAAATCGACCGAATGAATTTGGGACAGGATATTCCTTTTCTGTTGCAGCAAACCCCTTCAACGGTCATCAACTCCGATGCAGGCGCAGGAGTAGGTTATACAGGCATCCGCATACGAGGCACTGACGCTACCCGCATCAATGTGACTATCAATGGTATTCCACTCAACGATTCCGAATCACACGCCTTGTATTGGGTCAATTCACCCGATTTGGGCTCTTCGATTGACAATATCCAAATCCAAAGAGGAGTCGGAACTTCAACAAATGGTGCAGGAGCTTTTGGAGGAAGCATCAATATACAAACGGGCAAACTGAACAAGGACGGATATGGTGAAACCAACCATACTTTTGGCTCTTTCAATACCCGCAAGCACAATGTCGCTTTTGGTTCGGGACTGCTGAACGACAAATTTGTGGTCGAAGGGCGATTGTCCAAAATCAGTTCGGATGGATATGTCGACAGAGCGAGTTCGGATTTGGATTCGTGGTTTGTGTCGGCGGCTTACTACGGTAAAAATACTTTGGTACGCTTCAATGCCTTTGCAGGTCACGAAGTCACCTATCAATCTTGGGAAGGCATAGATGAATTTCAATTGGAAAACAACCGTACCTTCAATACCTACACTTATGACAATCAAGTAGATGATTATGCACAAAATCACTACCAACTGCATTTTGCTCAAGCTTTGAACGCTAATTTGAACTTCAATTTGGCAGGGCATTACACCTATGGGCGAGGCTTTTACGAACAGTATAAAGATGGTGAAGATTTGGCGGATTATGGATTGGAGAATACGACTGTTTTTGAAGAAGTCGAAGGTGAAATGGTGCTGATTGAAGAAACAGATTTGATTCGCCGCAAATGGTTGGACAATGATTTTTACGGATTCACTTCCAGCCTAAATTATCGCAAAGACCGCCTCAATGCGACACTTGGAGGGGCTTGGAATCGCTATGATGGCGACCATTTTGGAGAGGTGATTTGGGCGCAATTCATGGGAGCAAATGGTGAAATTCGCCAACGTTACTACGACAATGTGGGTGACAAAAAAGACTTCAATGTGTATCTCAAAAGTGAGTTTCAACATTCTCCAAAACTCAACTCTTTCATTGACCTTCAATACCGTACTATCAACTACCTCATGGAAGGAGTGGATGAAGACCAAGGAATGGTCAATATCCAAAAGGACTACAATTTCTTTAATCCAAAAGTGGGGGTGAATTACCAATTGAATAAACGGAGTAACTTATATGCTTCTTATGCCATCGCACACCGAGAACCGACTCGCACCAATATTGTGGACAATGCAGTAGAACCCTTGGCGGAAGAATTGCAGGACATTGAATTGGGCTATCAGTTTCAAGGAAACCGCACTGCCTTCAATGCCAATGTCTATTACATGAATTACAAAGACCAACTTGTGCCGACGGGAAATCTCAATGATGTGGGCGCACCGATTCAAGAAAATGTAGCGGAAAGTTACCGAGCAGGAATCGAGCTTTCAGGCGGCATTCAGTTGAGCAGCAAATTGAAGTGGGAAGCCAATGCGACTTTCGGGACGAGCAACATTTCGGAGTTCAATCTATTCACCAGCATTTTTACAGACCCTCTGTCTTTTGGTTATGTGGGAGATACTACGATTACCTACACCGACACCGAAATCGCCTTTTCGCCCAACATCATTGCCGCTTCTACGCTGACTTTTTCACCTGTCAAAAACTTAGATGTACGTTTGTTGAGCAAATATGTGGATGAACAATTCTTGGACAATACTGCTGATGATAGCCGTAAACTGGATGCGTTTTTTGTGAACAATCTGCAATTGGAATACAAATTGAAGGATGTCTTTTTTGAAGAAATTGCTTTTAATTTGTTGGTCAACAATGTATTCGATGTTTTGTATGAGCCGAATGGTTATACTTATTTCATTTTATTTGAAGGAGAAAGTGCCGGCCTGCTTCCAGACCCGATTTTTAATCCCAATGTTGCTCCTACGAATTACAATTACTACTATCCGCAAGCGGGAACGAATTTTTTGATGGGGGTGAAGGTGAGGTTTTGAGAGTGATGAAACTTTCAGAAGCCTACTTTTGTTTCTTTCACTATAAGTGATATGATTAAAAAATTGTATTGGAATGATTATGGTTTGATATTTCCTGTTACTGACTTATATACCAACAATATAAAACCCTATACTCCTCCTAAAACACATTATTCTGTTTTGACCATTAAGAGAAACATGAATACAGTTGTTCTTTATCATTTTACAAGTGAATTGTATTTATTTTCCAAAATAGGTAATACAATCGTACAATTTTTCTTAATTTTAGAAGCCATTGAATATGCTCCTCAGCATTTTCAATGGCTTTTTTATTATCACAGAAATTCGTTATAATCAGAAATTCTATCTTTACTATTAGATGGTTGTAAGCTAAAACTTCAAAAATACCATGTCTTCAAAAAATACCATTCTTACAAACAAAGCCAAACCACTTGGCAACTACCCACACATCAAACGAGTGGGAGATTTTCTATACATTTCAGGCACCAGCAGCCGAAAACCTGACAATACGCACATTGGCGCAGAACAGGACGAAAAAGGCAACTGGCAATTAGACATTCGAGCGCAAACCAAAGCGGTTATCGAAAATATTGAAGGCTATCTGCACAGTGTAGGAGCAAATCTTTCGGATGTTATTGACATCACCACTTTTTTGGTGGACATGAAAGACTTCAACGGCTACAATGAGGTATACGGTACTTTCTTCAATAAGGAAACAGGCCCTACTCGAACGACGGTTGCAGTTCACCAATTACCGCATCCCAATTTGTTGATTGAGGTAAAAGCGATTGCCTACAAGCCATTGTAAAACTTCAAATTTAAAATACAAACTCAACTTCAATAGTATTCCTTTGGGGTGGGTAAATAAAAAATACAGTATGACTCGCAAAACTTTACTCCTCATTCTGCTCGCATTTATCATTGGAGGCACAACCTTTTTGTTGATGAGTCCTTATCCCTTCGGTAATGGTTTTTTGGTAATTATGTCCTGCCTGACCTTGCTTTGGGCATATAGTTTGGTTATCAAAGATGCCAGTATTATTGATATTTTTTGGGGACCAGGTTTTGCGATTTTGGCTTGGTATTATTTTTCCATCACTTCTGATACCTCCAATATTCGCAACCTTGTTTTGTGTAGTTTGGTGACGATTTGGGCGGTGCGATTGGGAGGATATATTTTCATTCGGAATCATGGAAATGGTGAAGATTTTCGCTATCAGCAATGGCGAAAAGATGGGGGTAAAAACTATTGGTGGATTTCTTATTTGCGGGTATTTTTATTGCAGGGATTACTGCTGTGGATAGTGAGTTCGGTTCTATTAGTAGCTCAGTCAAGCGACGAAAGTATTTTGCAGTCACTTGATTATGTAGGAATTATTCTCTGGATAATTGGTTTTTTGTTTGAAGCAGTGGGAGATTGGCAGTTGGCGAATTTCAAGAAAAATCCAGCCAATAAAGGGAAGGTGATGGATCAAGGTTTGTGGCGATATACTCGGCATCCCAACTATTTTGGAAATGCGGTGATGTGGTGGGGACTTTTTCTGTTTGCCCTTTCAACTGAGGGAGGATGGGTCTATGTTTTCAGTCCGATTTTGATGACCTTCTTATTGATGCGGGTTTCAGGTGCAGCATTATTGGAAAGCACTTTGAAGAAAACCAAACCGAAATACAAAGAGTACATCGAAAAAACGCCTGTATTCTTCCCGTGGTTTCCTAAAAAATAAATTTTATGCAAACCGTTACACAGATCAGCAAGTGGATAGAAACCATACTTGGTTTCAGCTTTGACATGCAGCAAAACATCTTCAAATCCATCCTCATTATTTTGGTCTTGATGCTTATTCGCAAGGGGTTGATTAAATTGGTCACTCGCTTCAATAAGGATGTTCGTTCAAGCTATTGGTTACGCAATACGATTACCTATTTCTTGTTTTTTATAGGAATTATAGGTGTGGGGCATATTTGGTTTCAGGGCTTTGAATTGGTGGCGACTTATTTGGGTTTGCTTTCGGCGGGCATTGCGATTGCCTTAAAAGACCCAATCGTAAACATTGCAGGCTGGGTTTTTATCCTGTTTCGCAAACCTTTTGAAGTCGGAGATAGAATAGAAATTTCTGGGCACGCTGGCGATGTCATTGACCTACGTATTTTTCAGTTTACACTCAATGAAATTGGGAATTGGGTAGATGCCGACCAAAGTACAGGACGAATTATACACATTCCAAATGCAAAAGTTTTCTATGATTCGGTTGCTAACTATACCAGAGGTTTTACCTATATATGGCACGAGATTCCCATCCTAGTCACCTTTGAAAGTGATTGGAAAAAAGCAAAGGAGATTCTCGAAACAATTGTAAATGATCAAACGCTGGATGTGAGTGAACAGGCTCGTTACAAACTTCGCAAAGCGGCTGAAAAATATATGATTATGTACACTAAGCTAACTCCAAGGGTTTATATGACGGTCAAAGATAGTGGCATCTTGCTGACTATTCGCTACCTAACTCCCCCTCGCAACCGAAGGGGCAGTTCAGAATTACTTTGGGAGTCCATTCTCGATGAATTTGCCAAACACGACAATATTGACTTTGCTTATCCTACGCTTCGACACTACGATAATCGAACAGAAGGCAAGAAAGGCGCAAGGGCAGATTAGATCACAGATTTCGCAGATATTTCAAATGTCACAGATAAACAATCATTTGGGTAGTTGAAATATTGGAAGGCAAAAACATAAAATTTTGATAAACAAAATTTTATGTTTAGAGCTGCGAAATGTAGGTAGATTACTTGAATGATTATTTTGGACTTTCGACGAAAGAAGTTTTTAATACTGCTCCTTTTCATTCGGAAAATCGCCCGATTTCACATCTTCAATATAGCTTCCAACGGCACCTTTTATATCCTCAAATAAGTTCAGATAGCGACGCAAAAATCGGGGAGAAAAATCAACGGTGATACCCAACATATCGTGTAGTACTAAAACCTGTCCGTCGACATGACCTCCTCCTCCAATACCTATCACAGGAATAGACACCAATTCGGCCACTTTTTTACCCAATTCAGCAGGAATTTTCTCCAATACGATTCCAAAACAACCCGTTTTTTCGAGCATTTTGGCATCCTTGAGCAGTTGTTCCGCCTCGTCTCGTTTTTTAGCTCTCACTGCATAAGTACCGAACTTGTAAATTGATTGAGGGGTCAGTCCTAAATGTCCCATCACAGGCACACCTGCCGACAATACTCGTTCGATAGAATCCTTAATTTCCTTCCCTCCTTCCATTTTGATGGCATGACCACCCGATTCCTTCATGATTTGAACCGCTGAACTTAGGGCTTTTTTAGAATCCCCCTGATAAGAACCAAAAGGCAAATCCACTACAACCAAGGCTCTTTTGACCGCCTTGACAACCGACGAAGCGTGATAAATCATTTGGTCGAGGGTTATCGGCAAGGTCGTTTCGTGACCTGCCATTACGTTGGAAGCCGAGTCTCCGACCAATATTACATCCACTCCTGCGGCATCTACTATCTTCGCCAAGGAATAATCATAAGCGGTAAGCATCGAAATTTTTTCACCTACTTCCTTCATTGCCAATAGGGTATTGGTGGTTACTCTCTTCGTTTGTATTTTTCTGTGTACAGACATGTTTAGAATTCTTGTAGTCTAATGAATTGTTAGTTTACTTGCTAAATGGCTGCTTAACCAATTTTAACGAAATTAGGCAATTGAGAATCTACATAATCCTGTTATCTTTGAGACAGAATTAATAGTGAATTAAAATCTCATTGAATTACCAAGGGAAAGGTTGACAACCAAATCGCAAATTTATTTTTTTTAACTGTTTGCTTTTATTTCACAAAGTAATAAAAATCCGTCTTTCGACATGAAAAAATTGTTTATCCCTCTTATTTTAACTCTTATCTTGGGTATAAGTGCTTGCTCTACTGACTTTGATGTAAATTCTGACTGGAAAGAAATCACTATTGTTTATGGACTGCTCAATCCACAAGACGATGTGCAGTACATTCGCATCCAAAAAGCTTTTTTGAGTGAAGACACCAATGCCTTAGAACTCGCACAAATAGGAGATTCACTTTACCACAACTCAAATGGCGAAGCGCTTAGAGCTACTTTAGAAGAATATCGAACACAGAGCAATGGCAATCTTATTCTCGACAAGACCATTACGCTTCAAAAGGTAAGTGCAGACGATGAGGGAATTGTAAAAGAGGGAGGAGTATTTGCTACCAGCCCCTATTTTCTCTACAAAACCACCACTCCTATCAATGAAAACCGCACGTATCGTTTGGTTATCAACACTCCTGCTGGAAATGTGGTCAGCAGCGAAACCAATATGGTTAAAGATTTCGCTGTCTCTCGGCCCAATCCAGAAATCAGTGTGAGCTTTTTGACCGATTACAATTTGTTTTGGACTCCTGCCGAAAATGCTGCAATCTATGATGTTGACTTGTACTTCAATTACACCGAAACTCGCAAGATAAATGGCGAAGATGTAACAGAATCAAAACGCATCAAGTGGGATGCACTCACAAATGGTCAAACAGATGACCTTGCCACCACAGGAGGTGCCATAAAAGTAGAATTGTCTTCAGATCGCTTTTTGTCCTTCTTGGCAAACAACATTGAAGCAGATTCAGAAGTCATCGAAAGAGTTGTTGGAGACTTAGATTTTACAATTTGGGCAGGCTCAGAAGATTTTCTCACCTTCAATCAAGTCGCTCTTGCTCAGTTTGGAATTACTTCCAGTCAAGCACAACCCACTTACACCAATGTTGAAAATGGCGTAGGTTTATTCACTTCTCGATTCAGAAAAGAGATTAATGACGTTCCTGTATTGGCAACTACAATTGATTTGATTGCTTGTGGCGATGTAACAGGACATTTGAATTTTGCTCGGGACCCCGAAAATCCTAATCCAAATTGTCAGTAATCGCTTCTTTTCCTACACAATCTACATCTTTCAAATTGGGTAAATTTTCGAGGGGAGTCAGATTGGTTACAGCAGTTCCCTCACACCTTAATGTCTGCAAATTGCGGAGATTGCTGATGGGTTCAAAGCTGGTAATCTGTGTATTGGCAGTCGACAATTTTTGAAGGTTTACCAAACTTCCAATCGCTTCAATACTCGTAATAGCTGTATTAGAGCAGTTTAATTCTTGTAGGTTGGTCAAGTTGCGGATAGGATCTAATTTGGTGATGCGAGTGCTGTTACATTGAAGGTTCATAAGGTTCTTCAAGTTTTTCAAATCCTTGAGACTGTTCACTTGCGATTTTGAAATATCCAACCGCTCTAAACTTGTCAAAGATTTCAAGGGAGCCAAACTGCTTATTTGAGTTTTAGAACAATTCAATTCCTTTAATTTCTTCAAGTTTACCAAAGGTTGCAGATTACTCACCAAAGTATTGTAGCTTTTAAGGTAAATCAAATTGGTCAAAGAACCTATTGCACTAATATCGTTGATTTGTGTATTTTGAACATACAATACCCGCAAATTTTGAAGCCCCTTCAAAGGTTCTAAATTGTTCACTGGCGTATTGTAGCAGTGTAATTCCTTCAAATTAGTCAAATTGGCAAGAGGCTGCAATTCGTTTATAGAGGTCTTATAGCAGTGAAGTGTATGTAATTGTTCTAAACTTGATAGAGGAGTCAAATCGCTTATTTGTGTATTGTAGCAGTAGAGTTCTTGAAGATTTTTCAGTCCTTCAATAGGTTGAAGACTACTAACAGGCGTTTTGGGAATGTGTAATTTTTTCAAATTTACTAGGTTAGATAGAGAACTGATGTCTTCTACTGCTGTGCTAATGGCATAAACTTCCTCCAACTCAACCAAACTTTCGAGAGGTTCGAGGTCTTTGATTTGGGTATTAGAAAAATCTACCGTTTTAAGTTTTCGAAGATTCACAATCGGGTCTAAGTTGTTGATCAGTGTATTGGAACAATCCAATACGACCAATTCTTTGAGCTGCTTCAATGCCTCCAAATTTTTGATAGGCGTATTGTAACATCCCAATCGTTGCAAATTGATCATGTTTTTCAGAGGATCCAACGTTTTGATGCTGGTATCGTAGCAATACAATTCTTGCAGTTCAAAGAGAGTTTTCAAATCTTGCTCGGTAGGATCTCCTTCAAAACCCGCCTTTTTCCGAAATATTTCTTGCCATTCTTTATCCAATTCTTTCCACCAAACTTCATTGAAGCTTTCTCCATATTGAGCATAAGATTTGGCCTCTAATACTTCTTTGTCATTTTTTTTGACCTTCAAAATTCCATCGTAATACCTCACAGCCTTGTGATAATGCCCATTTTCTACCAACCCTTCTGCCACTTCCATGTACTTGCCGTACTCTTCAAGAGTGATTTTTGGGATGGGTTCTTCTTTGTTCACGAAGTACAAGACAGTGCTTATTAGCAGTATCAAGGAAGCAGCAATCGCCCATTGAAGACGACGCTTTCTATACAGTACAGCAGGATTTATCTCCTCCAAGTCTGACAGAAAGTCTTCTATTTGTTGATACCTTTCCGAAGCTTTCATGGCAATGCCTTTGTTTACGGCATTACTCGTCTTGTCGCTGATTTCGGGATTGAGGTCTTTTAGCAGTGAGACATTCTTGTAGTAACGATCAAAGGCACTCACAGGACGTGCGCCTATAAGCGCATAATACAAAGTAGCTGCCAAAGAATAGACATCAGAATAACGGTCCAAATTCATTTCGGCGGAATAATGCTCCAATGGAGCAAATCCCATGGCTTGCGAATTGTTATTGTTCGGAAACTTTTCTTTATTGATTCCCAATCCCACCAATACCGCTTGTTTGGAGCGAGTGATAATGAGGTTAGCGGGTCGTATATCTTTGTGCAACACCCCTATGTTATGAAGAGCTGCTAAGCCTTCTCCTATTTGTCGAATATAGATCAACCCTTCGGCTTCAGAAATAGGGCCTTTTTTGTCAATGTAGTCTTGAAGAGGATGTCCTTCCACATAGTCGGTTACTAAATAAACCGTATTGTTTTCTTCAATGACATCCTGTACCTTTACAATATTGGGATGGCTGACTTGCGCAAGCTTCTTTCCTTCTTCTGCAAAATTTCGCTTGAATTCGTTAAAATCAAATTGAGACAAAGACAACAAGACCACCTTGTTTTGTTCGTCTCTTGCACAATAGCCTGGCAAGAATAACTCTTTGATGACCAATCGAGAATTGAGACTAAGGAGTGTAGCTTGGTAGGTGATACCAAAGCCTCCATATCCCATTACTTTGTCTATACGATATTTTCCGCCCAACAAACGAGTCCCAGTTGGCAATGCGGATTGATTCTGAAGGTTGTTTTTATCCGTAATAGCATTGATAAACTCCTCCATTGTTTGGTAACGATTCTCTGCTTTCTCCGCCATTCCTTTCAATACAGCTTGATTGGTGGCATCCGATATGGAATCATTAATGTGTTTGGGGGGAGTTAGATCTTCGTGTTGTCTATTGATAGCACTACTCGGGTGTTCGCCGATGAGACAATAGTACAATGTCGCAGCGATTCCATATACATCAGAATAAGGTCCAGAATCGTCTTTTTTTGTATATTGAGCAATGTACTGCTCCATTGGAGCATAATTGGGAGCTTGTACGCCTGTTTCTTCAGGTTGTTGGACGAACTGTCCTGTCATTCCCATGCCTACTAAGACGGGTTTCCCTTTTTTTGTAATCAATATATTGGAAGGACGCACATCTTTGTGAAGTAGCCCTTTTTTGTGTACTTCTTGAAGGGCATTGGCAACTTGTCGAATATGAATAAGGGCTTCTTCTTCTGGCAGGTTCTCTCGTTCTCGAACATACACTTCAAGCGTTTGTTCTTCTACATAATCCATAATAAGATAGACCGTGTTGTTTTCTTCTACAATGTCTCTTACTTGGATTAAGTTGGGATGTTTGAATTGGGCTAAAGCACGCCCCTCTGCTACAAATTTCACTTTGTAGTCTTCAAATCTTTTGGAGGCTAAGTTGCTTTTGACAACTACTTCCTGATTTTCGTTCCTATTACACTTGCCTACCAAATACAATTCTTTGACCGTAACATATATCCCTAACTGTATAGAAGTCGCTTTGTAAGTGATACCCAGTCCCCCTTCTTCCATCACACTTTCGATGCGATATTTGCCATTGTATAAAGTAGTTCCTATTGCGAGATTTTGAGTAGATTGATTCACATGACACAATTTTAATCAAGAGATGGATTTTAGGGTTTTAGGAATACATTTTCATTCAGTGGTCTATGCTTGCATACACAATTTCCATACCACAAATACTTTTTAATGACATTATTTTGATATTTTCATGACATTTGAACATCCGCAATATTATATATTTAAGACTTTTTGTGTTATTATTTTTCCTTGCCACTATGATGTTACGCTGTATATACAGAACAAGCGATGTTTGCATAAAAAAATAACAAACATAGCTATATGCACTACATTAATATTTATATGTTTTCAGAAGGTAAGCTTGAATACGAAAAAACCCATCAAAAGTTTTACTATGCTCAAAAAAATGACTTTTCTCTGTCAAAGCTTTAGGCGTTATGGCATAGGAATTGACGGTTAAATATATACACACAAAATGCATCACACAAAAGTATTCAAAATATGCCTATTCAAACTACAAATTCAGGAGCAAACTCCAGCTATTTGGACTTAAGCTATCTCCATCAAATATCCGAAGGAGATATTGCTTTTGAGTGTGAAGTATTGGTCATTTACTTGCGTGAAGTTCCCAGTTTGGCACATAATATTCAACACGCATTGAAAGCAAGAAAGTATAAAGTTGCAGCTGATTTAGTCCATGAATTGAAGTCAAAAATTCGCGTTCTTGGAGTAAAGCAAGCTTGGCGATTGGCTGATTTTATTGAAGTCAGTTTAAGAAAAAGAACAAACCTTTCTCAACTTCCAAAAAAAATCAACCTCTTCTTTAAAATATTACGCAAAAGTGTATTCTTAGCCAATACTGAACTATTAAAACACACCAAATGAATTGTTTAATTGTTGATGATGAGTCTATTTCTCGTTGCATGCTTCTAAAAATGTGTACAAAGGTCGATTTTATTACGATTGTAGGAGAATGTAACAATGCTACGGAAGCTCTTATACATCTTCAAAACCACGACATTGATTTAATCTTCTTGGATATACACATGCCCAATCTAACGGGCATTGAGTTTGTCCGAACTATGCGACAACTTCCTCAAATCATTTTTACTACTTCTGACAAAACCTTTGCATTAGAGGCTTTTGAACATAATGTAACAGACTATTTAATAAAACCCGTTTCCTATCCTCGTTTTTTGAAAGCAGTCCACAAAGCAAATGCTATTTACGAGAAAAATAACTCTTCTCCAAGCACCTCAACTTTATCGAACACCGAACATGAAAGCCTGTTTTTGAAGGAAGAAGGCAGACTTACCAAACTCAATATGAGTGATATTCTATGGATTGAATCTGTGGGAGATTATGCAAAATTTATCACGCTGAAAGAAGTGTACACAGTTCACTCAACTTTGAAGAAAATTGAAGCACGCCTTCCGTCCGAAAGATTCCACAAAATTCATCGTAAATACATCATTAATTTGAGTAGGATTGTGGACATTGAAGACCATTCCGTTTTGATAAAAGACAAAATACTTCCCATCAGTCGACGCAGTAAGGAATCATTGATGAAGAAATTGAATTTTATTTGACCTGAGTAAATGAAGTCAGAAGTAAGATATGAGATATAGGCTTCAATTTACTTCTTCAATCGGTTCATCAAATCATTCATTTCCTCTACGCTGACATCTTGCATACTTTGAAGGTGATCAAAAACAGGTCGAAGAGCAGCGGGGTCATATTGCTGCAAACTGTCGAAAACATTTTTCCATTCGATGATATCTTTGGAGGTTTTCCCTTCAATTTTTTGGATAATTTGACGAAATTCCATCTGACTAACTTGTAGGGTATCAGTAGTAGAAGTAGGCATTTCAAAACCCTCCGGCGGGGTAGTTGTGGGTGAGTTATCGCAGCAATTGCAGCTCGTACAGGTATCACAAGTTCTGCAACAACCGTTGTCACAAACTCCCAAACAGTCATTGCAACTGTCACAACAACTATTGCAGCCTCCACACAAACCGTCACAACTTTTGCCGCAACTTCCACAAGAATTATTACACCCGCTGCAACAGTTATTGCAGTTTCCACAACACTGCCCACAGCCATTTCCACAACCATTGCAGCAATCGCCTCCTCCTTTGCAGCAGCCTCCACAGGCATTGCAGCATTGGTCACAGGGGCAAGCTCCTGCTATGTAAGAAGTCGCCATTTCGCCTTGCTGTGTGGCACAACTACACCCTTCCATTGCAGCACTGCCACAATCCTGATGAGCTATTTTCAATCCTCCTACAAATTCGGTAGTATCGGCTAAAAAAGCGGGGCGTTTTTGTCGAATTTGGCGGTCAATACTTCGGAAAGATTGCTGCATAGCTACCTTGAAGGAATCTTCAATGATGCCTTTTTTAGAAAGAATTGCCAACTGTTCCAAACAGCCAATTGTAATGCGGTTGCAGGTTTGGAGGTAGTAATAATAGGCTTCTGCAAGGCTGATTTTTTCTTGTTCTGACCGAAATACAATGGGGTTGTGTTGATTTTGAAGCATATCCTCATCCAGGTCAATCAGGTGATCTGCAATGGCAATCACCTCTCCACTCATTTCAAACAAAGCCGCCAATTCCTTCAATCCCTCCTCTCCCACTGCTGTCTCCCTTCCAACTTCCAATACTACATGGCGTGAAAGCAATCCCGAATAATGGCGCACTTGCTGTTCGTTCGTCGCATTGGTTTTGGTAAGAAATAGGTATTCCTCAATGACTTTTTGGAAACCCTCACTGATTTGGGGAATGGTTTGTTGTACCTTTCGATGGAGAATTTTTCGGAGGTATTTTTTGTAGAATTTGGGTTGGTCGGTTTCCCAATCCACGACTTTTATCCAACCCAACAGAACGGATAACTTTGCGGCAATATCAATGGCGGGGTGGCTGGCGGCTGGATTTTTTTGGGTAAATGCTGCAGCTGGGCAAGGTGTTTGTTTGGCAATCAATTCTCCTTCATAGAAGGGCTTCAATGCCAATAAAACAAGCGTCAATTCATTGTTGATGAACAGACTATATGGCAAACTGTATTGGTCTCGCAAACTGGCACATATCGAGCAGTAAAGCGTACGGTAGGCTACTTTGTTTTCATTTCCAAGGCTGCAAAGAGAAGGTTTTAGGTGTCCGAGCATAGGGATAGGAGTTTGAATTCGTTGTGCGTAAATATAACCAATTCAAAGTAAACTTGAAAGGGCTTATTCAAACAATTGATTTAGAGAGACTACTTGGTCAATAGAATTGAGTCGGTTTGTATTTTCTACCACACCATAGGTTGTAATAAGTGAGGTAAATAGGTGTTTCTTAGTTTTGGTGTGGTATCGAAAAACTCGTTTTTTGTTTTCCAAATTGGTCACATCTCGTTTGGTCACTTCGTAGTCTGAATTGCTGTATTTGATTTCACAAATATTAATAGAGTTGTCACCTCTATCTATGATTAAATCTATTTGTGCCCCTGAAAATCCATCTTTGGGCTTGGTAAAAAAAGAAGAAATTGTGGTGAAAATACCAGAAATTCCAAGTGCTTTTCGGATTTGGTCTATGTGCATCAAACACACATTTTCAAAAGAATAACCACTCCATGATTTGTAATTGGGTAGGTCGCTCAATTTGGTAAAGTCTGTTTTGGCATTAGCACCTAAAGACTCTATAAAGGTGAGGTAAAACAACGAATAAGGATCTGTAAGCCGATAAAGGTTTTGGCGTTTCTTTTTACCATAGCCATTGTAGGGTTCTATAAAGCCCGATTGATTCAATTCGTTCAAAACTTTGGTCAAACCGCCACCATTCTTGAAGTTGGTTTTAGCAATGATTTCTTCTCTTGTCATTCCCATTCTCTTAGAAGCCAAAGCTCTGATGGCTTCAATATGATTTTCGGGGTTGTCAAACAAAGATGAAAATAATCTATCAAATTCTCTACGCAGATACCCATTTCGTTGAAAACAAATCGCTTGAATATTTTGAATAGCAGAGAGTCCTGGCTTTACTTGATTGAGATACATCGGAATCCCCCCCATCGCCATATACAATTGAGTGATTTGGTATGGATTCAAATGAACATTTCTGGAGCGCAGAAAAGTTTGAGTTTCCCCCAAGGTGAAGGGATAAAGGGAGATAAGATTGGTCACTCGATTGTGTAAGCCACCTCTGTCATTGATTACTTTATCTATCATCCACGAAGCAGCTGACCCGCAAATAACCAATACAATATTTTGATTGACCGCCCAACTGTTCCAAAACCAGCTTAATCCCTTGATAAAGCCAGAACGCTTAGAGCCCAACCAAGGTAATTCATCCAAAAAAACCACCATTTTCTCTGTCAAATTCAATTCCTCCAAAGCCTTAGACAAATGAAAGAAGGCATCCAACCAAGAAGTGATTTTTTTCTCCATTTCAAAATCGGGAAAATAATTTCGCATCGCAAAAGTGAAGTTTTGCAGTTGCTCCGATTTTGTGGCATGTTGAATACCTGTCAAAATAAAATTGAGGTGGTTTTGGTAAGTTTGTTTGACCAAAAAGGTTTTTCCAACCCTTCTTCTACCTATAATTGCCACCATTTCAGGTTGATTGGATTGAAGGAGCGTCTCCAATGTTTTTATTTCTTCTTGTCGACCAGTAATGAGATTATTCATGCTAATAAAGCCGTTTATGACAAAAATAAGCATTTCGAGCGAAATAAAAGACCTTTATTCCGCTTTATCTCACTTTTTTCGACACTTAGAGCGAATTAGTGATGCTTTACCCCGCTTTATCTCCACAAATTCATTCTCATCACTGCCCCCGAAACATTGTCCCGAAATGACCCTGTAATATTGCTGCCATCTGGCGAAACGGTCATATTTGCCGTTCCTGTAGTATTGAACATTGTGACATAATTAACGCTGATGTTGCGACTTGAAATCGTGCCAGAGCCTTCCGCTGATACAATAGGCACACCAAAATTATTGATGCTGTGTTCCTGAAAAGCAATGCTATTGCCGTTTTGATTGAATACATAGGAAGCTCCTGTATTGCTATCCGTCCATGTACCAGAGACATTGACCATTGACCCCGTATTGTTGCTACCATAACTTCCACCGTAATCATCATCGGGTTCTCCATGATACACATCTTCATCACTATCAAACTTCTTATTATTCGATAAATAAGCCTTTGTAATTTTTTCAATCGTTTCATTTGAAGTCTTTTTGGAGGTTTCTTCCTTTTTGACATCTTTCACAATCTTCTTGACCGTTGCCTCAATATCCTGTTCACTTTTGCCTTTTGTAGCCTTTTCCTCCGCCATGACTTTTTTGATAATCTTCTCCAAATCAGCTGTATTAGCTACATTGACATTTTCCGAATTAGAATCATCAGCGATTTGTTCCGTCTTTGGTTTGTCTTTGTTTTTGTCTCCAATCAAGCCCACTTGATTTAAGACGGTTATCAAACCCACCATTGCAGTAATCAGGGTAGCCGTAGCAGTCATCATGCCTGGGAGAGTTTGAAAAAACGATTTGTTACTATCTTCTGCCATGTTTTTATTTTTTTTTATTTAAAGGTGTCGGGAGCGAAGGCTCAGGAGTCAGATACACCTTATTCTGAACCCTGACACTTGGCTCATCGTCCCTAATTCAACCTATGATATTCATAAATTTCTTTTCCATTTTGGCGGCTAATTTCCAATTTTTCGGCATTGCTCAAACGCATATCCTTTTTTCCTGGATTGTCTAATGGAAAACCAGAAATATACATTTTATCGTTTTGAGTGTTGGCTGCAATCAAAATATGACTGCAACGAGCGCCTGCCTTGAAGGTAACGCTGCCAACCGTCCGTTTTTCGGGAATGTAAGGCACAAAATAACGATTGAAAAAACCAGTCGGCAATGGATAACTTTTGGGCTTGCGGGTCATCACCCGACTTTGTTTGGTCACAATCACCTCCGTTCCTTTACAAAACCTCGGTTTTCTAATGATACCAATAATGTACCAAAGTAGAATCAGCGTAATAATTGCAGCAATCACCAACCAGCCACATTTTTCCCAAAACCCCACATCTTCAATCTCCACGTCAACTGTCAATTTGCCACGTTCGGTGATAATCAGATTTGGATTTGTGGACTTCAATTGTATCTGCAATTGGTCTTTGCCTGTCTTAGTAAAACACGCACAGATAAAAGTTGTTGGGCGCAAATACATTTTTCCATCTCGTTTTTCTACTTCAATACCAATATTCACATCGTTGAGTTGCTCCATATACATATCCTCCAATTCCTTTGGAGTCGGTTCTCTCGGAGCTTCATTTTCGACGATGATTTGAGGCGTAATCACAATTTGGTCACCATCTCCCATTGCCGTCACCTTTGCCTTCAGTGCCTTTTTGTCTGCTTGTATAAACGCTTTCGGGCGAGGGCAATTGTCTTTGGTGACAATCAAAACCTTACTCTGAAAATTGAAGTAACCCGAAAATTCTGCGGCAACGGATACAATCAATTTTTCACCTTTGAAGGGTACATTCGCAAAAAAAGCACCTGTTTTTTCGTCCAGTTTCATGCGAATTTTTTGCTGTGTCGTTTCGTCAATAAATACCACCTTGCTCGCCTTCAATACAGGCATATCCAACATTTTGCCATTGAAGTCCACCAATTTTGCGCCAATCTCCAAAGTCTGAACCGTATCACAAACCACATATTGATTCCCTCTTTGTGAACGAGTTGGGCTATTGACCATGATTTCGAGTCGGGCAGCCACCTCTGGCAAAATTTTGATTTTGCTGGCATTTATGGATTCATTGAAGCCCAATTCGACTTTTCCTTTTGGAATCACCTGCCCTTTTTGGGTCGCTTCAATGTGGTTGATTAAGCCCGTCATCGTGTAAATTCCTCTTGACTTTTGGGCTTCAAAAGATTCCCCCAAACGCAAATGACTCCCCTCCGATTTAGCAGAAACCAATCGAGGTAATTTTGCATTTGTTTCTGCATCTTGCTGCAATACAATCACCCTCTTCAAAGGCACAGGAGACTCCCAATCAATGGTTTTGTCTTTGGGCTGAATGGTAATGCCGCTTCCCGAAAGGGTCATGATTCCCGCCGCAATTTCTTCCATCTGCTTGATAATCTGCTCGAAACTGCCTTGCGTGCGAAGGGTTTTGTTGGGCGTTTGGCTGTTTTCGAGGTAGGCATCCAATACGCTTTGCACTGTGCTGACATTCAGAAAAAAGATGCGAGTTCCCGTTTGTTCTACAAGAGTACGCAGTTCATCGGGATATTTGGTCGCAAAATCAATATCGGTAATTCCGCCATCCGAAAGAATGATAAGGGTTTTGTAAGGTTTGTTGCTTTTCGCCAACTGCTCTTTGGCATATATCGCTGCTTCAAAAGGTGTATTTCGGGCATTACAGTCATAACTTTTACGTGCCGATTGCATCGCTCCTTTTTTACTGTTCAAATCTATTTTGTCCTCTTTTGCGGGCAACATTCGATATACAGACAATTCATCTTCGGGATGCAATAAGCCCATCATCACCTGCAATGCGTAGTTAATCCCTTCACATTGACCAGCTTGTGTCATACTCCCTGAGTTATCATAGACTACGGCTACGGCTCTGTCTTGAGCGGTGAGTTGAAGTGCATGAACCCAAAAAAGGCTAAAGATTAAAGAATATTTGAGTAATTTCATAGATGTTATTAGAGCAAAAGGGAAAAAATGGTAAACGTTTGTAAATATAGAAAAATTCTCTTGAAGTTTTTATTTTGTATTTTAGCTGCTTTCCTTCATATTTCTGCAATGACCATGAACACTTCTACTGCTACTTCAAAAACGTATCTGCTCCTTTTCAGCCAAATAGGTTTACTTGTCCTCTTTTTAGCGATAAGTTGTACGACTCCAAATACGGTCAATACCGATGAATGGATTCCTCTCTTCAACGGCAAAGATTTCCATAATTTTGTCAAATTGAATGGAACTGCGGAATACCATATTGAAGGTAACAGCATTGTGGGAGTCAGCCAATTGAATACCCCCAACACTTTCTTGGCAACCAAAGAAAAATACAGCGACTTCATTTTAGAATTTGAAGTATGGGTAGATACCCTCCTAAATTCTGGTGTTCAGTTTCGCAGCATCAGCGATGCCTCTTTTCAAAATGGGCGAGTGCATGGTTATCAATGTGAAATAGAAAGCAGTCCTCGAAAATGGGCTGGGGGCATCTATGATGAAGCAAGAAGAGGATGGCTCTACCCTTTATCTGTCAATCCCGAAGGTCAAGAAGCATTTCAGCCCGACAAGTGGAACAAATACCGCATTGAAGCGATTGGTTCGGATATCCAAACTTGGGTGAATGACATTCCTTGTGCAAGACTAAAAGACGATCTAACTGCCGAAGGCATCATTGCTTTTCAAGTTCATGCTATTGGAGACCCCAAACAAGCCAACAAAAAAGTGCGTTGGCGTAATATCCGCATTAAAACTCAAAACCTTGACAAAGAGCGAAAATCCATGCCCGAAACGGTAAGAGAAATCAGCTATTTGCACAATGAACTCACCGACTATGAAAAAGAACATGGCTGGAAATTGCTTTGGGATGGAGCTTCAACAAAGGATTGGAAGGGTGCAAAGCTTGATAGTTTTCCTACAAAAGGTTGGCAAATCAAAGGGGGTGTATTGACGGTAATGGGAGCTGACGGTGGAGAATCAAGCAATGGCGGTGATATTATTACGACCAAGAAATATGGAAATTTTGAATTGGAACTGGATTTTAGTCTTACCAAAGGCGCAAACAGTGGCATCAAATACTATGTAGATCCAAATCTCAATAAAGGAGAAGGTTCTGCCATCGGGTTGGAATTTCAACTGCTTGACGACGAAAATCATCCCGATGCTCAAAACGGCACAAATGGCAATCGTACTTTAGGCTCTCTCTATGATTTGATTCCCGCAGGCAATTTGTCGGAAGCCAATCGAACGACCAAACGTTTTGAAGGAGTCGGCAAATGGAACAAAGCCCGAATTGTGTCTAAAAATGGACAGGTTGAACATTGGCTCAACAATGTGAAAGTATTGGAGTACAATAGGTTTAGTGAAGAATTCAAAAATTTGGTTGCTCAAAGTAAGTACAAAAATTGGGAAGGCTTTGGACAGTTGAACGAAGCACCTATTTTACTGCAAGACCACGGAAATGAAGTGCATTTTAGGAGTATTAAGATTAGAGAGCTAGGTAACTAACTTGCTCAATAGCGGTAGCTTTCGAAATCCACTGCTATTGAGCAAATATAAGAATGATCTCCTGTTATTCTCTAACCTCTTTACAAACCCAAAAAATATGTCAAACCCACTCTTCAAAAATTATTTATTGGTTTCCTTCTTCTGCCTCCTATTCCTTTTCATCCTATCCTGCAACCAACCTGCAAAGTTGCCCTTTGATTATGTAGCAGATGTGGAGCAATTCATTTTGGCGGATGAAGAATTGCAGATACAACTGATTGCCGCAGAACCTAACGTCATTCTACCCGTAGCCATGGCTCAAGACGAAAAAGGCAGATTTTGGGTGGTCGAAATGCCTGGTTATATGCGAGACATCAATGGCAGTGAAGAAGATTTGGCGGATGGTCGAATTGTGGTATTGGAAGACGACAATCAGGACGGAATACTCAATCGCCGCACTATTTTTTTAGACAGTTTATTGAACCCAAGAGCTTTGTGCTTGGTGTATGAAGGGTTGTTGTTTACAGATGGCAATGCTTTGAAGTGGGTGAGTATTCCCAATGGAGAAAGCTCTGATATTTTGGCAGAAAACATAGAAATCGTTGATTCACTTTACATCAATGGCGGCAATATCGAACACCAGCCCAACGGCTTGCTCTACAACATAGATAACTGGATTTACAGCGCCAAATCGAATGTACGCTACCGAAAATACAAAGGTGAGTGGCAAAAGGAAGCCACGACTTTTCGAGGTCAATGGGGTATTTCGATGGACAAAAATGGTCGTTTGGTTTATAACCACAATTCCACTCCATTGATGGGAGATTATACCTTGCCGAATGTGGTCATCCAAAACCCTTATCTAGAAATCGAACACAGCACAGGAGCGTTTTACACCGAAAATACCCGCATTTTTCCGATTCAAGCCACAGCCGTCAATCGGGGATATTTGCCCAATGTTTTGGACAGTTCGGGCAAGGTGACAGATTACACTTCTGCTTGTTCACCCCACCTTTATTATGGCGAATCCATGCTGCCCAGCAAATACACTGGGAGTGCTTTTGTGTGTGCGCCTGAAGCCAATCTCATTGCAGCCTACGATATTGCAGATAGCTTTGACCCCAAAGCCGAGCGAATATTTCCCGATAGTGAATTTTTGGTCTCTAAGGACGAAACTTTTCGACCTGTTGGTATGCTGACAGGCTTTGACGGAGCATTGTATATCGTGGACATGCGAAAGGGCATCATTCAGCACAGTGCTTATATGTCGAGTTATCTCCGTGAAAAAATACTGGAAAAAGGACTTCAAAGAGTGAACCGAAAAGGGCGAATCTATAAAATAACCGAGTCTTCAAAACCTTCTGTCAAACCGCTTAATTTGGATACTGTATTTCTCATTCAAATGCCCTACCTATTGCAACATCCTAACCTTCAAGTACGAATGTACGCCCAAAAAACACTTGTTCATTCTCAGCGAAGAGTTCTGAAACCAATTGTTTTGAAAATCGCCAAAGATTACCAACACCCCAAAGGTCAAATTCACGCTTTGTGGACTTTGCAGGGCTTGGACTTGTTAGATGCTTCAACCTTGCTAACCATTGCAGCACAGGAAAATACGGACAAAAGCGTATGGAGTCACCTTTTATTGTTGAGTAAAAATTTTTCGGAGGAAATCGAGCAGTTCAAGATTTTTTACGAACAAGTCTTTGCAGCCAATCACCCCGAATCCAACTACTTATTGGCGCATATTGCAGGACAACATCCCGTTCTGGAACCTTTTTGGTGGAACTTTGCACAGCGTTTTCCAACCGATTCTATTTTGGCGGAAGCGTTGGTGAGTGGTATTGCAGGAAAGGAAATGGATTTTTTGAAGAAATTGAAGAAAGAAAGTCAATCTACTTATTTGCAGTTATTGTTAAATCAAACCATTGAAAACCAACAAAAAAACCTCCTCCAAGCTCCTCAAATTAGTTCCATCGCTGCCAATGATGACCGAACCAATGGACTCAACATCTTCAAATCTTATTGCGCTTCTTGTCATGGTATGGATGGGAGGGGTCAGAAAAAAGTTGCTCCTTCGTTGGCAGATTCAGATATTTTGAAGGGTAAAGACATCAAAATTGCCGACATCATTTTGAATGGTTATCAATCCTCTTCCAAAGACTACCAAATGATGATGCCCGCTTATATGAATGACCCCAATATGTCAAATCAGGATATTCTTGATATTGTTAGTTACCTAAAAAGCACCTTTACTGCAGATTGGAGTAGCCTGAAAGAGAGCCAAATAGATTCTTTGAGGGAAATAGGGATGTAATTGATTTGGATTTCATGTAGAAAATAGAATGAGATTGAACGAATTTTGGGTAGAGTTGTAATAGTTTGCACCTCAAACCTCTAAAATCTAAACAGGTAAAGACGTTTTAGTGAAATGTCTCTACGACTATCAACATAAACACAATTATCAACCTAAAAACAATCAAAAAATGTCCTTCAAAATTACAGAACTCTACATTTACCCCATCAAATCATTGGGGCGCATCCAAGTCCAAACGTCAACACTGACTCCCAAAGGATTGCAGTATGATAGGCGATGGCTGCTAACCGATACAAACGGAATGTTCATCACCCAACGAAAAATGCCCGAATTGGTGTTTTTCAAAATTGCCCTTGCAGAAGACAAAAAAGGTTTAGTGGTTTCGCACAAAGATGCAGCAAACGACCTTTTTATTCCTGCTCGAAATGCCAACGAAAGCGACCGCAAAATGAAGGTAACTATTTGGAATGATGAAGTAGAAGCAGTAGTAGAAAGTAATGAAATCAACGATTGGTTTTCGAACTTGATGGGTTTTGAAGTCTATTTGGTGTTTTTACCAGATTCAGACCAACAGCGAAAACTCGGCAATGACCCCAATATTCCCATTAACTTTCCCGATGCTGCCCCTTATTTGTTCTTAGGAGAGAGCGCCTTAGAACACCTCAATGGCAAATTGGAAAAATCCATTCCCATCAATCGGTTTCGAGCCAATGTTATTTTTGAAGGGGGAACGCCGCATATCGAGGACACTTGGAAGTCCTTCAAAATCGGAAATGCAGCATTTGAAGCCATCAAACCTTGTGGTCGATGTCAAGTCACGACAACAGACCAAGAAACGGGCGTAGTGAACAAAGAGCCCTTGCGAACTTTAGCGACCTACCGAAAGCAAGGGCATAGAATTGCATTTGGACATTATTTCAAATTGCAGGGTGACGAAACTTTTGAAGTGTCGGTTGGAGATAGGATTGAAGTTTTTTAACTAAAAAACAACCACCTTCTCTCGATACACTTTTCCGTCCAACTGCAATTCGACAATATAAACACCTGCTGCCAAGCTCCATTTGGTCAAATCGACCTCTTCTTGGTGACTGCCCAAAGTTTGATTTCCCTTCAATAAAACACCTACTTTTTGCCCCGACAAATCAAATAGATTGACTTCAATTGTAGGGCTTTTTTGAAGCGTATAAGTCAATTGAAAACCTTCTATTGTAAAAGTAGGGTAAAGTGTGTAAGGTTTGGAAAAAGAAGCGACTCCTTCAATATCAACAATATCGGGGTCAATCGTTATCGTAGGAAGGTCATCTGTATTTGCCAATACGGTTTCTTCATTGGAGTTGGTCGCTCCAAAATCGGAAATATTGAAGGTCAGGTTATTCGGGCTTACAAGATTTTCCAAAGTTCTCATGCGAATTGTGAGCAGATAAATTTCACCATTTGCGCCAGGGCTTGCCGTTCTACTCATAGACACGTTCACCCGTCCCGTTTCTTCATTCACCAAACTTACCGCCAACAAATCCACATTGTGCGTTCCCAAATCACTGCCACTAAAGTCCATCGAAATAGAATTGGGGTCAATCAAACTGATGTCAAAAGTGGTTTCAAAAGCAATGGCATAGAGGTCGATTGCAGGATTTTCGACACTGCCCAACCAAACTTGCATTTCAAGCGTTTCTCCCGCCCCAATGAGATTCGCTGATGGTACGAATCGAAGTTCAGGATCTGCCAAACTTCCCTTCACAAAACCTTTGCTTTTTTGGAACAAATCGAAGTTTTGGATAATCGCTGTCGTGTCTTCAAAACCAATCGAACCGTTTCCATTACAGTCCACATACTTCAAGTTTTGGCCATTGCTTTGCGTTGCAGACCAGTCCCATACGCCAAATCCTTGCCATTCATTGCTGACGCTGTTTCGTGCAAACTCGCTCGCTCCAAAATTTGCGCCCATCGGGAAAAGGTCGAACATGTTGACCTCTCCATTGTTGTCCGCATCACCAGGAAATACACATTCATTAGTGATGTCAATGGTCGTCTCAGCAATGGCTTCACAGCCAAAATCATTGGTGGCAGTAAGGGTGTAAATGGTAGTTTCGGTAGCTGAAATGATGGGATTTGCAGTAGTTGGATTGTCGATACCTGTGGAAGGTGTCCATTGAAGTGAACCATAGGTCAGATGGAACTTACCATGAATTAAGTAATCATTTCCCTTTGTGTTTTAATAATGATTTAATCATGGACGTTTCATCTGTTTTCTTCGTTTTGTAGGTTACATTCATTTTATTTTTATAATGACTTGTTGACCAGTCAAAGTGCTGCTTAACTCGATTAAGAAACCTTAGATTCAAATGACAAATGCACAAACTAAATAGGTTGTTATTAGTTATTTACTTCAAAAAAACATGGTCAATCAAAAAATTAGGCTCTCGATGATTTGGTTTGGAGATGTTAGATATCGGATACCTAAGTTTTAAAATTATGATTTTGCATTTTTGATTCGTCGATTCACTTCAAATCAAGGTATCCGATACTTTTTGACCAAATAGATTCATTTATAACCAAAAATTAACTAAGAAATTCCATCGAAAAACAAGAATAAAAAAAGATATAGTGAACAAAATTTTTAAATTCACTATCTTTGCCCTCCAAAAAAATAGCGTGCCGATTTTTGACGCGCTTTCATACCTTTTTACATTAAACGTTTTAGAATAAAAAGATGGCAACGTACAACAAGGGAAGAAAAGTTAAGAACACCCAACCTAAAGGCGACATACTTGAGCAGGAAATCCAATTGCAGGAAACCTATGGTAAAGCGGAGAGATTTGTAGAAGATAACCGCAATGTTGTGTTAGGTATTGTTGGGGGTATTCTTGTATTGATTTTGGCATTTTTAGCATTCAACAATCTTTACATACCTGGTCAAGAAAAAGAAGCCCAGTCAGAGATGTATGTTGCAGAACGATACTTCAAACAGGACTCATTCCAATTAGCGCTAAATGGCGATGGCAACTTTCCTGGTTTCTTGGAAATCATTGATTCTTATAGCGGCATGACAGATGCAACCAACTTGGCAAGCTACTATGCAGGTATCAGCTACTTGAACTTGGGAGACTATGACAATGCAGTGACTTATCTTAAAAAGTTTGATGGGGACGATCAAGTCATTAGTACGATGGCTTTGGGTGCTTTGGGGGATGCTTATTCCGAATTGGGGGATATGTCCAATGCTATTAGCTACTACAAAAAAGCGGCTAGCAATAGCCCCAATGAATTTACAGCGACTATGTATTGGCTACGAGCAGGTCAAGCGATGGAACTACAAGGCGATAACAGTGGTGCAAAATCGGCTTACGAAACCATTAAAAGAGAATACCCAAATTCTGAGACGGGTCAAAGCATTGACAAATACATCGCTCGTGTAGAAGCCAAAATGTAATTTAAAGTTAAAAAGACAGAAGAGAAAAGTTAGACCAAAGACGAGAATGTTAATGACACCTTGTTCGCAACATCTGTTAGATTTTGAAAATTTAACAGATGTTTTTATTATGCCCAACTTCTAATTTTTCGTTTCTACTGCACTAATCTCTAATTTCTCAATCAATGATTTATGGCGAGTAATCTCAAAAGTCTATCCGATTACGACTATAATGCCGTACCCAATGCAAGCGGTTATCGTTTTGGTATCATAGTTACAGATTATCATACCGACATTACTTTTGCTCTATTTGAAGGTTGTCAATCAACCCTATTGCAGCATGGCGTACTTGCCGAAGACATTGAAGTATATCATGCTCCTGGCACTTACGAGCTTCCTTATGCTGCTCGCTTAATGCAAGAGGTTCAGTATCCCAAAGTTGATGCAATTATTTGTTTGGGTTGTGTCATTACAGGCGAAACTCGACACGATGAATACATCAATCAAGCCGTTGCACAAGGCATCATGCAGTTGAACCTCCGTCCTTATGATGCTGACACAAACACTGATTGCCCTGTTATTTTTGGAGTTCTCACTCCACAAACCCACCAACAAGCTAAAGATAGGGCTGGCGGAAAGCATGGAAACAAAGGGGTAGAAACAGCCATTGCAGCCATCAAGATGGCCGTTTTGAGAAAGCAAGTTAGCGAAGATTCTGAAAAAGCACTCAAAGAATATAAGGGTGCAAAATCGCAAACAAAGGAGGAGGACGAGCACATGCCTTTTTGAAGTGAACTTCTGAAAAACAATACAATAGGGCTATTTTTTTTATCAATGCCTTCAACCTTTCCAAAATACCTCTTTCCTTTCGTCTAATAGAGTAACTGAAGTTGATTCAAAGCAACTACAAAAAGGTAAACACAACTCCCCAAATCATATTTTCGACCCTTTATACAGTTCTGTCTCGCTCAAATATATGTATGAGATTGTGGTAAGTCAGACTCCTATGTTTGTATAAAAAATGGCTTTCAACCTTCTCTTACTTCCTATATATTTGTAAGTGTTGTTAAGAAACAACATTTTAACAAACATCAACTAACATTCAAAATACTTGCTACCATGAAAATTTCAAAATCACATATCTTATCTGTTTTTTTACTATTGGTCATGTATTTCTCCTTGTCCGCACAAAACGACCAATATGGTCAATATGAGGATTACAACTCCTACAACGAGTACGATCCAAACAATCCCTACGATCAAAACAACTCTTACAACAACAGTGCTTCATCAAATTACTCGCACCCGCTTGCAGGCGTTTCGGAGAAAGTAGTCTCTAATATGCAGCAATTGAAGAATACCCGATTTATGCAAGAGTATGTGGCAATGCAAATAGAAATTGAGGAGACCATTAAATTGGTAAAATCAAATCAACACCTGTATAGTTCCGAAGATATTTCCCAAATCAGAATCGCCTATCGTACCACTGCAACGGAGTTTAACAAAGTGTTGAGTGGGCTTAAAAAAGACTTGCTGAATGGTAAATACAAATCAAAGGATTTGGCTTCCTTCAATCAAAGTTTGGAGCAAAAACTTTTCCGCCTTACCCGATTTTATCAAACCAACTTCAAAGAACCGATTGAAGTGATTATGACACAAGGAGGAGACGAAGTCGTAAGCAGCGATAATTGAAATAAAATCACAAATCAACCAAATTGCCTCTCAAATTCCTGCATTACCTCCACCAATGTTTGTACGCCTTCAATAGGCATCGCATTGTAAATAGAAGCCCGAAAACCACCCACAGAACGATGTCCTTGAATAGCCACACAATTGGCTTGCTCCGCCAAATCTACAAACGATTCTTCCAATTCAGGATTGGTGAGCGTAAATGTAGCGTTCATCATCGAACGATCTTCTACCGTTGTGTGTCCTTTGGTGAGAGAATTGCGATCAATTTCTTGGTAAATCAATTGTGCTTTCTGACGATTGATTTTCTCCAGTTGGGCAATTCCCTGTTTCTTAATCCATTGAAGCCCTAAATAGCAGCAGTAAATCGGAAAAACGGGCGGTGTATTGAAGGCAGATTGTTTGGCAATATGCACTTGATAGTCCAACATGCTTGGAATGGCTCGCCCTGTTTTACCCAACAAACTTTTCCGAACCAATACCAA
Source organism: Bacteroidia bacterium (assembly GCA_030427245.1). Taxonomy (GTDB): domain Bacteria; phylum Bacteroidota; class Bacteroidia; order Chitinophagales; family UBA2359; genus JAUHXA01. The sequence goes on along the minus strand of JAUHXA010000032.1, from coordinate 28,756 downwards.
AGTCGTTCCTGCGGGTCCCAAGTTTTTTTGCGCTCCTGCATAGACCAGCCCAAACTGATTCGTATCTATTTTTTTGGAGAAAATATCAGAAGACATATCTGCTACAATAGGGATGGAAGCCTGGGGAATGTCGTGGATTTGGGTGCCGTAAATGGTATTATTAGTGGTGATGTGAAAATAATCCCCTTGCTGTGGAATCGCATAGCCCTTAGGAATGTGATTGAAAGTACTTGATTTGGAAGAAGCCAACACTTGAACATTCCCAAACAGTTTTGCTTCTGCAATCGCTTTTTCTGACCAAGTACCTGTATCTAAATACAAGCCGGTACCATTGGAGGACAGCAAATTGAAGGGAACTTGACAAAACTGCATACTTGCTCCACCTGTCAAAAACAAAACTTCAAAATCATCCTCCAAGCCCAATAGCTCGACCACCAAACTTTTTGCTCCTTCAAGTATTTCTACAAAAGTATCGCTTCGATGAGAGATTTCGAGAATAGACAGTCCTGAGTCTTGGTAATCCAAAACCGCCTTTGCCGCTTCTTCAAAAAGAGGCTGTGGCAAAGTAGCCGGGCCAGAACTAAAATTGTATTTTTTCATAAAAATCTGTAAAATAAATCGAATGACTATAAATAAAAAACGATGCTATACCCAAAGCATAGCACCGCCAAAAAATTTTGAATATGGATTGAATATTAATAACGATTGTTGTCTCTATCATTAGACCGATAGCCCCTTCGACTACCTCCACGTCTATCACCACCTCTTCTATCCGTACGTTCACGCGCCATATTCACACGCATGGTTCTGCCTTCCAATTCAGCACCGTCCAATTCGTCAATTGCTTTTTGTCCCTCTGCTTGTTCTTGCATTTCAACAAAACCAAAACCTTTAGATCGATTGGAGTCTCGGTCAATAACAATTTTTGCGGATTTTACTTCGCCATATTCTTCAAATATATCACGCAAATCATCCTCAGTAATTTGGTAATCAAGATTACCGACATAAATGTTCATAAGAAAAAAATAGATTGAAAAATGAGAAAAAACTAATGCAAAAATAGCCTATATTTTAGCGCATAGCAAGTTTTTTGGCTGCAAGACTTCAAAAAAACAATTTTTATCCTTCAAATTAGTCTACAATCTCTTAGCTTTGTGTTTGGCTTATAGCCCTTTTTTTATTTAAATGACTCTCATGCGAATTTTGGTAACAGGCACAGCAGGCTTTATTGGCTTTCACTTGGCAAAACAATTGATAGCTCGTGGAGACGAAGTGATTGGGTTAGATAACATCAACGATTATTACGATGTCAATCTAAAGTATGATCGTTTGGCAAAAACGGGAATCCCTCGTAAAGCAATTGAGTACAATCGTTTGGTGCAAAGCGAGACTCACTCCAATTATAAATTTATCCAACTCCAACTGGAAGACCAAAAAACAGTTGCACAACTTTTTGAAGAACAGCGTTTTGATAAAGTTTGTCATTTGGCAGCCCAAGCAGGTGTTCGATACAGCTTGATCAATCCTCATGCCTATATCAATAGCAATATTGTTGGATTTGTGAACGTGTTGGAAGGCTGTCGTCATACCAAAGTACAGCATTTGGCGTATGCAAGTAGCTCGAGTGTGTATGGCCTGAACGAGAAAATGCCTTTTTCGACATCCGACAATATTGACCACCCAATTAGCCTCTATGCTGCTACCAAAAAATCCAATGAATTGATGGCTCATTCTTACAGTCATTTGTTCAACCTTCCAACCACGGGACTTCGATTTTTTACGGTATATGGTCCTTGGGGTCGACCCGACATGGCTCTGTTTCTCTTCACCAAAGCCATCCTCGAAAACAAACCTATCAATATCTTCAATCACGGCAATATGCAGCGTGACTTTACTTATATTGATGATATCGTGGAAGGAGTCATTCGTGTGATTGACAATCCTCCAAAGGGAAATCCCAATTGGTCGGCTATGAATCCAGATCCCAGCACTGCAAAGTCACCTTACAAGGTGTATAATATTGGCAATAGCAGTCCTGTGGCTTTGATGGATTTTATTGAGGCTATCGAAAAAGCGCTGGGGCAGGAGGCAAAGAAGAATTTTATGGAGATGCAGCCAGGAGATGTGCCCATGAATTGGGCAAATGTGGACGACTTGGTGGAAGATTTAGGATATCAACCCAAAACATCTGTGACTTATGGAATAAAGCAGTTTGTGGATTGGTATAAGGAATATTACAAATTAATGGTTTATGGATAAGGTTTCTATTGTGATTCCTCTTTACAATGAAGAAGGGAACGTAGCAGAATTGCACGAAGAAATTGTAGCTGTTTGTGAAGATAATAAATATGTTTATGAAATTATTTTAGTGGATGATGGTTCGAGCGATAAAACGGTCGAATTGGCTAAAAAATTAAGCCCTGTAAAGGTCATTGAATTGCGTAAAAATTTTGGACAAACGGCTGCAATGGATGCAGGAATCAAAGCTGCACAATATCCTTATATCATTACGATGGATGGAGATAGGCAAAATGATCCAATGGATATTCCAAAACTCATTGAGTATATCGAAGCAAATGATTTAGACATCGTTTCGGGTTGGAGGAAAAACAGAAAAGATACCTTCATGAAGCGATTTGTATCAAGAGGAGCTAATTTTTTGCGGAAAATGTTGATTCACGATGGGATTCACGACAGCGGTTGTTCCTTGAAAATTTACAGACGAGAATGTTTTGAAGGACTTTCGCTTTATGGAGAAATGCACAGGTTTATTCCTGCTCTATTGAAAATAAAGGGATTTAAGGTAGGGGAAGTAGTGGTCAATCACCGAGCGAGAATAGCAGGAGTGACAAAATACAATTGGCATCGAACAGTCAAAGGATTCATTGATATGATTGCGGTGTGGTTTTGGAATAAATACGCTATGCGTCCCTTGCATTTGTTGGGTGGAATTGGCTTGGTGCTTATTTTATTGAGTGTCTTTTGTATGCTCTTTACTTCCTTTTTGTTTTTTAGTGGTCAAGATATTTCGGATACTACTTGGCCTATTTTGACCATTCTATTGTTTTTGAGTGGTTTGAATATGTTTGTCGGTGGAATTTTGGCAGATATATTGGTGAAGGGCTATTATGAACAGAGTGAAGGAAGTTATTATAGCGTTAAAAATATTATGGAACAATAGATATATTATTTTTCATAACCGTATAATAAAAATGTCCAAATTATTATTTTTACTTAAAAATATTTTTTTTTTAATCTTAGGGTTAGTAATACTTTTTTTTGTATTTAAAGACAAAGACTTCACTGTTGTAAGACAAAAATTATCAGACATTAATTATATTTGGGTATTCATAGGAATGTTTATTAGCACATTATCAAATTATGTGAGAGCAATCAGATGGGGGATATTAATCGAGCCTTTAGGTTTTCGTCCTAAAAAAGCAAACTTATTCTATGCCATAATGATTATGAATTTATCAAACTTAGTCGTACTGCGTTCAGGAGAATTTATGCGTTGTTGGGTATTAAAGAAAACCGATTCTATCCCTATTAGTTTTTCTTTAGGAGCAGTTGTTTTAGGAAGAGTTTTTGATTTTGTAATGCTATTCTCAATCATTCTTTTAGCATACATTTTTAACTACCAGTTAGTTAGTGATTTTTTATATGAAAATATTTTTTTGTTTTTAAGCTCAAAATTACAAACAATAAGTCTCCTTAATATTTTTGGGATACTATTCATTATTGCTGTTCCTATTATATTTATTATTTTTAAAAAAAATATTCAATTTAAAAAAACATTCGATTTTATAAAAAGGATGTGGGAGGGAGTGGTATCAATAAAACTATTGAAAAAGAAAAAACAATTTATAGCATATACTTTGGCTATATGGGGACTATATTTCATAGGGTTTTATGTTTATCTATTTGCTTTAAATAACTCAACTCATATAACTCTTGTACAAGGCATTTTTGTTTTTGCAGCAAGTGGCTTAGCAATGATTGCACCTGTTCAAGGAGGTATAGGTGCATATCATTGGATGGTAACCGAAACATTGATGCTTTTTGGAATGCCATCAATAGAAGGTTTTGTTGTAGCAACTATTATCCATACTTCTTCCATGGTTTTATTCATCATGGTGGGAGGACTATCTTTAATAAAGGTTTTGATGCTAAGACAAAACACCCATATTATAACTTAATATACTCACTAAAGTTCTTTAATTAGAAAATCATGGATAAAAAAATCTATGTTACACAACCTAGTCTTCCACCTTTAGAAGAATTTGCTCCATATTTAGAGGATATATGGAAGACCAAATGGTTGACAAATAATGGTAAATATCATCAACAACTTGAACAAGAGTTATGTGATTACCTAGGAGTAAAGTATTGTAGTTTGTTTTCTAACGCAACATTGGCTTTAATAGTAGGCCTTCAAGCATTAAGAGTAACAGGAGAAGTTATTACCACTCCTTTTAGTTTTGTTGCGACCACTCACGCTTTGTACTGGAATGGAATAAAACCTGTTTTCTGTGATATAGAAGCTCGTACTTGTAACATTAACGTGGATAAGATAGAGTCATTAATTACTCCACAAACAACAGCAATTATGCCTGTTCATGTTTATGGGCATCCATGTAATTTGGACAGAATAGAAAAAATTGCTGATACATACGGCTTAGATGTATTGTATGATGCAGCCCATGCTTTTAAAGTAGATTTAAGTGGAAAGTCAATTTTAAACTATGGAAACATGTCAATACTTAGTTTTCATGCAACTAAAGTTTTTAATACTATAGAAGGAGGAGCTATTATTACAAATGATATCAAACTAAAAAAACGTATTGACTTTTTGAAGAATTTTGGTTTTGCAGATGAAGTGACAGTTGTTGCTCCTGGTATAAATGCAAAAATGAATGAATTACAAGCAGCTTATGGTTTAGTACAGCTAAAGTACATAGATGAACAGATTCAAAATCGACGAAAAGTTGCGTTGCTTTATAGAGAATTACTTGATGATATTATAGGAATTTCTTACTTTGAGGATATAAAAAATGTTACTCCAAACCATTCCTATTTCCCCATTTTGATTAATCATAAAACGTATGGTAAGTCAAGAGATGAGGTGTATGAATACCTCAAACTCCAAAACATTTATTCTAGACGATATTTTTATCCTTTAATTAGCCATTTTCCAACTTATAGAAGTTTACCTTCTTCTACTGCATCGAACTTACCCATTGCAGAGCAAATTGCAGAACAAGTATTATGCTTGCCAATATATGCATCCTTGGAAAAACAAGTAGTTACTAAAATAACGCAAATTTTAAGAGAAAAATGGTAATTATACATGTAATTTTAATTTCATAAAACATACGATTGGAGATTTAGGTATGTTTTAGAGTTTTCATAAATTTCATAAAATAACTTGCGATTTTTATGTTGTATGAGAAAAAAAAATTCTTATTATTTTCAGGTTATAACAATAGAGCTGTAATTACAATTTGCCGGACATTGGAAAAGCTAAATGTTGATTATTGTATAATTGCAAATGGTGAGAACGGGTTTCTTTCTAAATCTATTTATAAAGATAAGATTTTTCATTCTTTAGCTAACCAAAGGTTGGACATTAACGAGGTATCTCAAGTTTTAGAAAAAATAAAACTTAATTATAATATAAAAACTGTCATCATTTTACCAACAACCGAATACTTGAATCGTTTTTTATTAAAGCATAGATTATTATTAGAAACACAAGGAGGTTGTGAAATTCCGTTGGTAGATCAATCTACTTATGAGCAGATTTCGGATAAAGAAAGTTTTGCTTTATTGTGTGATAGGTTTAATATTCACATTCCTAAAACATATCTTTTGAATGAAAAGACTCCATTGCCTTTTGTAGCTAAGCCGAAGAAAGAATTCAATAAGGAAAATAAAAGAACTTATCCATATCTGATTTTTTCTAAGGAAGATATATCTAATTTTCTTAAACTCCAGAATATTGAAGATTATTACTTTCAAGAATTTATCGGAGGGAATAGCGTATATTTGTTGTTTTATTTTTACAAAGATGGGTCATATAAATTAATGGTTCAACAAAATGGGGGGCAACAACCAAATGGAAAATCTATTTTTTTTGCTTGGAGTAGGCTACCTGATAATAGAATGCAGATAGACAAGTTCGTAGAACTTTTTAAATCTGTTAGCTATCAAGGTTTGGTAATGGTAGAGTTAAAAGGAGGAGACAAACATTATTGCATGATTGAAGCAAACCCAAGGGCATGGGGGCCAATTCAGTTAACGTCTGATAGTCATTTCAATTTAATTATGTGTTATATCGAAGAATATTTAAGCGTAAAAATTCCTCCAAAGAATTTTAAAGTAAAAATAGGAATTCCTTATTTTTGGTTCAATGGTTATTTAGATGCTATTTTTTCTAAAAATCCAATTACTTGGTTTAAATATGGAAAATCAATGTTTTGGAAAAAGATATTGAAACTCCCTTTTCATGAAGTTTACTTCCATAAAGATACTTTTGGAATATTTTATGCAGAATTTATTCAAATAATCAAAAAATATTTAAGAAAACAATAGTTTAGTATGTTAAAGAAACAATTGCGAGAAATTATTTTAGACCTCTATCATGATGAATCTAAACATTCTGTCTATCAAAGTATGCCCAATTTCGTACAAGAAGCCCTAGATATAGAGGTAAAGGTAAACCAAGATTGGCGTGGGGATGTAGAACGTTATCACTACTTGATTAAGCATCTTGATTTTAGTAATAAAATAGTAATGGATATTGGAGCAAATACAGGTTATTTTTCATTAAATATTGCTAATCATTTTGCAAAAAATGTGATTGCTTACGAGCCTAATGAAAATCATGGGAAAATTATTACAATGTTAGCAAAGTTTTTTGAACTTAATAATTTAAAAACCTTATATGAAGGGGTTGATTTAGATAAATTAAGTACCTTGGAAAAAACAGATATTCTACTACATTTTAATGTTATGCATCATGCTGGACATGATTTTGATAGTAATTATGTGAAAAACATATCCGATTTGGAAAACTATGCTATCAACTATTTGAAACAGTTGAGAGAAAAAGCAAAAACTATCGTTTATCAAATGGGATATAATTGGGGGGGGAATAAAAGTACTCCTATCTTTTCTGCTATAGATGGAATACAAATGATTGAAGGTGTAGAACGGATATGCCAAAAATCTGGATGGGAAATTGATAGTATTGGTCTCTCTAAAAGGGAGGAAGAAAAAATTGTATATGATTATTATGAATATCCTATTAAAAGTGAAGATCTGAAGTTTCTTAGTGAGAAACAAGAAGGATTAAGCGAATTTTATAAAAGACCGATATTTATCTTAAGCAACACTATATAAAAGAGTATAAATGAATAATACTGACCTTATCGACTATTCTATAATAATTCCTGTATATTATAATGAAGGGGCCTTAAGAAAGACATTGACAGATATTAAAGAATTAGTTATAAATAAAAACCCTGATAAGAAAGGAGAAATAATTTTTGTAGATGATGGTTCTGGAGACAACTCTTTACAGGAATTGCTAGAACTGAGAGCAGAGAATCCATTATTGATAAAGGTAATAAAACTGACTAGGAATTTTGGGCAAGCTTGTGCACGAATGTCAGGTTATGAAATTGCCAAGGGAAAATGCTTGGTTCACATTTCTGCTGATTCACAAGACCCTCCTGAATTGATAAATGATATGCTTAATTATCACTTTAATGAAAATTATAACGTTGTTGTTTGTACTAGGGACGCTAGAGATGAATCTTCTTATAGACAAATAACATCAAAGATTTTTTACTACCTCATCAAAAAATTGAGTTTCCCCAATATGCCTCAAGGAGGGTTTGACTACTTACTTATTAGTAGAGAAGTCAAAGATATTATTATGAAAAATAAAGAACTTAATCCTTTTTTTCAAGGACAGGTTCTTTGGACTGGTTATGATATAAAGTTCATACCCTATAAAAGACGTAAAAGGTTAGTTGGTAAATCTATGTGGACTTTCAGTAAAAAATTGAAATTTTTAATTGATGGGGTACTAAGCTATTCTTTTTTTCCGCTTCGTTTTATGTCTGTTACTGGTTTTGTTGTATCATTAATTGGATTCTTATACGCAATAGTAATTCTTTACGGTCGTTTAATGGGAAATACTCCAGTAAAAGGGTGGGCACCAATGATGATAGTCATATTAATACTTTCAGGAATTCAAATGTTGATGCTTGGAGTAATAGGTGAATACTTGTGGCGAATTTTAGACCAGGTTCGGGGTAGATCGCAATATATTATAGAAAATATATACAAATAAATTCATTTCATTTCTGTTATTTTATATACATTAAATGCTCCTGATCTAAAAATCGGGTTATAATTTATCGATAAATTATAGTGTTCAAGCATATATTTTTCTAGCATTTCCTGCTTATACTTATGAGCAGGATGCAAGCACAAGAAAACATTATTTTTCTCTAACATTGCCATATAAACATCTTTAATATTATATTTTGCTAATACTTCTTTCGTAGTGGGTGTGGGAGGTACTCCTACACCTATAGTATTAAGATTTTCTAAATACTCCAAATTATCAAATGGTGATATTAATGGATAAGGAAAGCCCTCTCCCCATACTATATAAAGATTGTTGGGATTGGGATTGAATACATCCATTAGGTTATGAAACCATATGTTACTTTCATAATTTATTTTAGAGTTATTGCTATTTATTTGAATACTTAAAAAACAATTATATAACAACAAAAAAGCAAATAGGCATAATATTATTTTTTTGTATAACTTGACTTTTAGGAATGAACGAAAATTGTTTTTTTTAGATAATAACAATAAAGGTATCCAAGTAATAAATATCATAATAATATACCAAACTCTGGGAGGAGGAGGTTTTCTAAAAAAAATTAGATACAATATCGCTATAATAGGAAGAATTAAGGAAACAAATAGCTGTAATATTTTACTTAACCTTAAATTAATCATCAAGCTTACAAAAAACCAAAGAAAGATACAACTAATCGAATATTGATTGGTAAGTATACTCATAGTAATTTCATAAACTCTTTTAAAAGGTAAGTTGGTTTTCACCTTTGGAACTTGTGATAATATTTTCTCAAAATTAACTTTATTATATAAATCTTCATTCATTGAAAACCAATGCATAAGCATGTAATAATCATTTAGACTCCAATCTGCGGTGGCTAATATCTCAACCTTTTTTTGAATAGGAACGTTTTCGAGTACTTGATAATCTATAAAACTAACTAATGAAGGAATGTTCTCTAAGTGCTTTTTCCAGCCAATATCCTGTCTATATTTATACTTTTCATACTTTACTCCACTATAACATAGAAAAAAAGTCAACACGAATAAAGCAACTTTGACCCTAGCATTGTAAAATGGCCTAAATACATATTGAATAAAAACAACAGGCAAAAATAGGCCAAAAACTAACAATGTAGAGTACCATCTTACCAAACTTCCAAAAAAGATTAATAAAACTCCTATGAAATTTCTTATTGTAAAAACTCTTTCAAAGAAACCTTGAAGAGTGTAATACCTTCTCATTTTCTTAGGCTCAAAAAACAATAGAACAACACCTGCAAAACTTAGAATACCTGCTGTTATAGTAAATTGTAAATTAAGAAGAATCTGAACACCAACAATTATAAAATAAACCAAATACATAAACATACTTCTAATGAGCGGGCTATTTCTTAATATTCTGTACAGAAAAGCAACATGGGCAATAAACAAACTTAATATTGTATAAATTGCATACCAGGGTATCGATTTATCTAAAGCATAAAGCCAAGTGAGAAAATTTCCAAGAATAATATTACTATGTATATATGCAGACGGTTCTAAAACCCTATTCATTCCTGCAACCCTTAACATCATCTTGACATCATCATTTGTCATGAAATGAGGGGTGTATATGCTATATATTATCGCAAATAACAACAAATTAAATAGCATAGATACTAACAATGTATTTTTTTTTAAAACTCTACTTATTTTATTATGCATATTTTCTTTTTTTTACTGCAATAATACCTACAAAAAACACAATAAAAAAGAGGGATACAAAAGCACCATAGTAAAAATAAAATGCTTCAAACTCTAATTTTATATTGTAGTGTCCTTTATCAAGCACTATTCCCATAAATCCAATATTTGCTAGATGCAACGGGACCTCTTTTCCATTGACAATTGCCTTCCATCCTTTATCATATGGAATTGATAAGAAAAGCAGGCTTTTATTCTTTATTGTGATGGTTCCTTCAATAATATTTTGTCCATGTTTTAGTATATTTAATTGACCTTCGCGCCTTTTCTGTACATCCTTCCTATAAAGAATATTAGTGTAATCCATAGGAATGGAATCAATATTAAATCTTTCAAATTCCCTATTTAAAAGCAATGATTTATCATCTAAAACAAAAGAGCTTAGTAACACAATGTCTTTTTGTAAATTTGATAGCTTATCAAAATCTGTTCTTAAAATGTAGCTTTCATAGGTAAACCCCAATGGCAAGAAATAATCATTTTTATAAACAGATACATCTTCTATTTTTTTTACAAAAGAATATCCTTGTAAGCTATTTCTTCCTCCATCTCCTTTTGTTAATCCATATTTAACACTACCTAAAGACTGTAAAAGAGGACGCCCTAATAACCCAGGAGCCCATCGAGTTTGATGTTCTATACCAGTTTTAATTATATTAGTAGCCTGTAAGAAATCAATGTAGTATCTTTGATTAAAAGAATGGTAGGATGATGTGCCATAATAGTTTTGAATTTTCCCATCATTTATACTACTATGTATTGCGGGGCTAGAATGATAATCTTTTATTATTCTATAAAACCCATCATCAATACTCTTTAAGTAGGCCACTACATCATTAGAGTAATCATTATATCCTGTTTTTTCTTTATACTCTTTTACAGATAAAACACTTCTATGACTGGTAGTTATATATGAGAACCAACTCAATTCAATACATATCACTAAAATTAATGAAATCTGAGAAAGAAATTTAAATTTGCGTATAGTCAGTCCGTAAGTTAGAAACGTATATACAATCAAAAAACCTACAATAATTACTCTTAAATCCTTATCAATATAACCACTTAATTGATAAGGATAAAATAAGCCTCCTAATAAAAACAGTAAGGTAACTATCAATATACCAATACTTATAGAACCCTTTCTGAGAATATAATTTAATGCTTTTAAAGCATATAATAATATCAGGAAACTTATGAAAAAGGAAAAAGTCCTATAGTAATTACCTGTAAATAACCAAAAAGCATATCGGAAAAATGGAAAGACAAGGAATATTATTGCTAAGACAGGAATTACTGTGTAATAACTAATTTGAGTCTTTTTCAAATGATAGAATAATTGTGGAGCTAATAATAAACTAAATAAACCAATATAAAACATGGGTGCCTCCAAATAGTTAAGGAAACCTCTAAAATTACTCCCAGTTCCTAATAAATCACTTGAAAAAAACCGCATTATTATAGTCATACCTTCAATTGGAGATACAGTGCTAAATAATGGAGTAGAGTAAAGTTTTTGGAAATAAGTTGAATCCCCTCCGACTCTAGGACTTTGAAGTAATTCGTAGATGTTGCTAAAAAGAAAAACAGAAGAAAGTCCAATTCCTATTAGTCCTAAAAAACTCATTCTAAGTAATAAAACAGTATATCCTTTTAATCCTTTTTGCCTACTAACTATATACCTAACAGTAGAATACACAAATAAAAACAAGGTAAATATGTATAAATTAAAAGGTTGGTAAGATACTATTAGTAAAATAGGTATGGGAAATAACCACCAAGAATTTTGCTTAAAGAGTTTTTCAAAAGCTAAAAGTAAAAGAGAAAGATGAAACGCCTGAGTTGAGAAAACCCACCATCCACCTCCTAATACCATGAAACTAGAAAAGCAAAATAATAAAACACCTATACTTAATGTATATCTATATAATCCTAAGTATTTTAAATAAAAATATACACATATGCTACTCAAAGTAATTTTAACTACTTCAACATAAGCGAAACCATAGGCTAAATAGTCTCTACCTAAAATATATTCTATCCAATAAAAAGGGTCACTCAAGCTAAAGGGATATATATACTGCCCCATTCCCTGGTTGAAAGACCATTTAGGAATACCCTCATTTCGCAAATAATCAGCAAGGTGTATAAATTTTGGAAACACAATATTGAGAGAATCACTACCTATGTCTTTAAATAAATAGAGGTTTCTAAAAAAAAGATAATCACGAAAAACTACAATTGACAATATCAATATTAATATTAGCGTAAAAAACACGCCATACTTACCAAAATACTTATTAAATAAATTTATTCTTTTGGGGTTTTCTTTTTTAGACATTATAATAGATGTTATTTTAACTCAACTATATAGTGGAGATTCTAAGACTTTTGACGTTTCCTTTTAAGAAAGCACTAGCTTTTAAGTCTCTTATGCTTTTGAGAATATACTTCAAAAACCTCTTCTCACTAAGAGCCTTCGTTAAACCTTTATATTTTTTTCTTAAAACTTAATTTGTGTTGTTTGGAAAACAATATAGGTAAACTTTATTTCTGAAATTTGCGTATAAATTTATAAAATGTCTTTAGTTGTACCTTTTTTTCAATTAGTCCCATTATTATGTAAAGAACTCTAAGGTCAAGGAACAATCTTTGTAAAAATAGGTTTTATTGAAGATATTTGCACAATCTACCATGTTTTTTAAAAAATAAAGTGTTATGAGACAAATTCTTAATATTAATTTTGTATTAAAATTTTCTATTTTTATTTTATTTAGTATTTTTCTAAATGGACAAACTTCTAATGTAAATTGGATAGATTTAGAAAATACTACTGTAACAATTAATGGGCAAACTACATTAACCAAAACAAGTGGAGGAAATTCTTGGAATGGAGGAGCTGCATCTCAAGAAGTATTACCTGCAAATACTCCAGGTTGGATAGAGGTTACAGCTTCGCAAACCAATACACTTAGAATGTTTGGATTTTCTACATCTAATCCTAATGCAAATTATAACTCCATAGGTTTTGCTATTTATTTAACTGGTGGGGGGGTGAAAATATACGAAAACGGCTCTTATAAAGGACTTCAAAGTACATATGAGAACAATGATGTTTTAAGAGTGGAAAGGACTCTTAATGGAAATATTCAATATAAGAAAAACGGCACATTAATATATCAATCTACGGCAACAACTCAAGCAAGTTTAATTGGAGACGTTAGTATTAAATCAGTTGGAGGAACTATCTATAATGCCCAGTTTCATATTGAGAACAGTGGCGGCTGTTCAACAACCCTATACGCCGACACTGATAGTGACGGTTTTGGAAATCCCAATTCATCTATAGTAGATTGTACAAACCCTGAAGGATACGTAGTAGACAATACAGACTGTGACGACACAGATTCTGCTATCAATCCCAATACAGTTTGGTATCAAGATAGTGATGCAGATAGTTTTGGAAACCCTGCTATTAGTCAAACACAGTGTGAACAGCCAGTAGGCTATGTATTAGACAACACAGACTGTGACGACACAACCAATGATCCTACCAATAATTGCAGTGGTGGAGGGCCTTCTGTTTGGATGCAAACAGAAGGTGATATTCGGTACAGTGATGGAAAAGTATTCATCGGAAATGAAGCATTGGATATAAGTAGTGATGACTACAATCTGTTTGTAGAAAAAGGTATTATGACCGAAAGATTAAAAGTAGCGATTGAAGGTAGTGGAGATTGGGCAGATTTTGTATTCAAAAAAGGATACAAACTCATTACCATAGATGCAATGGCAGAGTTTATTGCAGAATATGGACATTTACCAGGTATGCCTTCTGCAAAAGAAGTGGCAGATAAAGGTATTGATGTAGCTAAAATGGATGCAATGTTATTGCAGCAAATTGAAGAAAGTAAACTATATATTATTCAGTTAAGCGGAAAAATCAAAGAATTAGAGCAAAAAGTACAACAATTAGAAAAATAACAACTCTGTTTAGTTTATACTGGTTTTAGCACTTGAAAAGTGTTTCATACTGCCAACAAGTCATTATTGATTTGTTGGCAGTTTTTTTTTAATTTCACCACATATCCAATAGACAACCTTTTACCCCTTGATAACAGCAATGACCAACCACATACCTTTCAATCGCCCTTTCATCATCGGCAATGAACTCCAATACATCCAACAAGCCATCCAAACAGGCAAAATTTCGGGCAATGGGCATTTTACACAGAAATCCCAACAATTCTTTGAAAACCAATACCAGTTCAAAAAAACACTATTGACCACTTCCTGCACCGATGCCCTCGAAATGTCGGCCATTTTGTTGGATATTCAGCCAGAGGATGAAATCATTATACCCGCTTACACCTTCGTTTCTACTGCCAATGCCTTCGTATTGCGGGGCGCAAAAATCGTGTTCGCAGACAGCTTGCCCAATCACCCCAACATAGACCCAAGCCAAATTGAAGCCTTGATAAGCTCCAAAACCAAAGCAATCGTTGTAGTACATTATGCAGGAATCGCCTGTGATATGGATGCCATTCAAGCTATTGCAGACAAATATGGTTTGTATATCATTGAAGATGCAGCCCAAAGTATTGACTCTTTTTACAAAGGAAAACCGCTCGGAGGAATTGGAAATTTAGCCACCTTTTCTTTTCACGAAACCAAAAACATCATTGCAGGAGAAGGAGGAATGTTGGTGGTGAATGATGAACGATTTCTTAAGCGTGCCGAAATAATTTGGGAAAAAGGGACGAATCGCTCGGCATTTTTTAGGGGAGAAGTGGATAAGTATGGTTGGATGGATGTAGGCTCTTCTTTCCTGCCTTCTGAGATTGTTGCCGCTTTTCTCTATGCTCAAATTGAAGAATTGCCTCAAATCCAAACAAAACGAAAAGCAATATGGCAACGGTATTTTGATGAATTGCAACCCCTCCAACAACAAGGCCAACTGCAATTACCCTATATTCCCGATTTCGCCACCAACAATGGACACCTTTTTTACCTCATCTGCAATAACCTTTCAGAACGAACAGCATTGATTCAACACCTCCGCAAAAACGACATTCACGCTGTTTTCCATTACCTATCCCTCCACCAAAGCCCTTTTTATGCTTCCAAACACGATGGACGAAAACTACCCAATTGCGAACGTTTTGCAGATTGTTTGGTGCGTTTGCCCTTGTTTTTTGAACTAACCGAAGAGGAGCAGAAGAGGGTTGTCGAGTGTGTGAGAAGTTTTTTTAAATAGGATAGTGCTCAAATATTCAAAAAACTTGAATAATAGTTGGCTTAGATTCCCCTGCTATTGAAGATGCCGTAATACACAACAAACCGTGTGTTGATAGGAGAGTATTTTAAGAAAAATGTAATTCTTTGCTCTTTGAAAGAACTTTTTTTACTTCAAATGGGTTTATTATAATACCTCTCAAGGGATGCTTATTTTATAAAAATGTAAAAAAAACAACCAATCTGTTGCATAGAAAATACATTGTTTGTAAATTTGCATCGCTTTACAAAAGAGCTGGAATGGCTTATGGTGTAACTGGCAACACGTCTGGTTTTGGTCCAGAAGAGTCTAGGTTCGAGCCCTAGTAAGCCAACAAAACAAAAAGCGGCATTGATTTTATATCAGTGTCGCTTTTTTTTATGTCCTATTTGTTGATTATTTTTTCAAAAACCCCATAAAAAAAGCACCGCCAATATGTATCATTCGTATGATATTGACGGTGCTGGATAAAATACTTCCTAAGACTTGCATTTGTGTTTTAAAAGACTCACCTATAAGACGAAGCCTCTTCCAAAAGTGCTGCCTTGAAAAAGAACTTTTTTCATTTATTTTTTACTTTTTTTGAAAGAAAAATGAATCAGGCTGATAATCAGCCCAATAAAAACTATACACTCGCTAATTTTTCTTCCAATTTTTCTGCAAATTCTATCTGCCCTCGTTCACGAGCCGCACCAATAAACAGCATTATGAAGTTTTGATTCATTTCTTGGTCTTGCTTATAAGCCCGCAATTGAGAGGGAGAAAGATCATTGTAATACTTCAATTCTGCAATCAACCTATCCGAAACCTCATCAACCAAAGCATTTGCCTTGTCAAAAGCCCCCGCATCATAATAATTTTGAATGGTCGAATACATATAGATATTGTAGGGCGCAGCATGATCGGGCATCACCTCGACTGAGCGATCCAACACTTCGATTGCCTGCTCTTTATAACCCCTTTCTATCAAGGCTTCTGCCAAACGAGAATAGTTGCCCCTAAAGTTGAAAATCATGCGTCGAAGATCGGTATCTACGTGTACTTTGGGATTGTTGATGTTTCCAAACTTGAAGCGATTCATCAAGTTATTATACATGACGCTTGGATTTACCCGCCCCATATAAGGCCCTTCGGTCTTTGTAGGAATCGGCACAATGCGATACGCCAAGCCTTCCAACTGAAAGTACTTTTCCAAACCCAAATAACTGCTATTGCTCACCGAAATCGCAAAATAAACAGGTCGCTTCCATCCTTGTTCAGCAATCGCTGCAACGATGTCGTAAACCATCAAGTCGTTTTTGTATAAGCTTGTTTTGCTTGCAGGTAACTCCCACCTCATAGGGCTGTCTATCAGAGGAATATCTTCTGGAGCAATAGCCCCTTGTGAAATCAATTCCTGTGCATTGACGGGCAGCTCCAAATTTCGAGTAGGAATGTAATCACTACTCTCCTCTCCTACTTTAGAGTTTTTAGAATCATCTGCCACAAAACCCATTACATCCACCAAAGAAACATATTTCCCTTCGGGTGCAATGTTTGGATTCGGATAAACAGGCACTAAGTCTCGGTTTGTCCCTCGTATATTTTCCGAAGTTAAAGTCATCGGAACAGGTTCAGCATCGTTAACTTTTCGTTTCAATTGATTAATGTACCAATCTACACCCAATAAACTCAAATTCACTACCCGAACATCTGTACGGATTCCTTCTACTTCTTGAGCATACCAAAGCGGGTAGGTATCATTGTCCCCTTGTGTGAAAATAATGGCATTTGGCGCACAAGAATTGAGGTAATTGGCGGCAAAATCCCTTGCAGCATATCGGTCTGAACGGTCGTTATCGTCCCAGTTTTGAGTTCCCATCAAAAGAGGAGCCAACAAACCAATCGCTACTGCGCCCGCTGCTGCACCCAATCCCTTTCTTTTGAACATATCGTACAGCGCCACAACACCTATGCCGAGCCATATACAAAAGGTCCAAAACGAGGCCGCAAAAATATAATCTCTTTCACGAGGTTCGATGGGAGGAGAATTCCCTTGAACAATAATGGCAACTCCCGAAAAGAGAAACAACAACAGCACGACAAAAGCGTGTTTTCTTCGTTCGGTAAAGTGGAAAACCATCCCCAAAAGCCCCAACAAAAAGGGAATGAAAAAATAAGTATTTCGAGTCGGTGTATTCTTCAAATGATCGGGCAAATCGCCTTGAGGCGCCCCCAACCACATAGAATCAATAAAGGAAATCCCACTCACCCAGTTACCATCCTTCACGCTTCCCCAAGTTCCTTGTTCATCGTTTTGTCGCCCTACAAAATTCCACATGAAATAACGCACATACATGTGGCCAATCTGATATCGAAAGAAAAAGCGGAGATTGTCTGAAAAAGTGGGATTTTCATTTTTCTTCAATCCCAAACCTCTTTCATAGCGCTCCTTGTGAGAAGGGGAAGGGTCGTAAATTCTTGGAAAGAACTTGGATTTTCCTCTACGAACATACTCAATCTTGTCGCCCACTACATCATAGCCCTTTTCCCCTCTTTGATACTTTGTACCTACTTTTTTGTAGTTTACAATTTGGTCATTGTAGTAATAGCCGGTCAAAAATGGACGAGAACCGTATTGCTCTCTTTTGAGGTAGGTCGCCAAAGCCACAATATCATCTGGGTTGTTCATATCTATATTGGGGTCAGAGTTAGAACGAATCACCGTTACAGTGACCGTAGAATACCCCATCAAAATGAATAACAATGCCAATAAAATATTGTGCGCCACTGCTTTTTCGTTTTTGTACGTATGCCACAATCCCCATGTCATTCCTCCTACCAAAATAAGCAAGAAGAAAATCAATCCACTATTGAAGGGCATCCCAAATTCATTGACAAACATCAATTCAAAGAAAGCTGCAATTTCGATGATTCCCGTGATGATTCCCGCCAAAATAAAGCCCAGAATACCAATAGAAACCAACATCGCAAAGAACACTCCTCTCCGAGAATACGGAAAACGCTTGAAGTAATACACAAATACGACGGCAGGAATGGCCAAGAGATTTAGCCAGTGTATAAAAATCGTAAAGCCTACTAAAAAGGCAATGAATAGCAGCCATCTATCCCCATAAGGTTCATCAGCTTTAGATTCCCATTTGAAAATCGCCCAAAATACTAAGGCTGTAAACATCAACGACATCGAATAAACTTCCCCTTCAACGGCTGAAAACCATACACTTGTCAAGAATGTCCCCGATAAAGCTGCCACTGCTCCTGCTCCTAAAATGGCTACAACCTGCCCCATTTCGATGCTTTCGGCATCTTTCGCAATATTGAGTATCTTACTGGCAAGATAGGTTGTTATCCAAAACAAAAACATCATCGCAAAACCCGAACAAATCGCCGACATAAAGTTAAGTGCCACAGACACCAACTCGGTGTCTCCCATTGCCAACAAACTGAATATCCGTCCAATCATCAAAAATGTAGGTGCACCAGGGGGGTGAACTACCTGTATTTTGTAGGCGGACGCAATGAACTCACCACAATCCCACAAACTTGCAGTGGATTCCATGGTAAGTGTATAAACAGAGGTGGCTATCAAAAACAATAACCAACCGCCAATATTGTTGATTAGTTTAAATCGTTTGAACTCCATAATTGAATAATAGTATTGATTGTCTGAAAAATCGCAACAAAAATAGTAAAAATAGCTGCTAATTGAGGATAAAAGCGGTTTTTACGAACAATTGACACAAAACTGTCGTTGCAATATTTCGTACACTCCAAAAAAGCTTGGGTTCAATTGATTTTTGGCGGACAAAATCTTAGACCTTAGAATAGGGAAGCGAGAGGAGAGATAAGGATAACATACCGTTGAGTAACTTACTTATTCTGGGTTAAATTTCTGGTTCTTTTTATATCTCGCCTCTCACAGTGAAACAGTCTCGCCTTTCAATGTCTAACTAAACACCAATAACTAATCTCCAATAACCAAACAATGGCATTACAAACAGCAGAACGAGTATCCTCCCACGAAGCATCAGATAATGTGATTTTCCAAAGGCACTTAGTAGCTTACAATGAAGCGGCAAACCTAATATACGGGAATGTACTGGAGGTTGGAAGTGGAGAAGGATATGGAATAGAATTGTTGGCTTCAAAGGTGGAACGCTACCAAGCCATTGACAAATACAATACGAGTGTAGAAAGTTATGCTGCCAAATATCCACATGTTCATTTTCAACAGATGAACATTCCGCCCATCGAATTTCCAGAAAATACCTTTGATTGTATTGTCACCTTTCAAGTCATCGAACACATTGAAGACGATGCAGGCATGGTGAGAGAAATGGCCAGAGTATTGAAGCCTGGTGGATTGATGATTATGACCACCCCAAACATCAAAATGTCGCTTACTCGAAACCCTTGGCACGTCCGAGAATACACCGTTTCTCAATTGAAGGGATTGCTGCAAAACTATTTTTCGGAAGTGGAAATGAAGGGGGTATATGGCAATCAAAAGGTGATGGATTACTACCACGCCAACAGAAAATCTGTCGAAAAAATCACCCGCTTCGACTTCTTCAACCTGCAATATCGCCTCCCTCGCCGCCTCCTACAAATCCCCTATGACCTCCTCAATCGTTTGAATCGCCGCAAATTGATGAAAGGCAACAATCAGTTGGTCAATGACATTACTGTTGATGATTATTATACTTCAAAAGCAAATGACCAGTGTTTTGATTTGTTGGCGGTAGCGGTGAAGTAAGAGAAAATTTCCCTATCCTCAGCTTCAATACTTCTCCGTCTCACCTCTACTCTATATCAAGTGAAGCAAAAAACTCTGTATATGTTCCATTCGTTTTAGCTGTGGCTAAGGCTTACAGCTGTTGACAAAGTCCGCTCTCACAAACTCTCTACAAACAGCTCCAATTTCTC
Source organism: Bacteroidia bacterium (assembly GCA_030427245.1). GTDB lineage: Bacteria > Bacteroidota > Bacteroidia > Chitinophagales > UBA2359 > JAUHXA01. The sequence continues at coordinate 8,424 of JAUHXA010000032.1, read as the reverse complement.
CTGAAACACTTGCGCCAATTCTTCATCAACAATCCCTTCTGCTTCCGAAAAATTCCTACCAAAAAAAGGCAGCGAAAAACTGGTAATTGTGCCTTTGCCCATCCACTGAAATTTGTTCACTGCAATGTCTAAGACCGTTGCACCTCCCCGACCACCTGGTGAAGTAGATAGCAACAACATGGGTTTGTCTCCCCACGTACTTCCTTCCATTCTCGAAACCCAATCCATGATGTTTTTGAAGGCAGCCGAATAAGCCCCATTGTGTTCTGCAAAAGAGATAATCAATCCATCGGCATCTAAAATATGTTGCTTGAACTGCTGGGCAAGTTCGGGAATACCCGTTTCGTTTTCTTTATCAACGCTGAAAATGGGCATCTCAAAATCATTCAAATCCAATAAGTTGACTTCTGCCTCCGCAATCTGATGGGCTGCAAAGGTTGCGAATTTTTTATTGATAGAAGCTCGGCTGCTACTTGCGCCAAAAGCAAGAATTTTTTTAGACATGTTTGTGAGATTTTAATTTGATTATTAAATTTTTAAGTATTTCCAACTCTTCGTTACTGAGATTTCCCATCATTGGCTCGTGAAAAGCTTGCAGTTTTTCGTCCATCTCCTTCAATATTTCCAAACCCGATTCGGTGATGGTGATGTCCATTTTCCTGCGATTACTTGGACACTCTTTTCGATTGACGTAGCCTTTTGCCTTCAATTTATCCACAATCCGAGTTACATTACTACTCCTTTGCACCATACTTTTCAGAATTCGCTGTACAGTCAAAGGTTCTCCTTTTGCTCCTCTCAGTATCCGCAACACATTGTATTGAGGCTCTGTAATTCCAAAGTCCTTCAATTCCAGACTCACTTGGTCTGTAATCCAGTGTCCTGTTCGGATGATTTGAAAAATGGCTTGAAAATATGGATTATTCATGTTTCAACAACTATTGTATATACAAATGTAATCCAAAAAAGTTTTCTCTGCAAATTTATTTTCAAGAAACTCCAAAAACAAAAAAGCCATCCCACAATCCGAAGATTGAAGAATGGCTAATGAATGTTGATTAAAAAAATTAGTTCGGCTCACAAATCGCTACACATTTTCCAGTTTGATGGTCATACCATGTCACCATTGTGTAGCCTTTTCCACAAGGAGCAGCAATCCAATCACTACAAGGGCCATTTGGACGCAAATTGTAGGCTCTGATAGGTTGGAAAATGTTGGGGTCCAAAACGATAAATCCATCACAGTAAGCTACACATTTGCCTTCGTTGTCGTAGTAACTACCTTGGGCAGAACCATCAGGACAAGGCTGAACGATATAACCGCTACAAGGCGTATCAGGTGTAAAACGGTTGAAACTTCCTTGAGGATTGATGCTTCCCATGCCTACCAATTTGCCTTTTTCAACGATGGCAGCTAACAATACGTGTTCTCTTGTTTGAGCAACTATATTTACACCATCTTTCAAACTTCCAATACTGACTTTTGGGTTTTTGGTTTTAGAAGGCTGAGTCGAAGTACTGTTATTATTATTGCTGTTGTCTGCAAACCAAGCTCCACACACACAGAAACAATCTCCCCAAGGTGTGGTAAAACACTTTTTGATTTGAAAGTTCAGACACAAACCACCTTGTGAGCAACCTGCGGTAGTAGCTTCCAAAACTTTGATTTTGCCGCTTTTAGATTTGGCAAACATACGTTGGATTTTACCTCCTTTTGCAATCAAGCGAATTTGTGCGCCACTTCTTTTGTTGGTAGCTACTAAGTGTTCTCCATCAGCAGGAGGTGCTTCTACTCTTTCGACTATGTTGGATTCTCCCTCAATGCCATCGAATTTGATGTAGCCTGCTGCATCTGCAGTTGTTTGGGTAAATAATGCGATAAAAGCGAAAAAACTAAGAACGAATAATTTTTGAATCGTTGTCATGATAAAAGGTTTTAAATGTTGTTAAATATTTGATTCGCCCTCATAGACGGAAGAGGCAAGGAGTTTGGGAAAAAAAGAAAATATTTTTTACACTTTTTCTTTAAAATTTCTCGTTAGTAAAATTACTTCAAAGCCTTTTCAACTCTATTTCAATCATTCACATGAGAACCTTCATCTTTTTTATGCTAATTTTTGTTCTTACCTCCTAAAAATATAATGGTGACAAGTTGCAGGCTTTTTGAAGGAAACTACCACACAAAAATGCGATTGGCTTTTCAATACGACTACGAGGGATTTGTGTATTCTAATGAATTTTTGGGGACGATGAATTATGAACAATTTGTATATCGTAAAACGTATTATTGATGACCATACTGCAGTACATTTTTAATCCAACCACAAAAGGCACAAAGAAAACAAAAGTGCAGAACTGAAATTCATCCATCTCTTTTGTGCCCTGTTGATACTTTTGTGGTTCAAAAATCATTTTATACAGTAGTATGATTAATGACTTGAATGCAAGCATAATAAAAAAAAGCCATCCCACAATCCGAAGATTGAAGAATAGCTAATGAATGTTGATAAAAAAAGACATCGGAAGTCTTGACGATTTCCGATGTCTGACGATAAGAGGTGATGATTAAAATCCCGCTTCGCTCCTCTTTCTTCCATAAAAAATTAGTTCGGCTCACAAATCGCTACACATTTTCCAGTTTGATGGTCATACCATGTCACCATCGTGTAGCCTTTTCCACAAGGAGCAGCAATCCAATCACTACAAGGGCCATTTGGACGCAAACCATAAGGATTGATGGCTCTGAAAACATCCGTGTCTAATACAATGAATCCAGTACAGTAAGCCACACATTTGCCTTCGTTGTCATAGTAACTTCCTGGAGCAGAACCATCTGCACAAGGCTGAACAATGTATCCACTACAAGGTGTGTCAGGAGTAAAACGGTTGAAACTTCCTTGCGGATTGATGCTTCCCATTCCTACCAATTTGCCTTTTTCAATTATTGCAGCCAAAAGTACGTGTTCTCTCGTCTGAGCAATTACATTTACACCATCAGATAATTTTGAAATATTAACCTGACCATCTCCATTCACATCACCTGTGGCAACACGCACTCCTCCAGTAAAACCTGAAGATGGGCTAACATTTACTTTATAATTTGCAGTTGCACTACTGCTACTACTATTGCCATTATCTGCAAACCAAGCTCCACACACACAGAAACAATCTCCCCAAGGCGTGGTAAAACATTTTTTGATTTGAAAGTTCAGACACAAACCGCCTTGTGAACAACCTGCTGTTGTTGCTTCCAAAACTTTGATTTTGTCTTCTTTTGATTTGGCAAACATACGTTGGATTTTACCCCCTTTTGCAATCAAGCGAATTTGTGCGCCACTTCTTTTGTTGGTAGCTACTAGGTGTTCTCCGTCAGCAGGAGGTGCTTCTACTCTTTCGACTATATTGGATTCTCCTTCAATGCCATCAAATTTGATGTAAGCTGCTGCATCTGCTGTTGTTTGGTTGAATAATGCAATAAAAGCGAAAAAACTAAGAACGAATAATTTTTGAATCGTTGTCATGATAAAAGGTTTTAAGTGTTGTTAAATATTTGATTCGCCCTCATAGACGGAAGGGGTAAAGAGTTTGGGAAAAAAAGAAAATATTTTTGTGCTTTTTCTTAAAAAATTTTCGTTAGCAGAATTACTCAAAAGTGTTTCTCTTTATTTTTCAATGATTCAAATGAAAAGTTCATCAATTTTATTTCTATTTATTTTTCTGGGTTTTTATACCCAATAGGTTTTTTCTCAAAAAAAAAAGCTACTTATAGAACACGGTTATCAAGAGTATTTGAGAGAATAAAAAAAGCGCAATACCAAAGATTTACTTCAATATTGCGCTTCAAAAATTTAAATTACGCCATTTTTTGACTCAAAATAGAGTATAGCATATCACTCATTTCGCAATTTGTTCAATAATCTTTGTTTCATCTCGTAGAATTCATCCTCTGTTATAGCCCCTGATTGATACAAGGAATTTAGCTTTTCTAATTCAGCGAGGGTGTCACCTTTTTGAGGAGTTTCTACTTGGTTTGAGAGATTAAAGGTTTGGTGAACATTCTGAGAGACACCTTGTCCTCCTCTTGCCATAACTGCATGAGGATTGTATTTGAAGTCAAACGCATTTTTATCCATTGTGAGATAAATAATCCCTTCAATTAATCCAATAACCGCAGGAATCGTAGTCCAACAAAAAACAAGGTAAATGATTCCTTGAATCATTCGCCCAAGATAAAATTTGTGAACTCCTAGCCCGCCCAAAAAAATAGCTAAAAGTCCAGCAGTTGTTTTGTCTTTCATATTTTTATTACTTTAAAGTTATAATATGAAAGCAATATACGACCCTTTTACTTAATTATAACTAACTATTTGTAAAAAACTTGTTCTTTTTCAAAGAATTAAAGGGCTTCAATAACAATTCATGGGTTTTACTGAGTAATTGTTTTATTCAATTGCAGAAAATCCATCACCTCCTCCAAATTTGCCTTCAAATCCTTCAATTCGCTTTGCGTCTGTTCCATCATCGTTTTCTGGCTGTCAATGGTGGATTTTTGGTTTTCAATAATCGCTTGCTGTTCCTGAATCGCTTGAATCAATACAGGCACCAATGCGGTATAGTCAACACTCAAAAACTCTCCACTTTCGTCTACTACTTCGGGAACTGCCTGTTGCAAATCTTGGGCAATCAAACCCAATTCTCGTTTACCTTCCATATTGTTTTTGTAGTGATAGATGCTTGGCTTCAATTGCATCACCGTTTGCAGCCCATAAGGTACTTTTGAAATACTGGTTTTCAGCCTTCTGTCCGAATATTTGGAAACTTGTCCCACAATTTTTTGAGCATAGACTGCTTTGAAGGGGCTGTTCGGACTTCCCAAATTGAAGGAATTGGCTTTGACAGGTTCAAAATCTCCCGAAATGCCAATACCTTGCTGTCCAGCCAACAATCTACCGCCACCAAGTGTGAGCATTTTGTCTATAAAAACCTGCCCATTTTTATTCATCAAAAGAGGTTTGTCACAATCGCTGCACGCAACGCCTGTTCCTGCTTGTCCCCAATTGTTCGTGATATTAGTGGGTTGTTGATTACAGGGAGCGCAGTTAGTTACTCCCTGACAAGGAGTGTTTGTACCGACCTTGACGCAGTTGCCCTGGGCATTTTGACAACAATTGTTATTGGTGGTGGGCTGATTAATAACTGCTCGATCCCTAGTATTGTATTTGATTTGTGCCAAAAGTGCATCGGATACCAAAAATAGAATCAAAGCGAAAGTGAGGGAATACGTTATTTTTTTGAAGGAAAAATACATGACTGTAAGGTTTTAATGTGTGAAATTAAACTAAAAAGGGTGAGGAGGTCGCTGAGTAGTATTGTGTGAAAGGGTGAGATTGTAAAATGGTATGATTGGAAATAAAATGTTCACAATCATACCATTTGTAAATTCTACATTCATTCTGATACGCTATTCATCCAGTAAATTGCAGCAAAATGATTTATTAGCAATTTACCGATTTTTGGCCAGAAAAACAAAAATTTATCAGTTGGCAGGGATTCGACTCCAAAGACTTCCGCCAAATCCACCTGTGACAGCCGTTCTTCGAAGCGTATTGCCTCCTCTTTCCATTTTCATGGTCATTGTTCCACTACCTTTCGTTTTGCCTTTGGGAACATCTACCCAAATACCTTTTACGGTAGTTGAATTGCAAGTACCAATAAAAACGTTTGTCCATGCAGGTTGTTGTCCATTGGCGAAAGCAGCTTCTCCTACCCAAACGACTTCTCCATCTTTGTCGTTAATATAGTAAGTACCCTTGTCGTTGCAGTTCCATACACCCGAAAGGTTGTTGTATCCACTTCCATTGTATTGGGCCGCTCGTTTGTTGGGCAAATTGGAAGGCAAGGTAGTACGTGTCCAAGTGCGACCACTAAAACCGCCTGTTGCAGAAGCATAGGTGAGCGTGTTTTTGTCTGCACTGACCTTCAATTGAAGATCGCCCTTGCTGCGAGTTTTACCTTTTGGTATATCCCACCATTTACTATTGATTGTGTTACCACTGGCACTTCCCGACATTACATTGGCAAAATTACCATTGGGATGTTCACCGAACCAATAAACATCATTTCCGATTTGTCGAACATAATAGTATCCGCCATCTGTGCATTTGAAAACACCTGTTAAATCTGAGTTGCTACCGCTGTCTGTACATTGAAGGGTAAAGTTGGCACGATTGGATTGAAGGGAGTTGGGTGAGAGGATTTCTATGGCTTCCCAACCCGAATAGGATTTTCCTAAGTGCCATTCTGTGCTGACTGATTTTGTGCCTGCTGCTGCAAATGTCATGCTTTCTGTCCTTCCTTTTCCGCCATCGCTTCTAATAAAACGGTATTGAACGGTACCTCTCCCATTGAAGGTAATGCTTCCTCGGAAGCGTATAATCTGTGTACATTTTCCTGTCACATTGGAATTTACTGCGGATAATTTTGCACTCGTTACTTTTGGTGCGGATGTAGTGCTTCCTTCACTTAGGCTGAATGCGATGATGTTGAATTTGGAGTTGGCAGGCATCGCTGCTCGGTCTTCGTTATAGACAGTCCATTTTGCGTTTGAATACCATACGCCTACGGGATGCGGATTGTAAACGCTTGTCCAATATTGGGTCACGAATACAAAAGCGTCAGGTGCATTGTTGGTGTCCGAATCATTGAGTTTGGTGACATGTGCCATTTGCATGGTTGAAGAAGATGCTGTGTGCTGGAAAGATTTGGGGTGGTCGACCAAAATGTTGAACATTGCTCCATCAGCCATTGCAGCTCGGTCTTGGTTGAAAATGCGCCATTTGCCTCCCGCATAGTAGACTCCAATTGGGTGACTGTTGTAGGTGCGAGTTGTTCCGTAATGTTGAGTGACCATGATTTTGGCATTGGGTTTTCCGTTGGTGTCGGGATGGTCAATCGTGGTGATGTGACCGCCTGTATTGCTGCGACTTGCTTGGTGTATGAATACTCCTCTATCGGCTGTAGTTTGTACCAATACATTGAATTTGGCATTGGCAGGCATTGGCTTTCTATTCTGCTGGAAGATGGACCATTTTCCGTTTGTGTACCACACGCCAACAGGAGAGGTGATATATGGACTACTTCCGTAGTCGTGTGTTACGAACAAGATTTTGTTGGGTTGTCCGTTGGTGCGAGCGTGGTCAATGAGGGTATAATTGTTGGTTGTGTTGCTGCTTGTAGCAGTGTGTTTGAAGGTGCTGGGCTGAGCTTGAAGGCTATTGGTTTGCCAAGCACTTAGGATAAAAAGTAGGCAAACGAATTGCCATACAAAACTGGATTTTACTTTTTGTACTAACATGATGTTGAGGTTTTAAAAGGTTTGAAATATTTGAGTGATTGTAAAAATGATGAGGTTGTGGAATTGTGGAATGGAAAGACGGTAGAGTTGTCTAATCGTGGGTTTTGAGAACCATTCTACCATCTTTCTTCCTGTGCCATTTATAGCAGCCCCCCAATTTCCCTACTGTCACGTGAACTTTGGTTGTTGGAGTAAGTACACTCGTCGTTCTTAGGGTTTCCGTCAATAGCGATGTCAGGGTCATAAGAAATATAGAGCTTAATCGTTGGAGGAAATTCGTCAGAAGTCGAGAAGGTCATATCATAGGTGACGGTGCGTGTCTGTCCTTTTGCCAAATTGGAGAAAGGTACATTTCGGACGATTCTACTGCCTATATACAATTGTATTCCTTGTTGATTGCTGCCTGAGATATAATCTGCTCCACCAATGTTTTTGATGGTTGCGGTTACTCGAACTCTTGCGGTATAAGCAGTGGGGCGACTCAGAACTGTAAATTCAATGGGCATTGCTTTCAGATCTGGGCAAGAAGGTTGTGGGATGTAAATAGGTTTATTGTACTTGTAAGTAGGGGCTTTTTTGATCTGGTATTTTGAAGGAAGTTGATATTGTGCAAAGCTACTATTCGTTGCAAAACAAAATACTAAAACGATTGCTAAGACTTTCAAAATGTTGTTGATACTGAATTTGCTGATTGAAGTTGTCATGGTATTAATTATTTAAAAGTTAAAATTGAATTTGAAAATTTTGATGTAATCTTTTTTCGTTTTGATTACACCACAAAGATAAGGGTGAAAGTAGGCTGGCCTGAAACAAGGTTTTTCAGAAACATAGGTTTTATTTTTAGGGCTTTGAAAATAATAAGGCAACAGAATTGCCGTTACAAAAGAGTTCTATTGTTTTTTAACCATTTTTTCAATCAAAAAACATAGGCTTCAAACACTGTAACAAAACAGAAATGCTTCCTCCAACCGACCTTTTCGACCTCATTCACTCCCTTTCTCGCACCGAAAAGCGCTACTTCAAAATGATGGCAGATATGCACGTCATTGGGAAGAAGAACAACTATGTCA
>JAUHXA010000031.1 GCA_030427245.1 Bacteroidia bacterium | reverse complement strand
ATTACAGGCTCCACTTCTGTTTGTAACGATTCCTCCGAGGACTATGCTGTTACCAATGATAATACTGGTAGCGGTAGTAGCTATTTATGGACAGTTGGTAGCGGTGGAACTATTAATGGAGATAATGGCGGTACTACTATTACCATAGACTGGGCGAGCTTTGGAGGACCACATACAATTACTGTTGTTGAAACGGATAATAAGGAGTGTAGTACTACCAATACTTTCGTAGTAACGGTAGAAGATGTGACGAATCCAGAGATTACTTGCCCATCTGATGTAACGGTGAGTGCAGATTCAGAAGATTGCAGCGCAGTATTGGCGGATTACACAGGCGATGCAACGGCAACGGACAACTGTGACGATGATGTGACAGTGACCCAAAGCCCTGCTGCTGGCACTCCTTTGAATTTGGGAGCGAACACGATTACCTTGACAGCCACAGATGATGCCAACCTAACGGCCACCTGTACTTTCGTAGTAACGGTAGAAGATGTGACGAATCCAACCTTCACTTGTCCATCTAACGTATCCGATACAACTACAGGATGTAGCACAACAGTCACAGGTATTGCTTTAACAAGCGTGAGTGACAATTGCAGTACAACCCCAACAGTTACTTACGCCCTAACAGGTGCAACAACTGGTTCAGGTAGTGATGATGCAAGTGGCGAGACCTTCAATGTCGGAGTTACAACAGTGACCTATACAGTTGCTGATGGCAATGGAAACGAAGATTCTTGTAGCTTTACAGTCGTTGTGAGCAGTGATGGAGAAGAAGTAGTAGTTGATCCACAAGGGGCATTGTGTGAAAGTGATGACCCTGTTACTTTGACGGCTACTCCTACAGGGGGAACCTTCTCGGGACCTGGTGTAAGTGGTAACACTTTCAATCCTGGTATTGCAGGATCTGGAACACATACTATTACTTACACGGTAGATCAAGGAGGTTGTACAACAAGTGGAACAACTGATATTGTAGTAGATGCAGTACCTGTAGTTACCTTTAGCAATCCTGGGCCTTTCTGCTTTGGAGATGATGCAGTGGAGATGAGTAGTAATGTAACACCTGCTGGTGGAACCTTCTCAGGTGTTGGTGTAACTGGAAATGAATTTGATCCGACTGCTGCTGGCTTTGGTACACATAGTGTGACTTATACAGTGACTAATGGTGAGTGTACCAATAGTGCGACAATAGATATTGAAGTGAATGGGGAATTTATAGATGACATCAATGAAGCAAGAGTCTGTGAAGATGTAGCTGCTGATCCGACAGTTGCAACTGTAGATTTGACCTTCTATCAAGGTACATTGGGTGACTCTGATGGTCCAAGTGGTACAGGTACTTGGACAGGACCTGCTCCTTCAACTACGGTAGTTGGAACTCCAACGAGTGTAGTTGTATCAAAAGGAGATACCTACAGTTATAGTTATGCAGATGAAGATGGTTGTACAATTACCGCTTCAATTACTTTCAATGTGGGTGAGAGAAGACGAAGAGGATGTTCCTTTACGAGTTTGCCTACTAAACAAAGTTTGGTTATTACGAATATTGGAAGTGTGACCGTATTCCCGAATCCTGTTGAAAATTTTGCAAATGTTGAATTTTCATTAGATAAGGATGCTAGTGTGAATATTACAGTGTATAGCTTTGAAGGCAAAGAGGTTGCTGTATTGTTCAATGGGTTCGCAGAAGGTGGTAAATTACAAAAAGTAAGTTTTGATGCAACAAGTTTGCCAACGGCTACTTACTTTTTGAGAATTGCTACTGATGATGGCAATAGTTACTTAGAAAAAGTATATATTGCTAAATAATAGTGATTTCTAACAAAAACTCCACCTACCTTTAAGGTAGGTGGAGCTTTTGTTTTTTAATTTGACAAAAAAAGAATTTATTTTAAATTACTTTTTATAAGAATGATGGATAGGAGGACAACATCAAATCGTAATACAGCTTTAATTAACAAAAGAAAAGTTTCTTATGCTACATTGGCGGTTACTTTTGCAGGATTCTTTGCTGTAAACAGCCTAAATGCAGAGATTCAATGGTACGATGTTGATCCTGATGATGCCTTTGTATCTTTTGATGAAGATATTTTTACAGGTGGAAATAGCGGATACATTATTGATATTGACCGTCCTGAAAATGTCAATGATTTAATAGGAGCAGAAGCCTTGTTAAAAATAGTAAACAATGCTTTTTTGGGGGTATCAAGTGATTTTGGAGTGGTCATAGATCAGCAGTTTGTAGAATTGGCAAAAACCAAATTTATGGGAAGCGTTGCTTTGTATCAATATCCTACAGTCATGCCTACATTTGCATCCGTTTATGCTCAGGCTGCAAAGCTTCAAATGACAGATATAATAGGACCAATGAATTTGGAGATTGAAGGAAGAACGGTAGGAGAGACGGGGTTTGTCAATCGAAGCAATGGAACAAGTGGAGCTTTTGTCAAATTGGCTTCAGGTAATGGAGGACAATGGCAAGAAGGAATAGGTTTTTTAGGAGTAAAATTCGAAATTGGTGAGGCTACTCATTATGGATGGATAGAGTTAGATGTTTTGGGCGGAACGGTTGCTCATGGTGATAATACCAATAACTTTAATTTTATTGTGAAAAGTTTTGCCTATGAAGACTGTCCTGATATTTCTATTAGGATGGGAGAAAAAACCCTTTCTTTTTGTGAGGATGTATCTATTGAATCACAAAGCAAAACATTTGATAGTGTAAGCATCTATCCAAACCCTATACAGAACAAATCATTTATTGAATTTACTAGCTTGGTTCATACAAATTTGCAGGTTGAGTTGGTTGGATACCATGGTCAGAATATTCGTAATGTATTTAACTGTGATATTGTTAAAGAAAAAAAATACAAGATTGATTTGGATACAGACGAATTGGCAAATGGAGTTTATTTCCTTCGTTTTGTAGTTCAAGAAGAGGAAGTGTTGGTTAAGAAAATTCAAATTATTCATTAACTTAGTGTGTAAAAGTACAAAACACAATTTGGTTTGGAGCAAAAAAGAAAAACATTATTGATTGGTTGGGATGCAGCAGATTGGAAAACCATTCATCCTTTATTGGATAAAGGTCAAATGCCCAATTTAGAGAAACTAATCAATGGAGGTGTAATGGGCAATTTAGCCACTTTAGATCCTCCACTTTCACCCATGTTGTGGACTTCAATAGCAACGGGAAAACGACCCTATAAGCATGGAATACTAGGTTTCACCGAACCCAATCCAGATGGGAATGGCATTCGTCCGATTCATGTGACAGGACGAAAAGGGAAAGCTATATGGAATATATTGACCCAAGAAGAATACAAGACCCACGTAATAGGTTGGTGGCCCAGTCATCCTGCTGAACCTATAAACGGGGTAAATATTTCCAACTTTTATCAAAAATCTAAGAGTCGAATACACGAACCTTGGACGATGATGAAAGGAACTGTACATCCTGCCGAAATGAGTGATTTGTTTGCAGGAATGAGAGTTCATCCTGAAGAATTGACACAAGCTCATTTACTCCCCTTTGTGCCAAAAGCAGCGGAAGTCAATCAAGAAAAAGACAAACGACTGTTATCTACAGCCAAAATAATAGCAGAATGTTCCTCTATTCATGCTGCTGCAACCTATATTTTAGAGCATGAAGAATGGGATTTTTTAGGCGTATATTACGATGGAATTGATCACTTCGGGCATGGATTCATGAAATACAATCCGCCTAGAAGACCACACATTCCCGAAAAAGACTACGAACTGTACAAGAATGTAGTGACAGCAGGTTACCGTTTTCACGATATGTTGTTGGGGCGTTTGATGAAATTGGCAGGAGAAGATACAACCATCATGTTGATTTCTGATCATGGTTTTTATCCGAATCATTTGAGACCCAAAGCTATCCCTAAAGAACCTGCAGGTCCAGCATGGGAACACAGCCCTTATGGCATTATCTGTATGTCTGGTCAAAACATTAAAAAAGACGAAAGAATATACGGTGCTACCTTATTGGACATTGCTCCTACAATTTTGGCAATGTTGGACTTGCCCATAGGAAAAGATGTAGATGGAAAGGTATTGACAAGTGCTTTTGAAGTTCCGCCAGAAATCAAACAAATTGATTCGTGGGATGATATTGAAGGAGAAGCAGGTCTACATCCTGAGAATATGGAAGAAGACGAAGCTTTGGCAAAAGAAGCTTTGGAGCAACTGATTGAATTGGGGTATGTGGAAAAGCCAGACGATGATCCTGCAAAAGCAATCAAAAAAACGGTTGACGAAAACCAATTTTATTTAGCGAGAGCTTATATTAGTGGACATCAAATCCACAATGCGATTGAAATATTGACTCAACTATTTGAAGAAAATCCTACTCAAATTCGCTATGGAATTCATCTGGCAAAATGTTATCAACAGACCAATCAATTGAAGGAATGTCGTGAAATAGTAGAAGCCATCAAGGAGCAAATCATAGAAGATACTCCGAGCTTATTACTATTGGAAGGTACTTTATTGATGACAGAACGAAAACTGCGTTCTGCAATAAAAAAATTCAAGGAGGCAGAAGAATTGGAGGCTGATTTCCCAAAGCTTCATTTGCAGATTGGAAAGCACTATGTATTGTTGAAGCAATGGAAAATGGCTCAAAATTCCTTTGAAAAAGAAATAGCTATTGACAAGGAAAATGCCGCTGCCTATCATGGTTTAGGGATTACCTTTTTGCGACAAGGAGAATACGAAAAAGCAATTGGATCGCTGTTAGATGCAGTTGGACTCCTCTACAACATGCCTTTGGCTCACTTTCACTTGGGCGAAGCTTTTTATGGTATTGGAGAAAAAGAGCGTTCGACTCAGGCCTTTGAGGTGTCTCTGACTATGGCACCGGGTATGAATGCTGCCCGTATGTGGTTGATTCGTATTTATAAAGAATTGGGACAGTTTGATAAATTGAAGGCACTCGAAGAAGCTATTTTGCCAAACACCAAGGGAACAGTTACGATTGTATCTGGTTTGCCAAGGTCGGGGACTTCAATGATGATGCAAATGCTCGAAAAGGGAGGAATGGAAGTATTTACTGATAAAGTACGTACTGCCGATGACGACAATCCACAAGGATACTACGAACACGAGCTGGTAAAAGGGCTGATGCGCAATAAATCGTGGTTGAAGGATGTGGGCGAAAAGGCAGTTAAAGTAGTTTCTCACCTTTTACTTCACTTACCAAATAACTATCACTACAAAATAGTTTTTATGGAACGAGACTTGGATGAGGTGATTCGTTCACAACATCGAATGTTGGTCAATATGGGAAAAGCCAAGGAAGAACAAATATCAGTGAGTTTAATAGCTGCCTTTGAAAGCAATCTGAATAAAATAAGCAATTGGGTAAAAAAACAAAAGAATGTAGAAATACTCTATGTTCCTTATAAAGAAGTAATCAATAACCCACTTCAACAAGCTGAAAAAGTGAACAACTTTCTGAAAGAAGACTTGAATACAACGATGATGTCATCGGTGGTAGATAAATCACTTTACCGCCAAAGGATAGGTGCATAAAAAAAAGATAAAAAATCTCATATATTTCTTAACTTCTAAAAACAACGCTGATGAAAAAAGATTACCATAAATCAGACCAAAAACAAGAAGCAATCAAAAGAAAGATGGCTTCTTATTCGACTTTAGCTGCTACTTTTTTGGCTTTTTCTCCTGTAAATGATGCCAGTGCTCAAATTATTGTCCATGATGTAGATCCTGATGCATCTTTTACTTCTCATGACGAAGCTATATTCGCAGGAACAGGAGGGTATGTTATTGATATTAATGACCCTAACAATACGATAGACCTTACTGAAGCAGAAATCATATTAAGAATTGTAGATAATACATATGTAGGTTCAGCTTCAAGTGATTTTGGTGTTCAAATAGATCAACAAACAGATGATATTGCCAATGTTCGTTTTGTAGGGAGCGTAGCAAAATACATGTACCCAACTACTAATGGATCTCTTACCACTACATATGCACAAGCAGGAAAACTAGCAAGTGGTTTCCAGATAGGACCTACCATTAATAATGTACCTAGTACGGCAAGTACTGGAACAGGTTTTGTTAATAGGGATAACAACTCCGCAGGTTTTCAATCCGTAAAAATAGTATCTGGATACGGAACAGAATGGAGTCCAGCAGGTACAGGTTTTTTAGGAGTGAAATTTGATATTAATGGAAAAACACACTATGGTTGGGTAGAGTTGGATGTGACACCATTGACTGTTAATCCACCTATGCTTCCACATGGAGATAATGCAAGTAATTACAATTTCACTGTAACAAGATGGGCTTACGAATCTTGTCCAGATACACCTATTCAAGCAGGTGAAGAAACAAATAGTTTGTGTAATGACAACGATGTTCCAACACTATCTGAATGGGGATTGATTACCCTTGCCATATTGTTGTTGAGTTTTGGAACACTCTATATCGGTAGAAGAGAAGAAGAATTGATAGGTCAAGGCACAAGAGGCAGCAATGTTAATTTGGGTGCTTATTGGCAAAAACCGCCTTTGGTGTGGGCTATCTTCAAAAAGACTTTGTTGGCGACTGGTGGATTGGCAGTAGTGGCAGGCGTATTGAGTTATTTAGTTTATGGTACTATTGCAGCAGTTGATATTGCAGGTACAGCGATTGCAGGTCCTTTGTTTGCTTACTTGATGCACTTACTGTGGATTTTTGAAGGAAACAAAAAAGACAATCAATAGAAACTAAGTAAAAAAGAAAAAATAACTCATCGACCAATATTCCCCTTTTGAAAAGCCTGCCCCGATTTCTCGGTGGGGGATGGGGTATGTTAGCAAAAGAAAACGAGGAGTTATTTTTTTACCCTTACTAAAATCAATTTTTAATTTAAAATCAATCAAAAATGAAACATAAACTTTTTTTCATCGCATTTATTTTACTCTTCACTGTTTTGGGCAGTAGCACTACCTTCGCTCAAGCCAAAAAGAGCTTTAGACAAATGAATCCTCAAGAAAGAGCAGAAGTACGCACAGAAGCACTTGCCGAAAGAGTGAAGTTGGATCAAACGCAACAATCAGCAATTAAGGCAATATACGTTAAGAATGCACAAGAACGCTTTGCTATTAGAAGACAAACAAAAGATGCTACGAAGCGTAAAGAATTGATGCAAAAAATTCGTCAATCCGAAATTGTGGATGTAAAGGCAGTTTTGAATTCTACTCAGAGAATGACTTACACTAAAATTTTGTCGGGTGAAGAACCCAAGTTGAATTTTAGAAACAGAGTAAGTGCAAAATAATTAGTTAGCTATACAGGCAACTAGGAGCGTTGGAGTATTTGGTTGATGATTTTAGCCAAATTGCACCAACGCTTTTTTTATACGTTTTCGTAAAACCCTAATTCTGTATTAAAAAATGGGCTTGTGAACCAATCGATTCACAAGCCCATTTTTTGCTTTTAGAGGTAAATGAAGGCAATATTTTGCTCCATAATTAGAAGAAATGTCAAAAGAAAGTAATAATAACAATCATTTGAATTTCTGGCCTAATATTATAAATGATTTGTGTTTAGTTTTATATAAGAGGGACTGATTTTTGATTAGAATTATTTATTATTTAATATTCATTTTATGTTTTTATTTGGTTAGTGTAGTTTTATGATTTTTTGGTGGTTAGAAAAATGAAAATAACAATTATGTGTTTTTTAATTAGAAAGGCATAAAATGTAATATTGCCATGGAGTAATTTTTTTTTTTTAATTTTGTAAAAAAGCTATCTCCTTTCATTTAGTTCTTAAAAAAATCATTCACAGTAGAAATATTATCTATGCTATAATAATATATTCTTAATGTATCTATTTCTATGAATAAATAGTATCTTTTGTTTAGTCGTAGCAACTAAATACCGTGGAACATAAGTTTATTGATAGTGCTTTTCCGCACTTACGTATTCCTTCCCCTCGCCCCCTCCAAACCCCTTGTCTTGGGGAATAAGGTGTGTGTCCCCCTTTGGAGGGGAGGAAAATTGATTTTTAACCCCTTTTTAAGGATTTAAAGTGTTAGGTAGCCAATGAAACATACCATGTGTTTTTGAATGGAATATTAAATCGACTTATTATTTAACCTAATACAATACAACTCATGCAAACCAAAATTTTACTAACTCGTTCTTTTAGAACGATATCTCTAAACAGTTTAATTACTTTAGCCTTTATTTTTTATTGCGGCAATATTCATTCGGCGACTATTCCTGTGGGACCAGGTGAAACATTCACTACGATTCAAGCTGCGATTGATGATGTTGGTACTCTCGATGGAGATGTTATTGAAGTAGCAGCGGGTACATACAATGAATCCGTGATACTAAATAAATCTCTTACTATTTTAGGTCCGAATCATCTTATTTCTCCAAATACGGGAACAAGGGTAGCCGAAGCAGTTTTAACTAATGCCCCAACGGACCGAGCGTTTACCATATCAAATGGAAATACAGATGTAACAATCAGTGGATTTAAGTTTGATGGGGGATCACCAATTCACGATGGAAATGACACTACTAATCCGAACACATCGGATGTTACCTTTAGTAAAAATTTGGTTGTAAATTCAAATGCGATATATTGCGGTAATGCAACTTCTTGGGCAGACCTTTTAATTACTGATAATAAATTTCAGGATGTTAATGCTGCAGCTACAGCAAGTGCAATGCAGGTATCACACACATTGACTACTACCATAACGGATAATACATTTGTTGATATTAACTATGCTGCTATAGTTATTGATGCAACACCGAGCGTTAATATTTCAGGTAACTTTATAGATGGGACAGGATACCAAGGTATTCAACTTGCAGGTGCAGTTGGTGATGCAACTATTGAAAACAACAAAATAAACGATGCCAATAGAACAGCACAAGCACAGGATAGAGGTGCTATACGTCTATATGGTTCCGAGTTCACAGGCACTGTTTTAATTTCCAATAATGAAATTACTGGCGGTTATAACGGTATTACTGTAAAGGATGGTCAAGATATCACAGGTAAAAATATAACTATTTCCGAGAATAGCATAACTGGATTGACCGATGGTAAAGCGATATATCATGGCGGTACAGGTGCGCTAAGTGCTACTAATAACTGGTTTGGTACAACAGACCCTTTGGCAATCAATACACTAATCTCGGGTGATGTTACTTTTTCACCTTTTCTTACAGATGGCACGGATGGTGATTTAACTACGCTCGGTTTTCAGCCAGTAGCTCCTTCAGTACCCACTCTCTCAGAATGGGGCTTAATCATCTTAGCCTTGTCCTTTATGACTTTAGGCGTGCTTTACATCGTTGAAGAAAAGAAAGAAGAGAGATTTGTGAGTTAACTCCTTGATTTAAAGACATCGTTATATTTTTGGCGTTGGTAGAATGGTTGGGCTTCCACCATTTTATCAACGCTTTTTTTACCCAGTTGCTTAAAAAGTATATTTGTAGCCTCCACACACAATTTTATTTATCCCAATTTGGACACGGATGAATTCCAGAAATGGTCGCAGAGAGTATCCTAAAAATAAAAAAAGCTGCAAAATATCAAAAGCATATCACCTTCAATATCATGCAGCCAATAAAATGCTAAACTAACTCTTAAGAAGTATTTTTGAATTTAATTTTTTATTATGCAACCGCTTCTGCCAATACACCATTAGACGTTTTAGCAAAAGAAGTGTAATCCACTGTCTTCAAGGTCTCAATGATTCGGCCAGCTACTTTGTAAGGGTCAGCATTAGATGCAGGACGACGATCTTCCAAATATCCTTTCCAGTCATTGGCAGGTAAAGCCATAGGAATACGAATAGAAGCACCTCTATCACTCACACCATAGCTAAATTGGTCAATGCTTTGAGTTTCATGCTTTCCAGTCAAACGTTGGTCATTGTCAGAACCATATACTGCGATATGTTCTGGGATAAATTTGCCAAAAGCTTCACAAACAGCTTCAATCATTGCCTTGCCACCTACCGAACGAATCGCTTCATTAGAGAAGTTACAGTGCATACCCGAACCATTCCAGTCACCTTTCACTGGCTTTGGATGCAAATCTACGGTCAAGCCATATTCTTCCGAAATTCTATAAAGTAAATAACGAGCACAAATTACATCATCCGAAGCTCTTTTTGCTCCTTTACCAAAACATTGGAATTCCCATTGTCCCAACATTACCTCGGCGTTGATGCCTGTAATACCCAAGCCTGCTTCCAAACAAACGTCCAAATGTTCTTCAACCATCTGACGAGCTGCTACTTTGCCATTTCCTACACCACAGTAGTAAGGTCCTTGAGGTTCAGGATAGCCATCTTCTGGAAACCCAACAGGCTTGCCTCCTTCACTCAAAACATATTCTTGCTCAAAACCAAACCAGTATTCTTCTTCATCACCTAAGCCTGCACGAGGATTAGAAGCATGAACGGTACCATCTGGGTTGTAAACTTCTGCAATCACCAAATAGGCATTTTTGCGCTGTGGGTCGGGATAAACTCTCACAGGCTTCAACAAACAATCAGAAAAGTGTCCTTCTGCTTGTAAGGTAGAGCTACCGTCAAATCCCCATTCAGGTAACACATCTACAGAACCATCGTAAGAATCGAGGTTCAAAATTTTTGTTTTACTTCTAAGATTTGCTTCTGGCTCGTAGCCGTCTTGCCAAATGTACTCAAACTTGAAAGCTGTCATAATTTTGATTATTCTATTGAAATAAAATTTTTGATTTTTTTATTAATTTAATCAGTGAAAAACCATTTCATTGATTTATTTACAGCAAAATTAGGTTAATTTTTGATTTTTAGCAAAAAAAGAGTCTTTTTTTTAGAAAAAATATTTTTGAATTGAATTTTCGATAAGGGGAGGAGTTATTTTTTAGATTTTTGAAATCAGTTCCTTTTTTATCCCTAAATTTAAATCACAACCTGATATGCTATTTTTCCAAGGCTTATTGAAGGAGAAACAATAAGAAGGGGTAAAGTGGAATCAATACTATTTTTAACTTTGTAGTTCTTTCTAAAACAAACCATCTCCTAAAATGCGATTTGAAGCCATACAACAAGCATACAACCGAACTGCAATAAATATTTCTTTGCCTTCTGAAAAGGTATCTGATTATTTCGCTAGCAATGTATTCACGATTGAAACAATGCGAAAATATCTTTCTACTACTACTTTTGACTACATTCTCGACTTGATTGAAGAAGGCAAAAAGATTGATAGAGAAGTAGCAGATCAAGTAGCTTTGGCCATGAAAACTTGGGCAATCGAAAAAGGAGCGACTTCTTATTGTCATTGGTTTCAGCCATTGACAGGCACGACTGCCGAAAAACACGATGCTTTCTTTTCTCCCATTGAAGCCCATAGAGGTATGGAGGCTTTTAGCGGAAAAGAATTGGTGCAACAAGGTCCTGATGGAGCGAATTTTCCTTCGGGTGGTTTGCGGGCTACTTTTGAAGCCAGGGGATATACGGCTTGGGATCCTTCCTCACCTGCCTTCATTATGACTGTTGGAAGCGGCAAAACGCTTTGTATTCCCACCATTTTCATTTCTTATACAGGAGAGTCTTTGGACTATAAAGCTCCCTTGTTGAAGTCTTTGGATTTTTTGGAGCAAACTGCTTTGGAGGTTTGTAAGCTATTTAACAAGAGTGTAAAAAAAGTCAGTACACATCTAGGTTGGGAACAGGAATATTACTTGGTAGATGCTGCGCTTTACAATGCTCGTCCCGATTTGGTAGCAACTGGCAGAACACTTTTGGGGCGACGCTCGGCTCGTGACAAACAAAGAAGCAATCACTATTTTGGCGCAATTGCGGAAAGGGTGTATGCCTATATGCTTGATTTTGAATCGGAAGCATACAAGTTGGGAATACCTATTAGTACTCGTCACAACGAAGCTGCGCCTTCACAGTTTGAGTGTGCTGCCTCTTTTACACTCGCCAATGTTGCAGTCGACCAAAATCAACTCTTGATGGATATTATGGCGAGGGTGGCTCGGCGGCATCATTTGAAGGTCTTGTTTCACGAAAAACCCTATACAGATCTAAACGGTTCGGGCAAGCACCTCAATTGGTCGCTACACACAGATACGGGATTGAATCTTTTTTCTCCTGCAAAAACTCCCAAAACCAATATTCAATTTTTGACCTTCTTCATCAATGTCATTAAAGCCGTCAATGACTATCCCGACTTACTTCGAGCTTCAATAGCTGCAGCAGGCAATGAAGACCGATTGGGTGTGCATGAAGCTCCACCTGCTATCATGTCTATTTTTATTGGCTCGACACTTCAAAATATTTTGAATGATTTTGAGAAGCGGGTAAAAATTGGAGGCTTGGATGAATTGGCAAAAGAGGTTTTGAGGATGGACATGCACAAACAAATTCCCGACCTATTGGTGGACAACACCGATCAAAACCGAACAGCTCCTTTTGCTTATACGGGTAATAAATTTGAACTGAGGGTTGTGGGAGCTTCTGCAAATTGTGCTCGTCCAACTACGATGTTGAATACTTTGTTGGGGAATCAACTCAAGATTTTTTTGAAGGATGTGAATGAATTGGTAAAGAATCAAAAAGAAAAAAAGGACGGTGCTATCTTGAGGGTCCTGCGGCGTTATGTGAGTCAGTCCAAGCGGATATTGTTTGAAGGAGATACCTATAGCAAGGAATGGATGGAAGAGGCTGCAAAAAGAGGTTTGTCTAATGTGGCTGCGCCTCCTCATGCTTTTGATTTTATCAAAACAAAAGAAGCGACCTCGATATTGGTAGAAAATGAGATTTACACACAGCGGGAGCTGGAGGCACGCTATGAAGTGTGGCAAGGAATCTATAAAAACAAACTCTATGTGGAATCCCGAACAATTAGCGAAATGGTTCAAAATCAAGTGATTCCTACTGCTGTGAAATATCAAAATGTGCTGCTGCAAAATGTGAAAATGGGAATGGATATTGGGCTGGACAAAAAACACTTTGAAGAAAGTATCCGAGTAATTGAGCAAATTTCTAAGCACATTGCAGCATTGGCAGAGGTACAGCAGACTCTTGTGAAAAGCTATCAAGAGGCGGAGGAGAAGGAGGATGTTGCAGAGAGTGCAAAGGCTTATTGCGATTTAGTGAAACCTCACTTTGATACGATGCGAAAGCAATCGAGCAAATTGGAACTGTTGATTGCGGATGAATATTGGGTGCTGCCTAAATATAGGGAACTGCTGTTCATGAGGTAACAAGGAAACTTCAAATACAAATTATTTATGAAATATTGATTTTTATTTTAATTGTTATCTTTACTTACCAGTTTTCGAAAATTGCTTACATAATACCTTCAAACATCATGGCAAATAGATTCCGACCTAATCATGAGAGACGAGAAGAACTGTATCGAATCATTTTTGGTACAGAGACTCCTACGGGAAAGGCGTTTGATGTAGCTCTATTGGTATTGATTGTGCTGAGTATCATCTTGGTGATGTTGGAAAGTGTGGAAGATCTCAATCGAAAATACCATCATATTTTTGTGGTCATTGAGTGGTTTTTGACCATCATCTTCACGATTGAATACGCTGTTCGGATATACATTGTTCGCCGCCCATTGAAGTACATGACCAGTTTTTTTGGGATAGTAGATTTCTTAGCGATTTTGCCGAGTTATTTGAGTTTGATTTTGGTAGGAGCACACTATTTTTTGGTGGTTAGAGCATTGCGCTTGTTGCGGATATTCAGAGTGTTTAAGTTGGGACGTTATTTAGGGGAGTCGCAGATATTGATTCGGGCATTGCAGGCGAGTCGAGTGAAAATCACCGTTTTTTTGATAGCCGTATTGAATGCGGTGACGGTCATTGGAGCGATTATGTATTTGGTAGAAGGTAGTGCAAACAGTGGTTTTGACAGTATTCCAAGGAGTGTCTATTGGGCAATTGTGACGATTACCACAGTTGGATATGGCGACATCGCTCCTGCTACAACTTTGGGACAGTTTTTGGCTGCCATGTTGATGGTTTTAGGTTATGCAATTATTGCAGTGCCCACGGGAATTGTATCAGTGGAATTGGCACAGGCACAGGAGGAGGTCAAAGAAGAGTTGAAGGTAGAAATGAGCGAAATCACTCATGCTATTGAAAATATATCTATGAAACCTTCTGTGCCTAAAAGTGAAATCTTATGCAGCAATTGTGAACATTCAGGACATGATATAGATGCAGAGTATTGTAAGTACTGTGGGGAGGTTCTATAAAAAAATCAGTTCTCACCACCTGCTTCTCACCTCTTTCTTCATCAAGAGAAGCCTTATTTTGATTGTATATTCCTAAAAATCAACAACAATTCTCTTGCGCTTATACTATCTTCGATTTCGTATTCCAATTTTTTTAACAATTTTTTGGCGGTTACCTCTACTTCAATATTTGGATAAAAGCAGTCCCTTGTGAAATGCACAAATTTCATCACCATAAAAGCATTGAACCATTTAAAAAAACGTACCCGAAAGCTATCAAAATTACGGGTATTGCTGCGGATTTCGTGTAGTTTTTGTTCAAAATTAATTTGAAGTAGAAAGTCAATGATAGATTTTGGTAAAGCAGAAATAAATGTAGAAATCTGTCCTATCTCTGTTTGATAGAAAAGAGGGAGTTGAGCAAAAAAGATTTTCAAATCGGCAAAAGATTGAAGGGAATAGCTGTAGTAAATAGGGGAGGAGTTGCTGTTCAATTCCGATTCTGATTGTTTCAAAAGGTCTGCAACTGCTTTACCCGTTCCGAAAGGCACACGATCAGATAGGCGAGGGGAAGGAATAACGCAAGTGGCATTGAGTTCTGAGAAATACCCCAAAGATGTGAATTTGTGGAGGAAATAAAAATCCTCTCCTGCTTTCCTGCGGTTCATTCCACCTTGTTGCCGATAAGCATCACAGCGAACCGCCATACTCGACCCAATCGTTTGATAAGCATACGGAAAACCTGCCCACTTTTGAGCTTCAATGTAGTAGCGTAGATGCAATTCGTATTGAATGATGGCTTGGTAAACGGATGGTGTAAATTCGTTTCCTTCAATAGGATGTTCAAAATGAATACTACAAGCTTGTGTTTTGGGATATTGCAGAAAATGCGCTTCCAATGCTTCAAAATAGTTGGGTTTACATTGGCTATCCGCATCAAAACAAGAAATGATACCTTTTGTATTTCCAATGCCTTCAAATCGTTCCGCCGCTTCGTCCATCCCGATTTTACGAGCCAATCCCACCCCTGCATGTTTAGGAGTTAGTTCAGGAAAATAACGAATCAAAAACTGCAACCATTGGAGGTCAGGATTTTGGTTTTGCTTTACTGCCCATTCTTTTGCTTCTTGAAAAGCTCCGAGATTTTGCTCTTGAATTTCAATAGGTGTTTTGACCGAGCCATTGATGACCACAATCACTTCAACAGAACATTTTGGAGGATGACAGTCGGCAAGAGATTGAAGGCTGCGAATGAGTTGTGTTTCATTGAAGCAGGGAATGACGACGATGATGTTTGTATTGTGTTTGGGTATTTTCAAATGTTTGCGTTTTCGTGTATTTATGTGTTTGAGTTGATAATTGTGTTTAGGTATTCGTGTATTTTCGAAAAGGGAGTTAGCGACTTTTCTCCATTATACAATTCCGCCATATTACAATCTTGCTCAAAATATCGTATTTTTAGGCGAAATTCAAAATAGATAGAAATGAAATTAAATCTCGACTTGGCTTGCCCAAGCAAACCCGAATGGATTGAAGCAGTAATGGACGATTTTCCCAGTTTTTTACAAGACCATGCAGACTGCGAGCGCAAGGCCTCCTCTATGGCGATGAGTTTTGTGGCAAAATACCCCAATCGAGTCGAAATCATTCCCGAATTGATAGCGACAGCCGTAGAAGAATTGGAGCATTTTCAACAGGTCTATGAATTGATGGAAAAGCGAGGCATACAATTGGCACATCAAATCAAAGGCGATCCCTATGTACAGAAATTATTGAAGTTTTGCAGACATGGAAAAGACGATCGTTTCATGGACAGGTTGTTATTGGCTTCGGTAGTTGAAACTCGTGGAGCAGAGCGCTTTAGGATGGTATCAGAGGCACAAGACGATCCTGAAATGCATCGCTTTTACAAAATCCTTTGGGCATCGGAAGCTAAGCATGGACATATTTTTGTGAAAATGGCATTGAATTATTACGACGAAAAGGCGACTTACAAGCGTTTAGAAGAGTTTGTAGAATTTGAAGCCGAGGTTCTCAATGGGTTAGAGATTCGGGCGGCTTTGCATTAATCAAACTGATAATTGAAGCTCGCTCTCAATCCTATCAACAAACTATTGGAAGTATTAGGCGTTGGAAAGACGGGTTTGTATTTGGAATCCGAACTTGTGCTGAGACTTGTACGTGCGCCAAAAGTAAGAAAGTAGTTCTTATTGAGGTAGAAATCATAATCCAATCCCCATACAAATCCCCAACTGCTTAGCTGCAATAAATCCTCTTGAACGACAGGATTGTTGATATTGATTTCAGCAGATTTCAAAGTACCATATTGAATACCAGCGATGTAATTGATAACCAAAGGCTGTTTGGTCAGGGAGAACATACGTTGATTGCGATATTTCAATAAGACAGGGAAATAAGTATAAGTCAGATTGATGTCTGTATTGGTCTTATTTGCAGAGTTGTAGATGGCTTGTTTGGCAAATCTCTGACCTTGTTCAGAATTAACAATCCATTCCATTTGTAAGCCCCATTTGTTGCTAAACTCATATCCCATTGCTACTCCATAAGTATAGCCAAAATCCAACTGATGAATCAAGTTACTGTTTTGGGTAATGGTTTCTTTTAAGGCAGGATTGAGAATCCAATTATTGTGAGCAGAAGCAAAAGTACCTAAGTGAAAACCTTGTGTTACATCCAGTTGTTGGTTGTAGCGAGCCATAATTGCATCTCTTTCACTACTGACAAACAAATCATTGTCAGTAGCATTGATGTCAATTGGAGGTTCTTCTAACGCTTCAATAGGTAGACTTGGAATGGCTTCAATACCTAAATTTTGGGTAGTTGAATTTAAAGACAGTTCCTCTGTATATGAAATGGTGTTGGTCGCCAAAGGAGACAATCCAAATCGAGGAGTGAAAGGGTATAGATTTTTTGAAGTCGCTTCTAATAAATTGAAAGTAAAATAAAAGGGTGTACTAACGGGCTTGGACTCCAAAATAGAAGAGACAAAATATGGAGAAGAGTTGCTATTATCAGTATTGAACAAATTTGTATGTGCAATGCCTGATTTCTGGTCTGCACTATGATTGCTCGTGCTAGCTCCTGTAGTTAAACGGTTTGTGTGTGCTTGTGAAACTACTTCCTTCTGATTTGTGTGGATAGTATTATTGGTAATGGACTCATCTGATGTATGTGATAAATAATAATCAGGTGAAAATGGAATATTAATCGTTGGGTAACTGTGGTTATGTGTAGTTTCTACTTGCTCCACAGGAGACTCTGAATTGATATCGGAAGAAGAGCTTGTTTTTTGATTGATGAATAAGAAAGAACCAATTAACAATAGAACACCTATCACAGAAGAGGTGATAAATGCAGGCTTTCGATAAAAAGGAAGTGGTTGGGGCAGTTCCATATTTTCCCAAACACTTGAAGAAGGGAAAACTTCGAAGTCCCTTAGGTTTTCTCGAAAAATATCGTCTATGTGATATTTAGACATAAGCTTCTTTAACAGCGTTACCGTTGTATAATAGGTGAACTTTTTTCTGCAATAAGTATCTCGCTCTCGCTAATTGAGATTTTGAAGTTCCTTCACTGATACCGAGCATTTCGGCAATTTCTTTGTGAGAGTATCCTTCAATAACATACAAATTGAAAACGGTTCTGTAACCAGGTGACAAATTTTGTACCATGTTCATCAAATCCTTTGCAGCTAGGTTTTCTATCGTATAGTCGTCAATAACATCAAAATGAGAATTATTGACATCCATGATAGGATACATAGGAACGGATTTGCGAAAATGCTCGATGGCTGTGTTCACAAAAATGCGTCGAATCCATCCTTCAAATGAGCCTTCAAATCTAAATTTGTGAACATTTTTGAAAATCTTCACAAAGCCCTCTTGAAGAATATCTTCAGCACTGTGATAATCACTAGCATATCGCAAGCAAATAGAGAACATTTTTGGAGAAAACTTTGCGTAAAGCAACTCCTGATATTTCCGTTTGCGAGCAATACAGCCTTGAATGAGCTTCTTATCTGGGATGTTGTTTTTGAACATCATACGGTTTTATAGAGGGAAAATTAGATGAAAACGTTGTATGCGCTCTCAATTTATACCACCAAATTAATAATTTTTAAGGAATTCTACTAATTTATTAATAGCCTTTGCTCGATGGCTGATACTATTTTTTTCAGATGCATCCATTTCTGCAAAGGTAATGTCATAACCCTCAGGCACAAAAATCGGATCGTATCCAAACCCTTTTTCTCCTCTCCTTGAATGGATTATCTTTCCTTTTGCGATTCCTTCAAACTGGTATTCGGTGTCTTCCAATATCAATGAAACAACTGTGCGAAATTGTGCCTCCCGATTTTCGATGCCTTCCAACCTTGACAACAGCAAATCAATATTGTCAGATGCGCTACATACCTCACCAGCATATCGAGCAGACTTTACGCCAGGTTCTCCATTCAGCGCAGGAACTTCCAATCCTGTATCCTCCGAAAAACAATTGACCCCAAATCTTTGGTGAATTACACTGGATTTTTCATAGGCATTTTCTTCCAACGTATCGTGAGGTTCGGGAATATCCTCCGTAAAACCAAACTCTTTCAGACTCACCACCTCAAACTTATCGCCAATCACTTTCTTGACCTCCGAAACCTTATTGGGGTTGTTGGTCGCAAATATCAAGTTCATTTATTTATTTTAATTTTTTAAGGTCAGTTCAAACATTTTCTGCAAATTTCGCCAAAGATACGTTTTTCGCTTCACATCCTGTGCAACCCTTGTTAAGTCATCGGCCAACAATATTTGACAGCCTCGAAAATCTATCAGTTGATACAAACCCAATCGAATATTCAACCCTATTGCAGCAGGCTTCAATCCGAAAACAATCAATTTATCATTGTGAAATTGGTCACGTAAAAAACGGAAGGAGCAATCTTGATTTTTTGCATAAACCATTACTACCTCACTCATATCTACTTTTACAGCCTTCAATATTTTCTCCAATAAATCCTTAGAAGCTTCAGGAAACCCCTCTTCTGCATAATCCACCACTACTGCAATTTTTTTACCTTCAATCGTGTCTTTTTGCAGCTTCAAAGGGGAATCTTTCAACTCATACAATTCCTCTTCAAAGAGTTTGGAGATACTTATTTTATTAAATAAAAACATAATTATTTCTGATTCACAGTTAATTCAAAGGCTTTTGAAGTTTCGTTTTTGAAGGAAGTAGATTATTACTATGCTAACTCATACTACTGTACAAAATGATTTTTGAACCACAAAAGTATCAAAAGGGCACAAAAGAGATAGATGAATTTCAGTTCTTTACTTTTGTTTTCTTTGTGCCTTTTGTGGTTGGATTAAAAATGTACAGTAGTATGATGCTAACTAATATCTGCTTGACTTGCACCTATTCCCAGTTTCCCACCCAATATTCCCATTGGAACATACGCTGCAACCAGATCCAAAACTGCAAACCACAAAGGAGAAGGCATCATCGAAACAGCAGCAATTCCTCCAAGCAAAAAGAAAACCCCCATACCTACCGCAAACTTCATTTTGTGACTCACCGCAATCAATGCTGCCATAAAAGCGCCTGCCAAAGTACCTAAGGCGTGAGCCAAAAATGGCATAATGAAATGCTGAGGTTGAAAGAGGTGCATGTTTTCTTTGAGGCTATCCATGTTGGTAGGATCAACCCCTTCAGGTGGAGGAATAATAGACCCACTAATGGTGATAAGTCCCAGGTTGACGACCATACCGACGGCTATTCCTGCAATAACTGCTAAAACATTTCTAAGAATTGGAGTCATCTGCTTTATTTTTTTAATTCAAAAATAGTAGGTCTCTGTTTGATGCAAGATAAGGAAAAGTCTGGACTTTGGAGGAGAGAAATGGGATGTGAGAGAAGGTAATTGAAGTCTCCTTATTCGCTTCCTTTGTCTTTCTTCCCGCTTATATTTTATGTGCAAGGGAACAAAACGAATGAAAATTTTGTAAACACAATTGACAGGTCAAGTAAAAGTTACTTCTATGTCTTCCAAACAATCACTTTTGCAATTACCTGTTTTTTTTATGAGGGTAGTAGCTCAGTGGTAGAGCGGTATAATTTAATTTATGAATCATCTCACAAGGTCAACATAAATTTACTTCAAACTGGGATATACAGGTCGCAGGTTCGATTCCTGCCTACCCTCCAATAATAAAAACGATTAAGACGAATCATGAACAAGCAAACCTTAAAAGTCAGCCTCCGAAACAAAGCAATTTATATTCCATCCTCTTCTCAAACTCTTGTTTTTGAAGGTTTGAATAAAAATACCTCCGTTTTAATCGCCAATGTAAAAAAGTTAGGCTTTTCTTTTTCGGAAGAACTACTGCAAGCTGTTAATGCTTGCCCTCCAACATTTCAAACAGACATTTTGGAGACCCTAAAAGAAGTAACAGGAGTAGACAAAAACTGGACTCCTCTCGTCAAAGCTTGGAATATTCCGACAGGAGAATCCATCAAAGATCATTTACTCACCTTTTTTGCCAATGTTTTCGGCAGCCAAAAAGGCACAACATTGCCTTGTGGACACCTCATTCCCGAAAACACTTTCCCCCTCGAACGATACAATGGTTGTCCATTTTGTGGAACGTCGTTTGAGTTCGGTAAAATTGAAGTGCAAGGTCAAGGCAGCAAATTGAAGGTTTTGGACTTGTGGAATGAAGAAAAATTGCAGCAGTATTTTGAAGATTTATTGACTTCAAAAACAGCCTTAGATGCGACCCAAATTGACAGTTTGAAGTTGTTACTCGCTGAATTACCTTTTCCCAATCAGGTGGAAATCGCTATGAAAGAAACTTCAATGGCGGTCATTGACGAATTGGTGACGCAAGAAAGAAGTGAAGAAGCAAGTGCATTTTTCAAAAATCCAAACGACATCCTGCGGTATTTGTGGTACAAAAAAACGGGTTTTCTGCAAATTATTCAACCCAAGGTAATTGTACAGAGAATAAGTCGGAACTATCGGCATCTTTTTGCCGCAGCCAATCAATCTGAGCTTGCACGAAACAAGGCAAAAGAGGAATTGAAGCTGAAATATTCGAGAAAAGAAGGTAGGAGAGTGGCTAAATGGCTGAACGACTTGGAAATGAATGTAGAAACAGCTTGTGAAATCATGCAGCCCAAAAGGAGTATGTGGATTCGATTCATTCGAGCCTTGCGTTTGGTGGAGTACAGCAAAAAGAAGGGGTTTGAAAACTTGGCGAATTTGCTGACAACTTTTCATCAAGAAAAATACACCATTTGGGCGGGTCGAGTTCAGCACTTTAGACTGAAGAAAGACGCACAGCAAACCTTTCGCTTACTCAAACAAAGACCAGGTTTGTTTGCTCGCTCTTTGTTTGCAAATATGTTGTGGTTTGGCCCAGAAGAAACCTTGACCGCTTTTAGAGAAATTACTCACAAAATTCCTGCAAGATTGTTGTTGACCTTGAATATGTATGCTCCTTACTACTTCAATCCCAACGTCAAAAGGTCGGTCAAACCCTTGGGTGGCACCACCAAAATGATTCCCGCCAATCCTATGCTACAAGCCTATTCACATTCGGAGCTTAAAAGTATGATTTCGAGTATTGAAGACCTTTGTGTGGAGGTGATTCAAAAGAGATTTTCGGGTGTCGAAAACGACAACCAAAGCATCTATATTGAAGAAGGTTTGTTCAACATTCCTTTGTCTATTGGCGATAGAAGCGACAGCGTGCAAGATTTGCCAAGTGCTTTGATGGGAACAAAATTCCCGTTGGAGGGCAACAAGGTTCGCTTGTTTATGCAGTGGGGAAATGGTTTGTCTGCCCAACATTTGGACATGGATTTGAGCTGTCATGTGGCTTATGCAGACAAAGTGGATTACTGCTCCTACTCTCAATTGACGATTGAAGGCTGTCAGCATAGTGGCGACATCATCCACATTCCCGAAAAAATTGGTACGGCTGAATACATCGAATTGGATGTGAAAAAATTGGCAGACTCTAAGGCGAAATATGTGAGCTTCACCTGCAATGCGTACAGCAATGGCAGCATTACCCCGAATCTTGTTGTGGGTTGGATGGACAGCAAATTCCCTATGGAAATTTCCGAAAAAACGGGCGTGGCTTACGACCCTTCTTGTGTGCAGCATCAAGTCCGCATCACACAAGGATTGACCAAAGGTTTGGTTTTTGGGGTGTTGGATGTGGCTGCAAGGGAAATCATTTGGCTGGAAATGAGCTTTCAAGGTCAAATAGTACAAGGTTTGGATATCAATGGTATAAAAGCACTTTTGGCTAAATTGGACACGAAGTTGACGATTGGTAACTTGCTGAAAATGAAAGCCGAAGCACAAGGTTTAACCATTGTAGAGTCGCCTGAACAAGCGGATGAGGTGTATGATATGAAGTGGGCAATGAATGTGGCGGGGGTGACGAAGTTGTTTTTGGATTGAGATTATGGATTGCTCATTAGTGGTGGGTTTCGAAACCCACCGCTAATGAGTTAACTCACCTTCGATTTCCGAATAAAATGATTAAAAATACTCGGAATAAACCGCTTCGCATAAATCGCTAATTTTTCCGTTCCACCAATATACACCTCTTCCTTTTGGCGTTCAATCGCCTTCAATGCTTTCTGAGCGAATAAATCCGCAGGCATTCGTTTGTAGGCACTGCCTTCTTCTTCTCCATACAGTCCACCGTCAGCCGTTAGTGATTTGGTCAGTAGATTGGAGGACACAAAACCTGGGCAAATCATGGTAACTTTCACCCCATCCTTAAAAACCTCTGCTTGCAGGGCATCAAAAAAACCATGTAAAGCGTGTTTGGAAGCCGCATAAGCCGAGCGCATCGGTGTGCCGAATTTGCCTGTCAAAGAGCTAATCACTGCAATTTGTCCCGATTTGTTGGCAATCATATTGGGCAAAACGCCTTTGGTCAATGCAACCGTTCCAAAATAATTGACATCCATAATTTGCTTGTGAACCTCCATTTCGGTGTCTTTCACCAAACCTCGAAAACCTCGTCCGCCATTGTTGACGAGAATATCAACCTTGCCAAAATGTGCAATGGCTTCCGCTGCTTTTGCAGGAAGTTCATCGTGTTTGGCGAGGTCTAAGGAAAGGATGAAAATAGCTGCAGATTTGTTTTTGCAGTTGTTTTGAACTCGCTTCAATTCGGATTCTCTACGAGCAGAAATGATTAATTTTGCTCCTTTTTCATTGAAGGCATAGGTCAAGGCTTCTCCAATTCCAGAGGAAGCACCCGTTATCCATACCACTTTGTTTTGATAGTAATTTGCCATAAATACAAAGGTAAGATTACTTTCTAACATATAGCCTCAAATACACTTGCCCTTTCTTCAACTCTTTCTCCAATCTCCATTTACCATCTGTTTGCTGCAATTCCGCCAAATCCACTTCGCTAAAATCGTTCATCACATTGGACTGCAAAATGTATGGGAAATCGGACATTTTGTAGGCATCTTTGTCTATAAAATGCTGGAGTTCGTTGGTCAAGTGGGTGAATTTTCGAGGATTGACAGCGGGAAATTCTGACCCAACTTTTTCAAAGGGAATGTTTTGGGTTTTGATGTAGTCGGTCATTTCTTCATTCAATTCTAAATAGGGTAAATACGCCAAGGATGCATCCCAGCCTTTGGCTATGTGGTCGGGATAGACCCAAAAATGCCCACTCAAAAGGCTGATGACCACCACTCCTAAAATGATTTTTTTTACTTTTTCGTTTTTGATTGTCCACCACAATGTAATGAATAAGATGCTGACCAACAAAAAGGTAGGTAGAAAATAACGGTGTAAAATGGGGGCATGACGTAGGGTAATGAAAGGAAGGTAGAAAAGAAGTGGTAGGAGAATATAGGAGAGTAAGAGTTTTTGATTTGGGATAGATGATTTTTGGTGTCTCATTTGAAGCAGGAAAGTTTTGAAGTTTGATTTTGAATGGGAGGAGGTTTTAGTATTGTCTGTCGTTTGCGGTCTCTTTTCTGCTGTTGGTTGTCTATCGTCTGTTGTTCTCCACCATTGAAGGAGTAGAAAAATGGTCGTTGCCCACAAGGTTATTCGCCCATAATCGAGCATTCGCCAATCAATTATGACCAAATTTTTTACCCATCTCTTGAAATCCACATAGCCATAATCGGCCGCCCAAGGTGAATCGGGATTGGAGGCTAAGAACCCATTTACCTGATAGTGATAGCAGAGCCAAACGACTACAAATAGGATGGAAGGGAAGTAGGCAGGAGCGAGTTTTTTTATTCTTATAAATAGCTCATAAATGAATGTGGATATAGAATTTTTGAAGTTTGATTTTTGAAGTTTGATTTCCTTTTCTTCAACAATTTCTGTTCTAATCGTAAAAAAATTGGTCAAGCCTATTAATCCTACTGCAATGATTCCCCTCAAACTAAAGGCAGACATCAAACAGAGTGAAATGGCTAACATTCCGCTTTTTCGATAAAAAATGCCATTCAATGCGACTAAATACAACGCAAGCAAGGCTATATCAACGCCTCCCAAATGACTTTGTGCCAATAAAGTGGGTTCTATGAGTAGCAATAACATGGCAAAGGGGACTGCCTTGGAGGGTAAAAAAAAACGGGCTAAGTGATAGTAAGCAATGCCCAAAACAACCAAAAAAGGAAATACCGTCCAATGACTAACGGCCAATGTTTTGCCAAGTGCAGACCACATTGCAGCCACATACATCGCATAAAAAGGTGGGTGTCCGCTATCTAATTCAAGGGGCAACACAACAGAAGGGAAGGAGTTTTCGTAATAGTAATGTGCCATTTTGGAAACCAGATATACATTGTCCCAAAAAAATGGAATATCTAAACTGCAAATAGTAATCACTAGGCAGAACAAGACTATTCCAAAATGGTAGAGGGTATGGGCTGAAACCTTTGATTCTTCGAGTTCCTTCATGTCGTATCTTTGAACAAAAATAAACGATATAATAAAGTTTTGGTATTTTTGAGTAAAAATTCACAAACCATGATAAAACACAATTGTACACGTATTTTGCAGTCTATTTTCCTGATGACTGCCTGTTTTTTAGTTTCTTTCACTGCATTTGCAGACGGTTATGAGATAAAGCTGAAAGCTACAAATGTCAAAGATACAACCATGATGTTGGCATATCATCAGGGGCATAAAATATTTATTCAAGACACAGCAGTTGTGAATAAAAGAGGGATTGCCGTTTTTGAAGGAGAAGAACCCTTGCCTCCAGGGATTTACTTGGGCGTTTATCCAGGCAGCAATTACTATGAATTTATTGTACCTGCTGAGTCCAAATATCAAAAATTCAGCATTGAAGTAGATACCTCAGACTTTATCAATTCGATGAAAATAGATGATTCGGAGGAAAACGACATCTTCAATGAATACCAACGTTTTTTGGCCGCACAATCCAAAAAAATACAGGAAATCAGAAAGGAATTGAAGAAGATTCCCAAAGAAGAGGAAGAGAAAAGGAAAGAAAAACAAGCCGAAATCACCAAAGAAGAAGAAGGAATTTTTGAATATCGAAAAACTCTAATGAAGGAAAAACCAGAAAGTTATACGGCTTTTCTGTTTAGAAGTATGGAGGAGATAACGGCTCCAAAAATTGAAAAGAAGGATGAAGAAGGGGACAAGGAAAAAAGCGATCTTTACCAAGCTTTTTACTATATCAAAAATCACTATTGGGATAATTTTGATTTTTCGGATGAGCGAATTGTTAGAACACCCATTTTCTACAATAAAATCGAAAAATACCTCGAAACATACACACCTACACACCCCGATTCTATCAATGCCTCGGCTGACATCATCATCGAAAATTCTAAAGCCAACAAAGAACTGTTTAAATATGCTTTGGGCTACATCACCCAAAAATACCAAAAGTCCAAAATCATGGGTATGGAAGGGGTTTTTGTACATTTGGCTGCCAGCTATTTTTTAACAGATCAAGTAGATTGGCTCAAAGAGAAACAAATCGAACAGATCAATGATCGCTATCAAAAACTGCGATACAATTTGATTGGTAAGAAAGCCCGCAATTTGAAAATGCAGAATATAGAAGGAGAAATGGTGTCGTTATATGATGTTGATGCTTCTTATACGATGCTGCTTTTTTGGGATTACAAATGTGGAAACTGCAAAAAACGAATGCCTGTTATTGCGAAAATGTATGAAAAATACAAAGATAAGGGCTTCAAGATTTTTGCAGTGTGCACGCAGGGAGATGTCAAAAAATGGAAAGACTATTTGAAAGGCAAAGATTTTCCTTTTATTCATGTTATTGACCCCAAACATGCCACTAATTTCCGCCTTTACTACGATATTTACAGCACTCCAACGGTGTATTTGTTGGACGAAAACAAGGAGATTGTAGCAAAACGATTGGGAGAAGAGCAGTTTGATAAAATGTTACAGAGATTTTATTCGGAGAAAGAGGCGAAGGCTGGGAAGTGATTTATTCCATATTAGGTCATAAGACTTGAACAAAACAAATAACAGAAAGGAAGCAAACTTGACTTTGTTGGACAATAGTGGTATCCCAATTTTATACGAGCTTCTTCCTGTTTCAAGGGTATAAAAAAACAAAAAGCCCGATAGCAATTTTCTGCTATCGGGCTTTTTGTTTGTCATTGAAATTAAAGTAAATGGGAGATTAAAATCAATCTGTCAAATCCACCCATTCGTATTTTGGATAATAGTCGCCTTTTTTCATGATGAAAAAGCTATCAGAGTATTCTTTATTCGTAGAATAGTTGTCGAGGAAAAAGGTAAAGGTTGTACCGCTTTTTTCAAATACTTTGGATTTGACCAGCATATTGGTAGCCTTTTCAAAAAACAAACGTATTTTGAAGTAAGGAATGTCTTTGCTTTTGGGAGTCAGGTCAATGACTGCTACGGCCTTGCCATCTTCGACTTTCTCTTGTTTGAAGACTGCGTAAAAATCTTTTTTGTAGATATTGAACAACATCTGTGGAGACAATTCGCCCTCTTCATCGCTGCTTTCGGTTACTTGTACTTCGCCCTCATCACCGTATTGAAAAAATGTCCAAACACTCTTTCCATCCGAACGGCGTTCAAAATCTTTATTTTCTATGCGATATTGGTCTCCTTTCATATACAATTTTCCTGTCTGGGTTTCTTTCACCCCTGCATCTGGATTTTCGATATTGAAAGTAAAATCTGCTACAACTGATTTATAACTTGCTATTTTTCTACTGAATTTATCCAAAATAGACTGTGCTCGGGCATCCTTAGTGACTGGTTTTACAACTAAGGACCATTCATAGTCCGTATTAAGAAATGAAAATGGATGTCCATTTGAAGCTGTCATTCCAGCACTTCCAAGTAAACAAATCATGAACAAAACTACTAAAGTTCTCATATACAATATTTTATATTATTTCAATAAATGCCTTTCCATTCATTCATAGAGAATGAAGGATTGATTTAGCCGATATTCAATTATTGGACAAAGTTAGGATGTATATGTTTAATTCAAAAATGAATTACTTTTTCTCGCTTCTATTTTGCAGGTACTGCTCCAATTCAAAACTATCAGGAAAATAGACTTCTCTTGCTTTGCTGCCGACATTCGGGCCGACAATTCCCATCGCTTCCAGCTGATCCATGATACGCCCCGCACGATTGTAA
Source organism: Bacteroidia bacterium (assembly GCA_030427245.1). Classification (GTDB taxonomy): domain Bacteria; phylum Bacteroidota; class Bacteroidia; order Chitinophagales; family UBA2359; genus JAUHXA01. The sequence continues at coordinate 49,180 of JAUHXA010000031.1, read as the reverse complement.
CCCAACTTCAAACGCCTTTGCAGCAAAGAGGTAGAACCTTGTTGGTGCTGAACGATAATATGGGCTGCATCTTCAAACAATTCGTCCAATTCCATATCGCCTCCACCGCCTCGCTTGTCGTCATCATCGCTGTATTCAGGCAGTAAAAATGGACTGGGATAACCTCTTTGTTTGCCGATGAATTCGGTGATGTTGTCGACCTCAGGCGTGTCCACAAACGCCCCCTGCAATCGAATCACATCGCCCCCATAAGATACCAACATATCACCTCGTCCAATCAACTGATTTGCTCCTCCTGTATCCAAAATGGTACGTGAGTCAATCTTAGAAGTAACTCGGAAAGCGATACGAACAGGGAAGTTCGCCTTAATAGTACCTGTGATGATGTTCACCGTAGGTCGTTGAGTAGCAATGACCAAGTGAATCCCAATCGCCCTTGCCAACTGTGCCAAACGAGCTATTGGCATTTCGATTTCTTTTCCCGCAGTCATGATCAAGTCTGCAAACTCATCAATAACCAATACAAAATAGGGCAAAAAACGGTGTCCCTTCAATGGGTTCAGTTTTCGCTGTTTGAACTTACGGTTGTATTCTTTGATGTTGCGAACATGGGCATTTTTCAACAAGTCGTAGCGTTGATCCATCTCAATACAAAGCGCATTCAGAGTTTGTACTACCTGTTTGGTATCCGTCACAATCGCCTCTTCTGCATCGGGTAATTTTGCCAAATAGTGCGATTCTATGGTATTGAAGAGCGACAATTCCACTTTTTTAGGATCAATCATCACAAACTTCAATTCTGCGGGATGTTTTCGGTAAAGCAGTGAAACGAGGATGGAGTTGAGGCAAACAGATTTCCCTTGACCAGTAGCCCCTGCCATCAATAAGTGCGGCATTTTTGCAAGGTCGGCAATGTAACTTTCGTTGGAAATGGTTTTTCCGAGTGCAATCGGCAGCTCCATTTTGGTCTTTTGAAACTGCTCTGATTCCAAAATACTTCTGAGCGATACAATTTCCTTTTTTCGGTTAGGTACTTCAATACCAATCGTGCCTTTTCCAGGCATTGGCGCAATAATACGAATGCCTAAAGCCGCCAAACTCAATGCTATATCGTCCTCCAAGTTTCGGATTCTCGAAATTCGCACTCCTGGTGCAGGAACAATTTCGTAGAGCGTTACCGTAGGTCCGGGAGTTGCTTTTATTTTGGAAATTTCAATGTTGTAGTTGTTGAGAGTCTGAACAATTTGCTCCTTGTTCGCTTCCAATTCTTCCTTACTCACTTCAATTCTATCCGCTTGATACAAGTCTTGCCCGTAATACTCAAGCAAATCTGTTTGAGGAAGTTTGTATTGTCCCAACTCTAATTTTGGGTCAAATTCTTCTTCTTGTACTTTTTCGTCGTCTTCTAAATCAGGCAAAGGTACAACGACTCCTGTATCTAACTTTCCATTTGTTTTGTTGACCGTGTTTTCTTCTACCGCATCAGTTTCTATGATGTCAAGCGACATATCACTTTGGTCGAGTGTCCCTTTTTTGCGACTGGGTTTCAGGAGTTTTTGGTTATCTAAGGAGAGTTCCATTTGTTTGCCATTGGTAAGCAATACCTCGTCTGCTTCGATTGGGGCAGTTGCAGCATTGACCGAACGGCGTGTACCTTTTGAATTGTTATTGCTTGTAGCGGTACTTGTATTTGAGGGGGATTCCTTTTTGTCAAAAGTAAACAATCGAAAAATAGGTTTTATCCACTTATGATTGGTAAATCGTTGGTATTTTTGCTCCAAGTAAGCGATTTCGATGTCAAATAGGGCGATTAATACCACCGCCAAACAAAATAGCAGAAACAGACCTGTGCCTAGTATGCCAATAAAAGAAATCAACCAATTGCTAACAAACGAACCAAAGCCTCCTCCGTATGGAAAGCCAGAAGTGCTTCCAGAGGATAAAAATCCTAAAATGGTAGAAAACAAAATTGTTCCCAAAAAGGAATATTGATATACGCTGGGAAGCAAAAATTTAGCATTTTTGTAAATCAACTTCAATCCTGTCAAAAATAAGGCGGCAACCCATATAAAGGATGCCAAGCCAAACCATCTGTAAATGAACAAATGAGAAAGTACGCTTCCCAATCGTCCGATGATGTTGCTGCTTTCAGCATCGGAGAAAAACAAAAAATACCAAGGAGCATCTTTGACCTCGCTGTGGTCAATGCTCCATGTATTGAGATAAGAAACAAAGGATAACAATAAAAAGACTGCAAATAAGCAAAGTGCCAATCCTGCAATTCGATGTGTGCGAGGATTGGTTAAAATACTTATTATCTTGCGAATGACTAATTTTGTATTGTCTAATATGACAGAATTTTTCTTTTTGCTTCTTCTACGACTTGTGCTTGATTTTTTTCTTGTTGCCATTGAACAAAATTAACAAATTTTGGGCAGTAATTAGTTCCCAATTAGAAACTAATGCTTCAATTTTTGGGTTATCTTGCTAAAAATATTTGATAAATGATAAATCACGCAAAACTACAAAATATCCTCTTTATTGACATTGAGACGGTCCCGATTGTGCCTCAATTTGAAGAACTTTCGGAGGAAATGCAAAAATTATGGACATATAGAGTAAATAGATTCAAGCCGGAAGAGGCTGATGAAAGCGAATATTACTTTGAAAAAGCGGGAGTTTACGCCGAGTTCGGGAAAATTATATGCATTTCGGCAGGTTTTTTCACTCACAAAAACGATGAGGAGCCTTACAGTTTTAGGGTGAAATCTTTTTATGGAGATGAGGAAAAAGAAGTTTTGCAGGAATTCTTGGATTTACTTCAAAACTACTACAACAATACTGGACGCTATTTTTTGTGTGGTCACAACATCCGAGAGTTTGACATTCCCTTTATGTGCCGCAGAGCCGTCATCCACCAATTGCAGCTTCCGAATATGCTCGATATCAACGCACTCAAACCTTGGGAAGTCCCTTATATTGATACCATGCGTATCTGGAAATTTGGCGATTATAAAAATTTCACCTCCCTACACCTCTTAGCCACTCTATTAGAAATTCCTACTCCAAAAGGCGATATGGAAGGCAAGGATGTGGCAAGGGTCTACTGGGAAAAAGATGGACTGGAACGTATCCACAAATATTGTCAACAAGATGTAATTGCCACTGCCCAACTTGCTCTCCGCTTCAAAAGGTTGCCTTTAATTGACAACGAACAGATTACCTACATCAATTGAAGAGGGAGGTGAAGCAATGAAGTCTTGATAATTCACTTTGCCGATAATTGTTTTTCAATAGAATAAAATTATATTTGCATTATCATTTACACTGTAATAATTGAAAGATAAACCAAAAATGGAAAAAAAACCGACCAATCGTTCTCTCAAAAAAAATAATACTAAAAAATCCAATAAACAAGGGCGTTCTTCTATTTTATTGTTCATTGTGGGTTTTATCGTTATTATTGGTTTATTCTATGTTTTCTTTGATACTCAGTTTTTTAAAGATAATATTCTTGCCCCAGTTGCCAATATCAACGCTTCTCTTTCCAGTATCATCTTGAATCTATTCGGTCAAGGAACGACAGCAAGTGGTAGTTCTGTTATTTCCCCTGTTTTTTCGGTGAAAGTCGAAACGGGGTGTGACGGTATTGAACCCATTGCCTTATTTGCGACTGCAGTATTGGTTTTTCCCGTTGCTTTCAGCTACAAATTACCTGGAGTTCTCATTGGCAGTTTCTTTTTAGCAGCAATGAATTTACTGAGAGTCATTTCCTTATTTTTGGTGGGTGTTTACATTCCCAGTTTTTTCGATTTTATGCACGTTGAAGTATGGCAGGTTATTTTCATTATCTTAGCCATTATCACGTGGTTGATTTGGATTCAATGGGTTATGCGAAAGCAAGCTCAATTGCAAACTGCGAAAACGAATAAATAGTATTGTTGAATTGTTTACAAATACTGTCCTATCACTTCCCCGCAATCTAACCATAAAACATGTTTTCACTCAAACCCATCTTATTTTTTGCAGCTAAAATATTGATTTTCTACCTGCTCTTGGTAGGAGTTTTTTCATGGTGGGGAGTATCCTATACTAAAACCTTCAATAAAATCAACACCTATGTTTTTCAAGATTTTGGGAGCAATGGCTTAATACGATTTAAGGTTGCAAATTCCGAGAAGAGCCCCTTCAATGTGAAAATGGAAATACTGAGCAAAAAGATGATTGCGAAAGTCCAAAAACAAGCCACACAAGGTCAAACAACTGCGACGGTCAAATCCATCTTTTACAATTTTGATGTATGGCTCTATGCTATTCTACCTGTTATTGTAGTGATGAGTTTTGTTTTGGCTTCTCCTGTTCCGTCTCTTCAAATGCTCAAGGCGCTTTTGCTGGGACTATTGATCACCCAATTAGTGATATTTCTAAAAATTGGCATTACTATCACCGATGAAACCTACCTCAACCCTTGGCTGCAAATCAACGATTCTTGGTGGCACGTTTTCTTTGCCAATCCTGCTGCTACTGCAATTCTAAAGGATATTTTTAAAATCGTTGGTTTTAGTTTGATCATCTCTGTTTTGATATGGGTAGGGGTTACTTTTAGAGCAAAAGATTGGAAACGGTTTAGCAAGGTTTTTGACGAAATCAGTGTTTAGCGAGGATCTATATAGAGAGTATATCCGTAATAATTGATTGAAACATTTTCATCCCTGTTTCAATCAACTCGTCGGGAAAATCATAATCTGCATGGTGAAGCGCAGGTATATCCAAACCTGCTCCCAAACCAAACATTGCAGCCTTGTACTCTTGTGAAAACCAACCAAAATCTTCTCCAAACTTCAAGGGGAATTCTTGTTCCTTCCATATCAATTTATTGACTTTCGTTGCTTTTTGGATGATTTTATTGCAGTAAGTATTGTTGTGAGTCGTGGGGAAATATTCAAACCAATTGAAGCTGAACTGCAAGGAGTGACATTCACAAATCTCGGCAACGATTTGCAGCAGTTTTTCCTCTAATTGTTTCATAATCTGCTTATTCCAAGTTCTCAAAGTATAGTGTATTTCTCCTTTAGCGGGCGAAATACCATAAGATTTTTCTCCTACATGAATGTGAATGGGAGTCAATAGAACAAAATCTTTATTTTGGGGTTCTGGACGATTTTGTTCTGCAAAAGCCTGTATGATTTCGGCAACTGCAAAAGTGGGGTTGATGCCATTTTCAGGTTCGGAGGCGTGGGATTCTTTGCCTATCAAGTGGACGGTCATACTTTGGACGGTAGCCGAAAAAGAATCTATTTTGGTAAGGATGCTGTGCATAGATTCACCCGGCAGATTGTGCAAGGCAAAAATGTAATCAGCTTGCAGGTTCTTGAACTTTGGGTCGTTCACCACCTTGTATGCTCCTTCACCTGTTTCCTCTGCGGGCTGAAACAGTAGCACAATTTTCCCCGCTTCAAAAGTTTGCTCTTTTATCCAAAACACTAAACCTGCTACAATCGCCATGTGTCCATCGTGACCACATTTGTGCGAGATGCCTTTGTGAATAGAACGGTGTGCAAAAGCATTTTTTTCGTCTATGGGTAGGGCATCGAGTTCACATCGAATGACAATGGTCTTGCCTGTTGGAGAACTTCCGAAATCGTAAACAGCCGCCAAGCCATGCCCTCCAATACCTTCAATGAATTTGGTGGACGGATGATGTTGTTGGATAAACTCTTTGATGAGTTGGGCAGTTTGTGCTTCGTTTCCTGAAAGTTCGGGATGGCAGTGGAGGATTTTACGGAGTTGTTTGATTTTTTGGAGCATGGGATTGGTATTCATTTTCTATCAAAAATACCTTTTCCACTCATAAAAAAGACATTTTCCCATACGACAACATCCACAAAACTCTTCAATCCCCTCGAAAACCCATCACTACGATTCCCCAAAAGTTCAAAAACTACTATATTGTTGCTGCAATACAATATGACCCAACCTCCACAAATCAAAGATGGAGAACCACAATCTCTTATTATGTCTCATTCCGAACTTATCACCTACGACCTCCAAAACCAAATAGCGACCATCACTATGAACGATGGCGGAAAGAACCTGATGTCTCCCCAAATGTTGGCGGAACTGAACAAGGCCTTGGACCAAGCAGAAAAAGATTTGGCAATTGTCATCATTACAGGTTACGACAATATTTTTAGTGCGGGTTTTGATTTGAAAGTCCTCAAATCGGGAGCTAAAAAGGCGTTCACAATGTTGAATGAAGGATTTGCGCTCACGACAAGGCTGCTGTCTTTTCCAAGACCTGTCATCATCGCCTGCAATGGTCATGCAATTGCGATGGGCGTGTTTTTGCTGCTTTCGGGAGATTATCGAATTGGAGTGGAAGGGGATTTTAAAATAGTCGCCAATGAAGTTAAGATTGGTTTGACGATGCCCGCAACGGCTATTGAGGTTTGTCGGCAACGATTGACTCCTGCTCATTTTGTGAGAACTGTCTTGTTGTCGGAGGAATGTTCTCCCAACAAAGCCGTTGAAGCAGGTTTCTTTGATTGTACTGTTTCGAGTCACGAATTATTGATGCAAAAAGCCATGACTGTCGCCACTTCTTATACTCAATTGGATTTGGATGCTCACTATCGAACCAAATTAAGGACAAGGAAACATTTGATTAAAGCATTGAAGAGGGCGAATCGCTTTGATAAGTTGGATATTGTGCGGCAAGGGGTGAAGAGGATGTTTAAGAAGTGAAAATCAATGCTTTTTCCGTTTCTCAACTACCTCTTTGTAAAGTAAAGTACTCAATTCATGATTGCCATAAATCAACTCAATCATAATTCTTCGATAAAATTCATTGCTTTCTATTTTCGCCAAGTTCAATATGCTTCCATCTTGAATTTGTTCCTCCAATTTTTCTTTTTGGTTGAAGTATTTTTGGATAGCCGTTTCGACAGATTGAAGTGAGTATTGAAATCCGATGATTGTTCCGTGCGAAGTATCGAATTTTCCATGTCCTTCCTTGAAGGGTTCTAAACCATGAGTGTACATTTTTTGATAAACACAGCCTTCAAAAATCGGCATCTCACCTTCGTTTCCTGCACTCAAAGCATAAAAAAGTTTGGTTTCGGGGTTGAATTGTAGAAAGTAAATGGCTTTTTGACCCAATTGATAGTTGGCTCTTATTTGAGCGCAAGTCCAATTGTTGAACTTTTGTATTTTGATGGGATATTGAAGTTCCCAATTCCCCTTGTGAATTTTGGTAATTTTGGCTTCAAAAAAAGTATCTTCAATTTTTACAACTTCTGCGGTAACAACCAATCGAGACCTATCCAAAAGTTTGGGTATTGGAATCGGGCGATAGTCGGCTTTTATATGGATTGAAGTCAAGAGCATAAATAGGAGAAGTAGGTGTTTCATGTTTTATTTTTTACAATTCCTCTTTTCAACAGTTAGAACAACACAAAGGATCATACTACTGTACATTTTTAATTCAACCACAAAAGGCACAAAGAAAACAAAAGTAAAGACCTGAAATTCAATAACCTCTTTTGTGCCCTTTTGATACTTTTGTGGTTCAAAAATCATTTTGTATAGTAGTATGACAAAGGATTTACTTTCCACCAAAATATAGCTACATCAGGAAAATTTATCAATTCTACTCTCTATATTATTTCAGCATGATTTTTGTCAAATATCCTTTTAAAACACACATAACTTTTCGATATTTATTGAAAGGAATGTAAAGTAATCCCACGATATTTTCATATATATGCCTATCGAACTCCAACAGTTAAAAAATCAACTTTCCCATACAGAAGGCAAAGAAAAGTTTCAATTGCTTATCAAGATAATTGAAAAGATGCACTACAACCCGATTGATGAGGCAGATGATATTGCCAATCAAATGTTGGATTTAGCGAATAATCTAAATGATAGCAGGCTGATGTCCAAGGCATATAGGGCAAAGTGTCATATTTATGGACTGTTGGGAAAATTTGATTTGTATAGGGAAACCATACACAAGGCACTTGAAGTAGCTAAAAAAACAAATGATAAAAAAGAAATTGTAAGAACCCTCCAAGATGTGAGCAACTATTATGTTGTTTTTGCCAAACAATATCAAAAAGCCGAATATTATTTGTTTCAAGCATTGGAAATGGCTGAAAACATCCAGTCCAAAGACCTGATTCCGCTATCTCATGCAATGTTGGGAACCAACTATGGCAATCAAAGAAAATACGAAAAAGCCATGCACCACTATTTTCAAGCGATAGAGGGCTTCAAGAAAAGTGGAGACAAGTTGAAATTGGCAGTTGCTTACAATCATCTTTCCCATTATATGAGGGATAAACATAAATCCATCCAATATGCAGAATTAGCACTCCAAATCAGCAAAGAAATAGGCAATCTCATACTTCAACACGACAACTATTTGGTACTTTCAAAGTTGTATAGCAGCTTGAAGCAGTACGAAAAATCCGTTGATTATGCCCGAAAATGTGTAGTCATTTCCCAACAAACCCAATCTTCTTTTTCGCTTGCAGATGGATATTCTGACCTTATTGAGGGCTTACTGAATTTGGCACTTCAAAAAGAGGAAAGAGAAAAAATGAAATTATTGGAGGAAGCAGATGAACATTGTACGACTGTTGAAAGTCTAATTGAGTCAGTAAACGACTCAAAGTTTATCGAAAGTAGATACCTTGTCAAATTTAGAAGAAGTCGAATTCAGTTTCATTCAGGAAGGTATGCCCTTGCACTCAAAACGCTACAAGATTTGGAACAGTTAGCCTATTTCAAATCAGACCCAAGAGCAAGCGTATATGACTACCTGCACCTTTGTCACAAGGTTTTGGGGAACTTTGAAGAAGCATTGCACTATTACCAACTTTACGCTGAGGTCTTATTCAATGAAAAAGACAACGAGTCTCGAAAACACGCCGAAAAACTTCAAACCGAATTTGAAACCAAAGAAAAGGAAAAGGAAGTAGAACGACTGCAAGAATTGGAGGTGTTGAAAACCCGTTTTTTTACCCAAATCACCCACGAACTCCGCACGCCACTTACACTGATTCAAGGGCCTGCCCAACAAATTTTAGGCAGCAATGACCTTTCCAAAATCCATACACAAGCCCAAATCATCCACCGCAATGCCAATAGACTCCTCAATCTCGTCAATCAGCTATTGGATCTCAGCAAGATAGAGGCGCATAAGATGGAATTGAAGCTACAACATGGCTCTATCAGTAATTTCACAGAGGACATTGTTCAGGCATTTCAAACCCTCGCCATAAAACAGCAAATACAACTCGATTTCATCACCGATGCCCACGAAGATGAAGAAGTACTTGTCTTATTCGATGCCGATAAAATCGAAAAAATACTCTACAATTTGCTCTCGAATGCCTTCAAATTCACACCCAAACAAGGCAAAATCCTCTGCCAACTCAAACTCTCTTTCATTCACTCCAATAACATTCAAGCACAAATCATCGTAGAAGACACAGGCAAAGGTATTGACGAAAAAGCACTGCCCCATATTTTTGACCGCTTCTATCAAGCTGATAGTAGTCATACACGCCAAGCCGAAGGTACGGGCATTGGTCTCGCCCTCGTCAAAGAACTGATTGAATTATTGGAGGGAACAATCAAAGTGGATTCAACAGTAGGCAAAGGAACGACTTTCACCCTACAATTACCGCTACAAGTCGCCAAAGAACAGCATTTGCCTCCAATCACACATTTATCAACACAATACCCAAACACAGCCATCAATCCAAACTCCCAAACACAACTATCGCCAGAACACTCAAACACAGCTATCAACCTAAACACTCAAACACCTAAACACAACTATCAACAAAAAAACAGAAAAGCTCCCGTTCTACTCTTGGTAGAAGACAATCCCGACATCCACATCTACATCCGCAGCATTTTAGAAAATGAATACATCATCCTCCAAGCCTACAATGGGGAAGATGGACTCCAAATGGCACAAGAACGTATTCCCGACCTCATCATCAGCGATGTCATGATGCCTCTCAAAGATGGCTACCAACTTTGTGCCGACCTCAAACAAGACGAGTGCACGAGTCACATTCCCATTATTTTACTCACCGCCAAAGCTGCCCTCCAAAGCCGCATTGAAGGTTTTGAGCAGGGAGCAGATGCCTATATTGCCAAGCCCTTTCATGCTGACGAACTCCGCCTCCAAAGCAAAAACCTACTCACCACCCGCAACAATCAACAACGCAAATACCAACAAATCACCCTCCAATACCAACCCATCAAAACCACTGACAATCCAGAGCAACGTTTTTTGAAAAAAGTCATAATGCTTATCGAAAAATACATAGACGACGAAAACCTCAATGTCAACCGCCTGAGTGAACTCCTCTACATGAGCAACTCCCAACTCTACCGAAAAATCCAAGCCCTCACCAACTACACCGTCACCCAATTTATCCGCAATATCCGTTTAGCTAAAGCCAAAGCTATGCTCGAAAATGGGGAAGGTAATGTCTCCGAAGTTGCTTTTAATGTGGGGCTTACTCCAAGTTACTTTTCTCGTTGTTTTGCGAAGGTGTATGGGTTTCCTCCGAGGGAATTGATTAGGTAAGTGGTGAGAATTTGTGCATACGATTACCTTTCACGTCTAAATAAAAGAGGGAAAAGCATGGATATATGAAAACAAAACAGATATAGACTTAGACAAAATATTGGTAGAAATGGGAATTGCCAAATAAGACATAGAATTGGGCTAGTTACCTCCAATTTTGCGTCAAATGTCCATCAAATTTATCATGAAAGACATTATTAAGTAAGTTATGTAGTGCCTGAACGGAAAGAGATAATTGTCTGTCTATCAAAACATAACTAATGGTTAAAACAAACGAACTTTTTCCTTCAATTTTTATATTCTTATAGCAACTTGATGTTAATTTATTAGGAATTTATTGAAGGTATTGATATATGGGGAAACTTTAAAAAGTTCGTCTGTTTAAGTGTTTAGTTATGTTTTAACACTCAATTAGTTAAGAGTTTCCGTTCAAGCACTATGTAAGCACTATCTTTATGCTCAACTTAGGGCAAACGAAAAGTCATATGGATGATATATTTTTGTTTGGCTATCAATATGAAAATCGAATTCGACAATAGTTTAATATGAAAATATTATTCTGCAAATTATTGGTTTTCAGAACTGCTATCTTATTACAAAAAAGATTTTTCATTCACCCTGATGCTCAACTAATAATAAACATCGCCTCTGCCTATGGCAAACCCCAAACAAATACTAGAATTAGAAAAATACTATGGAATCCGATTGAAAGAAGTAGATTGTAAAGAAATTTTAATAGATTGGGAGAAAGGGCAAAACAGTTTCCTCCTAAATGAACAACAGCAAATCATCGGACTCAGCCTTCGCTCCAATCAAATCAGCGATACAAGCTTTTTGAGAGGTTTGAAGCAACTACAATCTTTAGACCTTAGCGTAAATCAAATCAACGATTATAGTTTTTTGCAAGGATTGACTCAGTTACAATCTTTATACCTTATTGGAAATCAAATCAGTGATACAAGCTTTTTGAAAGGATTGACTCAGCTACAATCTTTAAACTTACACTACAATTTAATCAGTGATGCAAGCTTTTTGAAAGGTTTAAAGCAGCTACATTCCTTAGACCTTAGCTCCAATGAAATCAGTGATGCAAGCTTTTTGAAAGGTTTGAAGCAGCTACATTCCTTAGACCTTAGCTACAACCAAATCAGCGATGTAAGCTTTTTGAAAGGACTGAAGCAGCTATATTCTTTATCCCTTAGCCACAATCAAATTAGCGATGTGAGCTTTTTGAAAGGACTGAAGCAGACAAAAGTATTAGACCTTAGCTACAACCAAATCATTAAAGTGCACTTTTTGAAAGAGTTGCCCCAGATAGAAGCTTTAAACCTTAGCTACAATCGAATCAGCGATGTGAGCTTTTTGAAAAGATTAATGCAACTAAAAGCTTTAAATCTATTCAATAATCAAATCAGCGATGTAAGCTTTTTGCATGAATTGATACGGCTGAAAGCTTTATCGCTTAGTGAAAACAAAATCAGTGATATCCCCTTTTTACAAGGCTTGAAACAGTTAGAAACCTTAGACCTTAGTTACAATCAAATCAGTGATGCGAGCTTGAAAGGATTAATAAAATTAAAAACTTTAAATCTATCCAAAAATCAAATCAGTGATGTCAGCTTTCTAAAAGATTTGAAGCAACTACAAGCCTTATATCTTAGACATAATCAAATTAGCGATGTGAGCTTTTTGAAAGATTTGAAGCAGCTACAATCCTTAGACCTTAGACATAATCAAATAAGCGAACTTACATGGAATACGCTTTGCAAACTTGAAAAATTAAATAGCTTAAAATTATCTGGCAACCCCATTGAAAATATCCCCCAAGAGATTTTGAGTGCAAATTACTTTTTAGAATCTATCCGAAACTACCTCGAAGACCTTGAAAAAGGCAAATCCAAAAACAAAATCCTTAAATTGATTTTCATCGGCAATGGCAATGTAGGCAAAACACAAATTGTCAGTCGATTGTCAGAGCAGGAGAATTTTGTATTCAATCGTCAACACGATTCCACTCATGCAATTGCACTATTGAGGCGGGACTTTGAAGGAGTCGAATTACAGATGTGGGATTTTGCAGGGCAGGACATTTACCATGCAACACATCGACTGTTTATGCAAACGAGGGCATTATTTGTCTTGGTATGGGATTGGGAAAATGAGCAAAAACCTTTTCATCTTTGGCAAGGCAAAAACTACAAAAATGAAAAATTACTCTATTGGCTGGAGTATGCCAAATGTTTTGGGCAGGATAGTCCGATTTTGGTGCTGCAGAACAAGGTGGATACACCTGAAGATGCCCAAAAAGGCTTGATGCAGCGGACACGGCAGTACTATCAAAAACACTATCCGATTTTGGATTTTGTGCAGGTCAGTGCCAAAACAGGTAGAGGATTTGCCACATTGGAGGATATACTCGAAGAAAAATTGGAGGGAGCCTCGAGCCTCCAAGCCTTTCTGAATCAAGAACTGCCTGATTCTTGGATTGCAGTTCGTTCTGCGATTGAATCCTTACAAGGACAAGGACAAGGACAAAAAACTATGGAATTTGTGGAATTTAAAACGATTTGTACTAAACATGCCGTAGTAAAATCCGCCACCACTATTTGTACTTATCTCCACGATACAGGAGTTTTATATCGTAAATCCAACTACTTCAACGGTAAAATTATCTTGAATCAATCTTGGGTAATTGAAGCCATCTATAAAATCTTGAATCGAACAGGTGCAATTACCGAAATTTTAACCTCCAATCAAGGTAAATTAAACTATCGGCATTTGTGCAAAATTTGGGGGACGCACTCAGATGTAGAGAAAAAGCTGTTCATCGATTTCATGTTGAGTACGGAATTATGTTTTGAGACAACTGAAAAAGAAAATGAATGGGAATATAAGCCATTGAAAGAAAGGAGCTTTGTTGTCCCTACATTTTTGCCTAAGCGAAAACCTTCAGAAGTAGATTTTTTAGTGGGAGAATACCTAACTGGAGAGTTTGCTCCAAGTATTCGGAGGCGGAAATATAAGACAGTAAAACACTATCGTTTTTTGCCAAGTGTTTTTATACAGCGTTTCATTGTGGCAGCCAATCGTTTGTCGAGATTGGATTTGATATGGCAACAGGGTATATGGTTGGAAACCAATGAAGGTGAAGCAATTGTGGAAGCAGATTATAAACGTAGAGAAATCGTGATTCAAGCCAATACGAGGCAACTAGTTCTACGAATTGAAAAAGAACTGGAAAAGATTGCAGGTGAAGGAAAAGTCAAGGCACAGTATCAAATAAACGACTCTAAAGACCCTTTGCAGCTTCAAGAAAAATATATGCAGGGTTTAAAGGGATTACATTATAAATCTGCCCAAAGCATGAAACCTCCTTCTATTAGTCGGTTATATAGCTCTTTCAATCAAGATAAATCCACTTCCATTGAATACTTAGCAATGCCCTCCACCAATACTCAAGAATCCTCAAAAAAGCAAAAATTCCTGTTCTTGGCAGCGAATCCCACTAATGAGTCAAGGATGCAAACAGATAGAGAATACCGAATTATCAAAGCAGAATTGGAACGAGGACGAGCATCTCATTCATTTGATTTCTTGATTCCTCAATTCAGTCTAACGATGGAAGAATTACTTCGAGCTATGACTGACAAACCCGAAATCATTCATTTTGCAGGGCATGGTACTTCTCGGGGTATTGTAATGGTCAATAATGAGAATGAAGCAAAACTTATTTCCACAGCCATCCTCCAACGTTTGTTCCGCCGCCTAAAAGGGCATACTCAAGCAGTGTTACTCAATGCTTGCAATTCATCTACACAAGCTAAAATCATTTCTCAGTTTGGAATGTATGTGATTGGCAACAATGTGCCTGTTGACGACAATGCTGCCGTTCAATTTGCCAAAGGCTTCTATCTCGGTTTGAGTGACGGCAAAACCATAGAAGAAGCTTTTGACGATGCCATGATTTTCTTGATGTCCATCAATCCCAATCATGTCGCCTTGGTAGAGGTTTGGAAGGATGGAAAACGGTTAGATTTGTAAATAGCCAAACACTAAAATTTTGCCTAAGTGTAAAATTCATAATTGTACGGATAAGAATTGCTACATAAGAAGGTAAATCATCACAAACAAACACAAATACAAAACTTAGCCCCCCCCCACTTGCCGAATTTGTCCATACAATTGCAGAATATGTCCAAGTTTCCCCCCTCATGACCCCGTACATTTGTATCAAACCAAAAGTACAATACAGTCATGATGAAAACCAAATTCAATTTACATTTCAAATTTAACTTTAATTCCAATTCACTCCTCATCACCTTATTCCTGTGTTTGTTCAGTATGCAAATCCATGCACAAACACTAATCATTACAGGACCAGTACCAGATTCCCCTGACCTAATCCCCGCTGGCAGTGGTCCATGCACAAACTACGACCAGTACAATGCCATCATAGACTTTTGGAACACCAAAGAACGTCCTTTGATGGAAGCAGCAGCAAGAAAACTGCTTGCAAAAGAAAACAAACCCAGCTCACAAAACAACATCAACCAACTACAAGCACAGTTGAAAACAGACCCAGTACGGCGTTTTCAATATGCGCCCTATATGATTGCAGAGCTCTACAAAGCATTGGAAACCATCCATCCCAATGCCGCCCAAACAGCCTATCAAAAACGCTTCAACAATTGTATCTCTTGCAAAGAGTGGCTCTTTGCTGTTGAATTATTAGAGCAATGGAAAATCCATACAGGAGCAGACGATGCCAGACTCCAACCTGCTCCTAGTGGTGGATACAAGTATCCAACCCTGAGTATTTGGCAGGACGTAATGCGGGACAGAGCTTCCAAAAAAGGCTTCATTGCAGACGAAATCAATGAAATCTATTCCACGCCCAAAGGGGATGAACAGTTGGCAAAATTGTTAGCACCAACAATAGCAGGTACGATTCCCGATTTCGGAGACCGAGTCAATCTAAAAGCACTTGGAGGAGACATGCACGAAGTATTGGAGGGAACAATTGGAGCGAGTGTTGCTACCTTGGGTTTGGTCGCAACAGGTAGTTATGTGTACAGACAAGCTTATGTGCAAGCAAATCATACTGCAAAACTCAATAATGAAATCAAGGCAAGAGATTTTGAGGAACTCGAAGAGTTGAAAAGGCAATTAGGTAAACAAGTCGACGATGTGGCAGATGACGCTGCCAAGAAAGTCACCCAAGAAATCACAGAAGAAGTAGTAGAAAAAAACGCCCAAAAGGCAGCTGAGAAAGCCACAAAAAAATTATCAGCGAAGGCTTTGAAAAATGCTGGCAAAAAAATAACAAAAGCACTCGGAAAGACTGCAAAAGGTGTGAAGACAGTAATAGGGAAGATTGTAGGAAAGGCAGTTGGAAAATCCGTAACGATGGGAAGTGTAGGTGCTGCTGCAGGCATAGTCGGAACATTGGTCTCAGCAGGAATGTTGATTGGAGAAGAAGTAGCGGATGTCATCAATACACAAAACTATGACAACCAACTCCGTGAAGCAGCCGAATGGAAGCTCAAAAACGTTACCACTTCGCTAAATCCCAATCCTCCCGTTTCTAAAGACGAGATGGATGGTCGAAAAATTACGGTTTTCAAAGAACTACTCTACTTCAATGTTTCGCTACCTGCCGAACGAGGTCAACTCACCTTTGAGTACCCCGAAATTCCAGTAGAATACGGCAAAAAGAAAGGCTTAAACGGAGTGCAAGTCTTGGACGTACAGTTTTACAAAGCCCCTGACCAGACATTGGAGATTGCCAAACAATTCGCCTACTCCAATAATTGGAGGTTGGCAACAGAAGCGGAAGTTCTAAGAGCGATGTTTTATCTACAAAAATCTGGCTCAAGAGGAATGATTGCAGACGGCTCATTCGTAATGCCCGTCACACACACCTTTACCGACTCCAAAGGCAAAACCTACAAAATGGGGCTGAACAAAAACATTGGAGGGACGAATGACGGATTTTATTACGTAAAAACCCAACCCACACCAGGAAGAAAACCTGCCGTGCAATTCTTACCAAGCAATCGCCAGCCCAATTCTCAAATTGCCCAATTTCAAAATGCTTGGTTGAACCAATCCATTCAAGCCAACAGAAACGGAAACGTACTCTTGGGACAAACACAAGCAGAGGATGAAAAAAATTGGAGAATCATCCATGTCATGGAAGGAAGGGCACGCATTCAACACGTTGCAAGTGGAAAATACTTATTGGCAAAATACAACAGCACCGATAAAAAAACGTCTCGCCTTGTCCTTGAATCCTTGAAAGAACCCGCCTCTTATCCAATCGCACATTTTGGGGCTTGGGTCATTGAGCGAACAGGCAACACCTCCAATTGGTACCGAATCAAAACAGAGGATGGTCTATACCTGCACACACAAAACCGCAAACTTCAACTCTCTCCAATCGAACCCAACTGGTTCAGTCCAACTTGGGCAATACAAGCACCTGGACATGAGCAAGCCTTAAAAGAAGCCTTACTGAACCACAGCTTCCAACGAAATCCCTACACCAACAGCTATCACGGTGGAAGCTTCACCGAAGGAGCAAATGGCACGCTTATTTGGAAAAACGATGAGGGGATTTCTTGGGCTACCCGACCCAATTTTGCTCACAGCAAATTGGATGCAACGATTGGAAACAATCCCTACAAAAATGACTCCGATGGAAAGGCTTTTCGATTGAAATTGAATAAGGTGGGTATTCTAACAGGATTTAAATTTAAAGGAGATTTTTATCACTTGAAGAAACTGCCTGCCAAAAATCGAGTGGTCAAATTCCACAGCCAAACAGGGCTTTCTCTCGCCCAAGCTCAAAACATCGCAACAGTAAGGAGATGGGAGGTAGCTACTCCCTCTGAAATTCAACTGGCTTGGATGCACCAGAAATTGGATGTATATGCTTTTGGAATGATGGCAGATGGTCGTTTTGCAGTACCCGTTCAGACAGACCACTCCAATTTTAAAAAAGGTGCAAATATTGGAGCGACAGGCGGCAATCAGGGATTCTTTTATACCGTTGAAGCTGAAAAGCCCGCCCCTCCAAAACCTACTTCAAACTCAAACTCAAACTCAAACTCAAATTCAAGCCCAACTTCAAACTCAAACATAACAGATACAAGCACGACTACTAAAAATCAATTGGTAGATTTGAATGTCACTTATTACATCACCGATGCGAAGCACAACAAATCATTGGTAACGGGCAATGTATATAGCAGTGGTGTCTATCATCAATCGGCAGACTTTCGACGCACCGATGCCAGTTGGTATTTTATCCCAACAGTCGATGGATACTATTATATTTATGACCTTAAATTCAATAAAGCGTTGACTGCAATAGATTATGGTTATCTTACCACTGCGATTCGACATCAAGACCCAAATGGACAAACAAGCGCTCAATGGAAAATCACACCAAGTCCCATTGCAGGAAAGTACATTATTACCGACCGCAAATACAACAAAGCATTGGTGGCAGGAGATGTAGCAGACAACAATACCTATCATCAGCCACACAATAACCGACCAAATGCCTATTGGACTTTCACTGCCACTAAGCATAAAGCTCCTGCAAACAAACCCAATCCCAATGCCACAGCTCCTATAAGCAAACCAGAACCTACTACTACTATCACAAACAAACAACAGCCAAAACCCACAGGTTATATTTGGCTGGATAATGACTTTATTCGGATTCAAAATAGCTCGACAAACACCCATTACCTCCACATTCAAAATGGTAAACTGGTAAATGGCCCTATTCAAGCCAACGATTTAAGTGCACAGTGGAAATTTATTCCCATCGGGAGCAGCAAAAACATTGGAGGACTCCAAAATCGTTCGAATCCAGAACTTTATCTTGATAGGATTAATGGGGGATTCATAATTACAAAAACTTCGCAAAGACCTGCCTGGGGTGGTTTAGTATGGGGGCTTAATTCAAAAAATGAACAGCATCCCGATTTGGTAAGAATTCAAGGAACCACGGATCCCTATGAGACGGCCTACCTTGAAGATGGAAAAGCGAAGCTTAAAAGTCTGGATGCATCAGAACAGAAAAATAAATTAATATGGTGGAAGGTAGTTAGTGCAGAACTTTCTACACAGACCAGTACAACTACTCCCAAACCACCTGTCACAACAACAACCGTTTCGAATGTCATGTCTCCAGCGTCTCCTGGTTATGTCCGTATTCAGAATAGCTGGAAAAAGACCCATTACATCCACAATCAAAATGGGAAGATAGAAGATGGTCCAATCCAAGCCAACGCCGTATCCAACTGGTGGAGTGCTCAATGGAAAATAGTTCCTGCACATAGTGGTTGGGTTCGTATTCAAAATAAGTGGAAACCAAACTTGTATTTGAATTTTTCAGGTAGCAAATTAGAAGTAGTAGAAATCCAACCCAACTGGGCAAGTGCCTTGTGGAAACTCGTTCCTACACATAGTGGGTGGGTACGTATTCAAAACAATTGGTATAAGGATAAATACATCCATAACCAAAATGGTCAAATTGAAATTGGTAAAATTGACCCGAATTGGGCAAGTGCGCTGTGGAAGGTGGAATAATTATCAAAGCCGTCACAATTTATTTGTGACGGCTTTTGTGTGTGTAAGCATTTGGTATAATATAAAAAGAGGAAGACACTTAAAAAGGCAAATCATCATCGGAATTCCAATCATATTGTGTTCCATGAAATATTAGTATTGAAGTGATGAGTTGCCTTACCAATCCCTTCTTTTTTGCCGTCTTTGGCGTTGTTCTTTCAATTTTTGTTTAGTAGTCTGTAAAAATGATAGCGTATCTCCTTGAAATTGATCGGTAATGAATTGTTGCATAGCTATGGTATCGCCTGCAAATTGTCTTTGTAGAATTCGATTCAACATCATTCTTTCAGCAGCTTTGTATAGCCCTTGATTAGGAGTAGAAGTAGAAGTATTGTTTGGTAAATCGGTATTGCTTTCTTTTGAAGAAAGAATCTTCTCTTCCGTTTTGTTGTTAAGAGATTCATTTTCCAAAGTTTGTTCCTTTGGATCAGAAACAAGCGGAGGATTGGAGCTTTTAGGGCTTGTCATAGGAGGAGTTGTAAGGGAATTATTTGGAGAAGGGATTTGCTCCTTTCTGTTAGGTTTAACAGGGCGATTGTCATTATTTTTGAAGTGACGAAAACGATTTTTTATGCGAAATTGTCTATTCATTACTCGTTGTAATTGTTCTACATCTCCTGTGAAATTTTGTTGGATAAAGTTCTGAAATTGAGAAGTATCTCTATTGAATTTTATCGTAAAAAAGGCATTAATCAATCTTGGGTTTCCGCCATAGTATCCCATTAAAATATCTTTGATGAAAGTGCGATTAACAACTAACTTCTGATACGTTGAAGCTATTATTGGAGGATTTTTGGAAGGAATAGCATTAGATTTTGAAGGATTAGAATCAATATTTGGTTTTTCATTGGAAGAATTAGTTGAATTTGAAGGAGATTCTTTCTTTAACAATTCCTTATTGTCTTCTTTAATTTGTTCGGTTATTTGCAACTCTAAGTCTTGAATTCTTTGTTCCAGTTCTAGTAAACGATTGTTTTTAGCAAACCTTTGGTCAATGGATTGACGGTTTTTTTCGATACGACGTTGAAGTGCAAGGTTTTGTTGTTCACTGAGTAAAGGGTATAGGTCTTTCGCCAATGAATCCATATTTACTTGCATTTCAGCACGGTATTCCAAATCCAAAGCCTGCATTTCTGCAATGTTTTCATTCAACACTTCAAAAATAGCAGATTGGTTGGTAGTATCGTCAGCGGTTATGTTACCGACCATATTTTTAATGCCTTTCGCTGTCTGTAAATTGCGGACAGGTTCCAGTTGTTTACGAATCACTATACCCGCCAACAGTAATCCCACCACCATACCTATGATGAATGTTCCCAAGACTATAACGATTGGTTTGTAATTCATTTTATATTTAAATATTTAAAAGCATCAAATCTTCGGGCGACATATCCGAAATTCCCATAATCGCTTGTAAACTCAACGTGTCTGCGGTTAAATAAACATATACCAACATAACACAAATAAGCGCAAAACTTGGAACTGCTAATCGTTGAAAAGACAGAGCCAAGGCGGTAATGAAATCTATATCTGCATGGCTTGCTTTTTTAGAAGGCATTTTTTCAGCACGTATCTTTGCCATAACTTGCCCTTCAAAGGAAGAATTGAAGTGATAGGCTTCTTGTTGATTGGATAACATTGCCCTCATTTTCAAAAACTTTTCTTTTTCGCTTCGCAATTCCTCAGAGTCATTCAATGCCTTTTCCAATTGCAGTTGTTCTGCCTTGGTCAAAGATTCATCGAATGACTTCAATAAGAGGTTATATGTAGATTCTTTGTTCATTTTATCTTTTTAGTTCTTTGATAATTCGTGGACTTACAGCATTTATTTTATCCTTTTATGAAACACTTGCCTGTCAATAAATTTTCTCCTATTCATCCACGAGATTCCTCCAGAATGACAAAAGAGAGAGTATTATAATTACAATCCAACCATTCAACCATTCAACCATTCAACAATTTCCTTCAATTTTTTTTGCGCCCTTGCCAATCTCGACAAAACTGTGCCAATCGGCAATTCCAAAATATCTGCGGTTTCTTTGGTAGAGTAACCTTCAATCAATCGAAGCAATACAATAGACCGAAATTTAGGCTCTAATTTTTGAATCGCTTGATGTACCATTTGTTGTGTTTCTCGCTGTTCTTGATTGATGGAAGTATCAGGAATTTGCAGCTCATGCACTTCTTCCTCTTGTGTCGAAAAAAAAGAGAACATCCGCTTTTTTTTTCGTCTTTTAAGCTCATTGAGTGATAAGTTGATGGCAATGCGGGTTAGATAAGTACCTAAACTTGCCTCTCCACGAAATTTGTCAATGGACTTATAAAACCGGATAAACACTTCCTGCCCAACATCTTCCGCCTCTACACTTTGTCCCAACATTCCGATAACTGTTGCAGCGACTCTTTGCTGATAACGCATCACCAAACCCTGAAAGGCGCGCTCATTGCCTCTCTTCGCTTGATTGATTAATTCGTTATCTGTTAGCATTTTAGTTGCTGCCACCATTCAGAGTTTATTTGTTAGACAATACAGTTGATGGTTTTATTCCGCAAGAAAACAAAAAAATGTTTAATTTTACCTACAAACATTACTTAATGGATTATTTTATAACTCGTGCACACTTGTTGATTGAACAAGGTAAATATGATTTAGCAGAAAAAGAGCTAAAAAATGGTTTGGCGCAAGATATTGACAATGCAGATGCTCATGCATTATTGTCACTATGTTATATTCGCCAAAAGAAAATGGAAGAAGCATTAGAGGAAGCTAAAACTGCTATTGGCTTAGACCCAAACGAAGATTTTTGCCATTATATTCTCGCCATGATTTACTTGGAAGAGGATTTACTAAACGATGCCGAAACAACTATTAAAGAAGCCATTCGGTTGAATCCATATAATCCTGAGTATTTCAATACATTGGGAATTATTTACTTTAATCGGCGAAAAATGCAAGAGTCCTTGGCATATTTCGAGCAGGCTCTAGCAATGGACGCTGAAAATGTGGAGGCGACCAATATGCGAGCAAGGGTATTGGTGACCTTGGGGCGAAAGGAAGAAGCTGCGGAAACTTTTCGGGCTGCCTTCAATCGGAATCCTGAAAATGCCTATACACATGCTAATCAAGGTTGGGCGCAGTTGGAGTTGGGAAATCACAAAACTTCATTGGAGCATTTTCGCCAAGCTCTTCGATTGGATCCAGAAATGGAATATGCAAAGTCGGGCATGGTGGAAGCACTGAAGGCAAAACATTGGATTTATCGAAGTTTTTTGAAGTTCATGTTTTGGACAGCAAGTATGAGAAGCGAGGTTAGGTGGGCTTTGGTGATTGGTTTGGTATTGATTGCCAATATTTTCCCAATTCTATTACCTATCTATTTGGTATTTGTCTTTTTTACTTGGTTTGCAACTACTATTTTTGATTCCTTGTTGCGCTTCAATCAATATGGAAAACACGCCTTATCTGAAGAACAAATCAAAACTTCCAACTATTTTGCAGCTTGTATTGGGATTGGCCTGACCTTGTTGATTGCAGGTTTGGGCATAGATAACACTTCCTTAATGATCAGTGGAGGAATTGTCTTGGGAATGTTGTTTCCTATTTCGAAAACCTTTGTTTTGAACAACAAGCAAGGTCGAAAAAAGTCTCTTCAATACATGATGATTGTTGGAGTGATTGGGTTGGCGACTATTTTATTGCAATTTATGGCTCCTGAAGAAACGCTGCTATTGAATATCTATATGTTTGGAATTGTGGGGTATACATGGTATGTGAATACTTTACATTAGTTCGGTAAGTTTTGAATAGAGGATTGGTGATTGGGAGTTTTTATTTTTATTCTGATTTTAATTTTAATTGATATATGCATCCACTCGATTGGGGAATTTTAGTAGGAACGCTTTTGATAATTGTATTGTATGGAGTTTGGAAAAATAGGAAAGCGAACAGTGTACGCTCTTATTTGATGGGAGATAGGGATTTGCCGTGGTGGACGATTGGGCTTTCGGTGATGGCGACTCAGGCGAGTGCGATTACCTTTCTCTCTACTCCAGGACAGGCCTATGCTGACGGAATGAGGTTCGCACAGTTCTACTTTGGCTTGCCGATAGCGATGGTCATACTTTGTGTATTTGTATTGCCGATTTATTACCGATTGAAGGTTTACACAGCTTATGAATACTTAGAAACCCGCTTTGATTTGAGGACACGAACCTTAACTGCAATCCTGTTTTTGATACAAAGAGGCATGGCAGCGGGGATTACAATTTTTGCACCTTCCATCATTTTGTCGCATATTTTGGGCTGGAATTTGGCTTTTACGAGTATTGGCATTGGCGCAATTGTGATTTTTTATACAGTTATTGGAGGTAGTAAGGCAGTCAGTCAGACCCAAAAACAACAGATGATAATTATTTTAGCGGGGATGTTTACCGCTTTTTTGGTCTGTGTATATAAATTACCGCAAGGAGTGGGCTTTTCAGAAGCATTGGGGGTAGCAGGTAAAATGGGAAAACTGAATGTGGTAGATTTCACCTTTGACCTCGAAAATCGCTATACTTTCTGGTCGGGAATGTTGGGGGGAGTGTTTTTGTTCTTGTCTTATTTTGGAACGGATCAATCACAGGTACAGCGATATTTGTCGGGTAAAACTTTGACTCAAAGCCGATTGGGCTTGCTTTTCAATGGTGTATTCAAAGTGCCGATGCAGTTTTTAGTTTTGTTTGTGGGAATCATGGTCTTTGTGTTTTACCAATTCACACCCGCACCTGTTCACTTCAATAAGGCAAATATTTTGGATTTGCAGAATACCACCTACGCTACAAAATACGAAGACTTAGATAAACAACATCAAGCCATTTTTGAACAGAAAAAAGTAGCCGTTTATGACTTGATTACTGCAATTGAAGCTGATGACGAAAGTAAAATCCAGACGGCAGGGGCTTCTGTGACTTCACTATTGGCGCAAGACAAGGAGATTCGAAAGGAAGTAAAAGAATTGATTGCAGCCAACAATCCCGATGCAGATATTGAAGACAATGACTATGTGTTTATCACTTTTGTGATGGATAATTTGCCGATTGGATTGATTGGTTTGTTATTGGCGGTCATTTTTTCGGCTGCGATGTCCTCGACCTCTTCTGAGTTGAATGCTTTGGCAACAACTACGGTGATTGACCTGTATCGGCGTTCTATCAAAACGGATAAAAGTGAGGCGCATTATTTAGCCGCTTCTAAAGGATTTACAATTTTGTGGGGACTTATTGCCCTATTATTTGCTACAACTGCATCTCTGTTTGACAATCTCATTGAAGCCGTCAATATTATAGGCTCCTTATTTTATGGTTCTATCTTAGGGATTTTTGCAGTAGCCTTTTTCTTCAAAAGTGTAGGCTCAAAAGCCGTTTTTTATGCTGCTTTGATTGCAGAAACGATTGTCATTGTGATATTTGTACTCAATAATTTGGGGTATATCACGATTGCTTATTTGTGGTTGAATTTGATTGGTTGTATGTTGGTGATTTTGATTGCTTTTCTATTGAAGGGCTTGGATAGGAAGACCATGTTGGGGTAAAAGCTATATGGAATTTTACAATTAAGTAATCTTGCATTCAAAGGACACAAAAGAAAAAATCTTAGATGAAAATCTTTTGTGCTCTTTGTGCCTTTTGTGGTTCAAAAATCATTTTGTACAATGTAGTATGAGAAAAAACCTTAGGTGAAAATCTTTTGTGTTCTTTGTTCCTTTTGTGGTTCAGAAATTAAAGTTTTGCCAAAAAAACGCAAGCACTAAACTTATTTGTATATAAGAAACGCAACCACAAAAGCAAGTAGAGTAATCACCAAACCGTACATAAAAATATTGTAGCAATATCGCAGATAGCGGTATTTTTTAGCCAATACTTTTCCCAAAAAGTAGAGGTCACGAATCAGAGAGCCATACAAGTAATCTCGATCTTTCATCATTTCCTTCATGCCCCATTCATAATCACTCAAATCAACATTGAAGAAGTTACCAAAAAACAATAAGTTGACCTTTTTTTGGCGAATGTCTTCCTCCGTAAAAGTTCCCATCGTGACTTTAGGAATGGTGGACATAGTCGCCGTAATGATGGCAAGCATACAGACTACTAAGAGAATCATGGTGGGAATAAACAATGCAGGATTATCTCCAAACTGAGGAACAAGAGTGGAAAAAGTAATGGAAAGAATCAGTGCATTGATACTCAGCATTGTATTTGCTTTACTGTCTGCAATCGCACTTAGATTGATGTGATTACGCAGGGAAATGCGAAACATGGTTTCGATACCTCGTTCTGGCATTTCATCTTTGGTTTTCTTTCTTTCAATTTCAAACTTATCTTTTTTAATTTTCCGTTCAACTTCTGCTTGTTTAATAGCTCTTTTATTCTTGTCATCCTTTGCAGCTTGTAAATTCTTCTTTAAATCAACTACATTTTTAAATTTTCGCTGGTTCAAATTGAGTTGTGCAAAAGGAGTGTGATAGCGATGTTGACTCAAAAAGCCAATCTCATGTTTTATACTATCTATTAAGTCCCCGCTCATTGCATTTGTATTTGCCCATTCTATTCTCAATAAATTGCTTTTTTCAAAGAAATTTTTGCTGCCCAAATGATGTAAATCTGCATCACAAAGCACCTCTTCATAGATATTTTGAGGATTTTGAGGCATTTTAGTAGCTAAAATACACCCTTCAATAATTTGAATTTTTTCCTCAGGATATTCGTGTTCCTCCAAAAACTCCCGAGCATACTTCAAGCTACATTGTTCGTGACCTTCAATCGTATCTACATATCCTGTGTCGTGAAACCAAGCCGCCAATTTCACCATTTCAATTTCCGTCTTTTTCAGCCCGTTGCCAACACCCAACTCCTCAGCTGCCTGCACTGTTTCGTAAGTATGCGTATAGTCATGATATACGTATATGTTGTCCAGATTCTCTTTAAAGAATTGGAATACATATAACTGAGCTTTTTTCAGAAGCTTATTTTTTTTCGGTTTTGCTTCCGAAGAAGAAATACTGGTTTCTTGTTCTTTCATGCGATTTAGGAGTGTTGTGCATTAATAACCGTTTCTAATCAAACAAATATACACATTCAAATGATTGTAGGAAAAAATACCTACATTTAAGTAGTTTTTTACATCAATTGTTGAACAATGAGCCTACCTTTTCTTGATAAAATTGAACCTACTTTTGTGGCCCTATCCGTTGATTTACCAAAAGGGCTTGTATTAAATGAGCAAAAAGTGCTGGGTTTCATCCAAGTAAAATTGAAAACTGCGACTTTGACCACCCTTAGCTTAAGCCTTACCACAGAAGGGCTGCAAGTTCATTTCAGTCCTTCTATTGATATTGAAGTCTTCAATGCCATTCAGGTAAAATGGGATAGAGTGTTTTATGATTTTCGGCAAGCAAAAATCTCAGCCTTAGAAGTTTCTGATAATTTCTGGGGAAAAATAATTGGTACTTCGCTTCGCAATCAATTGTCTGATATCAGCCAAAAATTGTTCAAAAACACTCCTCTAAAAAAAAGAAACTACAATCCAATTGCAGACCAATCACTTCAATTGACTCTTCAAACTTTGCAGCAAAATGCACAGAGTTTGAGCAAAAATTTAGGCAGTCAAATGATAGGAGGTTCTTTTGAAATGAAAAATTTTAGAAATACTGAGTTGGGTTTAAGTTTTGTGACAAAAGAAAAAATACAGTTTTCTACTACACAGGGGGCTATCGTTGTTCCTAAAACTGGAAAAATAGCTTTGTCCGTTCAGTTTGAAGGATATGCAAAAGATTTGATGATTACCGAAAAAAGAAAAATTAAACAAATTCAGTTTTACAGCGAAGAGGACATTTTTCTGCATAGTGTGAATAAGGAAGCAGAAATTCAAAAGGCATTGGCGGTGATGCAATTGATTGAAATAAAACCAAAAGGTAAAGTCTCTTTACTGCAATGGCTACCTTTGGGGATTATCCAAAAAGCAGGGAATGTAGAAAGTGCATTGAAACTGCTGCGTGTAGTATTGTCATTGGAGAATATTGCTCCCGAAGCTCTCCGTAAATTGATGACGCATCCTTCGCCCACAGAAGCAAAGGTGGTAAAGGGAATTACAAAAATTACAATTGATGATGCTTTGACCGATGCTTTTATCGAAACAGTGACTCAGGATTGTGAGCCAGTAAAAGGAATCAATATCTGTCATTTACTAAATTTGGAATAAATTCATGTTATTTTAACGATTACTTAACGTAATCCCATTTTTTTTAAAAAAAAAACAAAAAAGTGTGGTTTTCTAATCAGATTTTTATTACTTTTGTAATGGAAACAAAAAACAGGTAGATTGTTAAAATCAAATAACTGTTTTTTACAAGTAGTTCTTTGATGATTTGAAATCTTGCTTTTTGAAGTTAAAAGTAAAATTATGCACGAATTAATCATTGATAAGCAATTGGATAGAGAGGAAAAATACAAACAGTTGATTCCTCAAATTCAAGCGGTTATTGAAGGCGAAAGCGATTGGGTAGCTAATTTAGCGAACATCGCAGCGATGCTAAAAGAGTGTTTTGATTTCTTTTGGATAGGTTTTTACCGTCGAGTAGGAGAGGAACTGGTTTTAGCCCCTTTTCAAGGGCCTTTAGCTTGCACTCGAATTAGAATGAATCGAGGCGTGTGCGGATATGCTGCTACTCAACAAGAAACGGTGATTGTTCCCAATGTAGAAGAGTTTCCAGGACATATTGCTTGTAGTAGTTTGTCAAAATCCGAAATAGTTGTTCCCCTCATTCAAGATGGAAGAACAGTTTTGGTTTTAGACATTGACAGCAGCCGACTCAACGACTTCAATAGGGTTGATGCTCAGTATTTAGAAAAAATCATGGAATTGATAAAAGATATTGAACTGAAGTAAGAGGTAGGAAGTGATTCAAGTGAAAAGCTTTTGCCAACAGCAAGAAAAATCATCAATTCAAAAATAAAAAAGTTTGTAGTTTTCTTTTCATAATTGTTTGTTTTAGGCTAAGCTGCCCCAAATAGGGGGCAGCTTTTTTTGTTTGCTCCAAATCTTGAAGGATAAATTCTCTGATACTCAGCCTTTCTGTTTCAAACAAAATATTTTCACTCCTCTTCTGAAATCGCTTTCAAATCCTTTATCAAATTGTTGAACACATATTCATATTCATATTCATGTTCTTGTTCAATACCCCATTTCTCCAAAGGCTGCCAATAAAACCTGGGTTTCAACATAGAAGAATAGGTAGTGATTCGGGTTATCAAACATTGGTTTTGTCCTTTTTCTTCAAAAAGATAAATCGCTTGTTCAAAACCTAACTATTTTTTTCATTAGAATTATATATTTGACTTTTGCATGGGAAATTCTTGGTTAATAAAGTTAATCAATCTCCTTAAAAAAAAAATCATCATTTGTGTAATATCACTCAAACGATGTGTTTTGCTGCTTTATTAACAAACTTCAATAGTTTTTACGAAATAGCAACTACCTACTTTCCTTCCCAACTATGTGACCATAATCACTCAAAAGATAGACACACGTCATTAAAAAACTTCCGATACTATCTTATTTTGCAGTCATAAATACTATTTACTATTTCTTTCCATTTATTTTTTTAGGTAATCCAAAGATTTTTTTAGTAACAAAACCACAAGCAACATAATGAATTTATTTTTCAGAAAAAGTATCATTGCAGTAACGGGTTTGTTTCTTTGCCTATTTCTCATTGTGCATCTCTCTGCCAATTGCATTTTGATTTTACCAAAAGATATGGCAAGAGAAGTCTACAATTCCTATTCGACTTTTTTGCGTGAAAACCTACTGATTCAATTGGTTTCATACGTATTGTATTTGTCAATTATTCTCCATGTAGTGTACGCCTTATTAGTAACACTTCAAAATAAAAAAGCCAAACCTCAAAAATATGCTGTCAATCATTGGCAGGAAAACAGTTCTTGGGCTTCACAAAATATGGGTTTGTTGGGCATCTTTATTTTACTTTTTATTGTAGTTCACTTGGCTAATTTTTGGGCCAAAATTAAATTAGGCTTAGGAGAGGGGGTAGGCTTAGATGCGACTGGAAATGAAGATGTTTATGAAGTAGCAAGTAGTTTATTTCACAACATTTATTATGTGATTTTCTATTCTGTGTTGATGATACCTTTGGGTTTTCACTTGCATCATGGACTGAAAAGTGCTTTTAAAACACTTGGGTTTTACCATAAAAATGGATTGAAAATCTTATCAAAAGTGGCATTGTTTTATGCCCTTGTTGTTTCCATTTTGTTCGGAATCGTTCCATTTATTGTTTACTTCAAATAAGAATCATCGTATGATATTAGATGCAAAAGTTCCACAGGGAAGATTGGAGGAAAAATGGAGAAACTATCAAGTCCAAAGTAAATTGATAAATCCAGCCAATAAGAAGAAGCTGAATGTTATTGTGGTGGGTTCTGGGTTATCGGGAGCAGGGGCAGCCGCAACATTGGCGGAATTGGGGTATGATGTACAGTGTTTTTGTTACCAAGATTCTGCTCGGAGAGCACATTCCGTTGCCGCACAAGGAGGGGTGAATGCTGCAAAAAATTATCAGCATGATGGAGACAGCGTTTGGCGAATGTTTTATGATACATTGAAGGGCGGTGATTTTCGTTCAAGAGAAGCCAATACCTATCGTTTGGCGGAATTGTCTGCGCCATTGATTGACCATTTTACTCAGCAAGGTGTTCCTTTTGCGAGAGAATATGGAGGAGTTTTGGTGAATCGGAGTTTTGGGGGGGTGCAAGTACAAAGAACATTTTACGCAAGAGGGCAAACAGGGCAACAGCTTTTATTGGCTGCTTACTCCCAATTGTCTAAAATGGTCAGAGCGAAAAAAGTAAGAATGTTTCCACGAACCGAAATGTTGGATTTGGTGGTTATTGGAGGAAAAGCAAAAGGAATCATCGCACGGGATTTGGTCACTGGCGAAATCAAACGTTTTGTAGCGGACGCAGTGGTTTTAGCTACTGGCGGGTATTCGAGGGTTTTTAGGTTGTCGACTTTGGCAATTGGCTGCAATGGAAGTGCGATTTGGAAAGCACATAAAAGAGGAGCTTTTTTTGCAGCTCCAAGTTTTACTCAAATTCATCCTACGGCATTACCACAGTCAAGCGAGGCTCAATCAAAACTCACATTGATGTCGGAATCACTGAGAAACGATGGACGAATTTGGGTACCCAAACAAAAAGAAGATGCTCGAAAAGCAAACGATATTCCTGAAAATGAAAGAGATTATTATTTGGAAAGACGCTATCCAAGTTTTGGAAATTTAGCTCCTCGGGACATCGCTTCAAGGGCTGCAAAGGAAAGAATTGATGCGGGGTATGGTGTGGGTAGATTGAAGAATGCGGTGTATTTGGATTTTAAGCATGCCATCAAAAAGTTTGGAAGCGATACGATTAGAGATAGATATGGGAACCTATTTACGATGTATAAAAAAATCACAGGTGTGGATGCTTACCAAGAACCCATGCAAATCTCTCCTGCGGCTCATTTTTCGATGGGCGGATTGTGGGTAGATTATGAATTGATGACAACAATTGCAGGTCTATATGCTGTTGGGGAGTGCAATTTTTCTGACCACGGAGCGAATCGTTTAGGGGCTAATTCGTTGCTTCAAGCAAGCGTAGATGGTTATTTTATTTTGCCCAATACCATCAATAATTACTTGGCTTCGGAATTGAAGCATCAACAAGTGACGACTGAACATCCTGAATTTGTGAAAGCAGAGCAAGAAGTCAAGGAATACATCAGTCGAGTTTTAGCAGTCAATGGTACAAAAACCGTGGACCATTTCCACAGAGAATTGGGAAAGGTCATGTGGCAAGAATGTGCAATGAGTCGAAATAAAGCGGGCTTGGAAAAAGCCATTCAACAAATTGAAGCAATTCGAGAAGATTTTTGGAGGGAAGTAAAAGTCACTGGTGATGCTGACGAAATGAATATGGAACTGGAAAAAGCACTTCGGCTGGCTGATTTTATTGAACTGGGAATTTTGATGTGTACCGATGCCCTGCAAAGGGAGGAATCTTGTGGTGCTCATTTTCGTAAAGAATTTCAAACAGCCGATGGCGAAGCAGTACGAGTAGATGAAGGGTTTTCTTATGTATCTGCTTGGGAATATGATAATGGCGATTTTAAATTACATCGAGAAGCATTGGAGTTTGAATTTGTAAAACCTTCTGTAAGAAGCTATAAATAAAGATACGATGAAAGTAACGTTCAGAATTTGGAGACAAGACAAACCCAAGGCAAAAGGAGGCTTCAAAGATTATGAAGTCGACGATCTTACAGAAGATATGTCATTTTTGGAAGCCCTTGACCATTTAAATGAAATATTGGTGCTGAAAGGCGAAAAAGTGATTGCCTATGAGTACGATTGTCGGGAAGGGATTTGTGGGCAGTGTGGTGTATTTATCAACGGTCGAGCGCATGGACCACACAAAAATATGACGACTTGCCAATTGCACATGAGAAGTTTTCATGACGGTGAAACGATTACAGTCGAACCTTGGAGGGCAAAAGCTTTTCCGGTTATCAAAGATTTGGTCGTTGACCGTTCTGCTTTCGATAGAATCATCGAACAAGGAGCCTACATCAGCGCTAAAACTGGAACTGCTCCTGAAGCCAATGCCATTTTGATAGGAAAAGAAGTTTCGGATAGGGCAATGGATGCAGCCGCTTGTATTGGTTGCGGAGCCTGTGTCGCTACTTGCAAAAATTCTTCGGCTGCCCTATTTACCTCAGCCAAAATCAATCACTTAAATTCTTTGCCACAGGGCAAACCCGAACAGCATCGTAGAGTTTTGGATATGACGGCTCAAATGGCAAAAGAAGGCTTTGGACACTGCTCATTCACAGGTGCTTGTGAGGTGGAATGTCCAGAAGGTATTTCTATTGTGAATATTGCAGAAATGAAAGCGAGGTATGTGAAAGCGAAATTGTTTGGATAAAGTAAAAACCCCTTAACATCTCCAAATGACATCAAGGGGTTTCAAAACTAAACTATTTCAATCCACTATGGAATTCTATTATTCACTGCATTATCCCATCAAATTCACGCTGCGATTCACAAAATTGGTCAAATCAGCACCTTTCAACATACCTTGTTGAAGCAATGCCAAGTCATACAATTGTTTTGCAGCTTCGGTTTGTTTCTCGCCTTCGCTTTCCAAGATTTTAGCAACAACAGGATGATTCGCATTGACAATCACATTGAAGAACTCAGGCATATCACCATACATACTTTGACCACCCAAATTGCTCATGTCCTTCATACGGCGCATAAACTCAGGTTTGGTAATGACCACTGGATTTTCGCTGCTCGACAAAGGCTCAACATTCACCATCACCTTATCGTCACCAATTTGTCCTTTGAACAATTCGGTTAAGGATTTTTCTTGGTCTTCTGTCAAAACCGATACGTTTTCACCTTCCTTTTCAATCAATTTGTGGAGCGGGTCAGCATCTACACGCTTAAACTGCACATCTGTTAGTTTCTGCTCCAGATTGCCGATAAAGTGAGGGTCGAGTAGTTGGTCAAATTCCAAAACATCGTAACCTTCGCTCTTTGCAGCCTCAATGTAGCTGTGTTGGTTTTCTTTGTCGTTGGTGTAAAGGACAATCACTTTGTTGTTTTTGTCCGTTTGAAGGGCTTTTACCTTTTCTTGATACTCATCAAATGTCGCCAATTTGCCTTCTGTGTTGGTCAATAGACAGAATTTCTTGGCTTTATCGTAGAATTTTTCATCTGTTACCATACCGTATTTCACCAATACACCGATGCTTTCCCATTTTTCTTCAAAGTTTTCACGCTCCTTGCGGAACATTTCATCCAACTTGTCACCCACTTTTCGGGTAATGTATTTGTTGATTTTTTTGACCTCAGGGTCGCTTTGAAGGTAAGAACGAGAAACGTTCAATGGAATATCTGGTGAGTCAATCACACCATGCAACAACATCAAAAAGTCGGGAACAATTTCCTCCACGTGATCGGTTACAAATACCTGATTGCAGTACAAATGAATGCGGTCTTTGCGAACTTCAATGTTGGCTTTGATTTTTGGGAAGAACAAAACACCTGTCAAATTGAAGGGGTAATCCACATTCAAGTGAATCCAAAACAAAGGTTCTTCACCCATCGGATACAACGCACGATAGAAGTTTTTGTAGTCTTCATCGGTCAAGTCCGCTGGTTTCTTTTTCCAAATCGGATGAGTGCTGTTGATAATTTTTGGAACTTCAATCGCCTTTGTTTCAGGCTCTTTGGGTTCTTCCGTTTCAGTTGTTTCAGCAGCAGCCTCGTCGGTATTTGCAGTAGCTTCTGCATCGTCCTCTACAATTTCGGCATCTTCAATTGTTGCTTCATCCTTTTCAACAGGCACATATTCTGTCCTTGTACCAAATTGAATATCAACGGGTAAAAAGCGGCAATATTTGTTCAACAATTCTTCAATCCTCGCTTCTCTCAAATATTCATTTGCATCTTCTTCAATGTGCAAAATGATGTCTGTTCCACGCTCTGCCTTGTCGCTTGCTTCAATCGTATATTCAGTCGTTCCATCACTTGTCCAACGGACTGCCTCTGCGCCTTCTTTGTGTGAAAGCGTGTTGATTTCTACTTTATTGGCAACCATAAAAGCGGAAAAGAAACCCAATCCAAAGTGTCCAATGATATTATCTGCATCTTTGCCTTCGTATTTTTCGGCAAATTCTTTGGCACTCGAAAAAGCAATTTGGGTAATGTACTTTTCCACCTCTTCTTGGGTCATTCCAATCCCTTTGTCGCTAATGGTCAGTGTTTTTGCCTCTGCATCCAACTTCACTTCAATGGTCAAATCACCCAATTCGCCTTGTGCTTCTCCCAATCTTGAAAGGGTTTTCAATTTTTGGGTAGCATCTACGGCATTGGAAACCAATTCTCTCAAAAATATCTCTTGGTCGGAGTATAAGTATTTCTTGATAATCGGAAAGATGTTTTCCGTCTGAACGCTAATCGTACCTGTTTGCATATTGCTATATTTTGATTTTTTAATTGTTTTATTCTGTTGTCACTCTTTTCAAATGTTATGCCATAGCAAAGATTGACCTTTTTTACTGACATTTTGACGCATTAGGAGATAGTGGAGGTGTCAGAATGTGAGTAATATTGCGGTATGTTAAGCTGACAGTCTTGATTTTCAGTTTCTTTAAAAGATATTATCTTAGCGAAAAAAATAACATGACAATACAAGAAGCCGTTACCAATTTTAAATATTTGATTGAAAGCGCTGTAATAACAGGCGGAAACAAAGCAAAAACTGCGATTATTCGTTCTTCCAAACCCATTTTAAATATACACGAAGCTGTTAAGCATGAATTGATTAGGCATGGAATTGATGAAAATAAAATTTATCCTCCTTTGGGTGAGCGAGTACCCGAACTCAAGATTGCGGGTTCATTGAAGAAGAAAGACCAAGATATTTGTGTTATCCCAAATGTAAAACGAAAAAAAGAAATTTTGTCTGATGGTTTGTTAGAAGGTGTAGTAGATCCTTTCGGAGCTGTTTTCACTGCTCGAACGATTTCGATTAATGTCAGAAGTCAAGTAAGCAGCATTCAGAAAAATTTTGATACCATGTATGAGCGAACAATTTCAGAAGCTCAAAACCTACATGATAGGTGTCCCGATATGGTTTTAGGAGAAGTGTATATGATTGCAGTTCCAGAGTACGATGATAGGCAATTTGTTAACAAACAGATAGTTTTCAAAAACGTAAATCCAAGATTGGTAGAAAAATACATCAAATCTTTTCAAGCTGTTAACCACCGCAAAAGCACCCAAAAAAGGTTCTACAAATACGAAAGTGTCTGTTTGTTAATTGTAGATTTTCGCCCAAATGAACCCAAAATATATGCAAGCGTTGAAGAACTCAAAAAAGATGGTTTTTTGAAGGCAAGTTCGACGGTTAGTATGCAAGGGCTTGAATGGGAAAACCTTGTGCCAAACTTATTGAAGATTTACAGACACCGCTTCAGCGGAAACGGCGTTTTTAATTTTTTCCTTATGTGAGATATAGCCTTCATCCAATTCAATAGTCACACCATATTTACTTATCAAAAAATCATCTATTTTCCTCCAATCATTCATATTCCTAAGCCTCTCCACTTCTTCTAAGGTGAAATTCGGAATAGTGAATTTTTCGATAAAATTCTTTTGGTAACAGGGATAACCTCCTGCAATAGAAACACTTGTTTTGGTTACATAATAGTGCATAACCGCCGAATTGAGTATTTTTTGGCTGACATCCCTATTTTCTTCCTTCATCAATGGGTGAATCGAATCGTCAAATAACTCTCCCATCTCTGCTATTTTTTTGAAGTAAATTCCATAGCCATTGGTAAAAAAAGCGTCTTCCTCCTCCACCAACAAAAATCTTGGATATTGGCTAAAAGTAGGATTCAGCATTTTTTTACCTGCTTTGGTCAAACCCTGTGTTCGCCCCCAAACATAAAAAGGATTGAACTTCGCTTTTCCTTTGTCTCGTTTTTCTAAAACCTTTTTTTCAGACAAAAGATATTCATAACAGTGAGGGAAAATATTTTTAAATCTCTCTTCTTCAATAGGATTTGCGATACCTCTGATGATATTGTACGGAAAAATAATTCTACGTTGATTCTCTTCAATATCAGATTGACATTTGAAATCGGAAATTTTGTAAACAGGTTTGGTTGCTGCAACTTCTATCTTGAATATACCTTTTTCAGTATTTTTAATCAAGTAATTTCCTTCTATTTCACTTTCTTCAACAAAAAAAACTGAATCCTTCAATGTGGCAATTCCCGCACAGATGTCAAACAATTGCTTAATAGGCGTACCAACAGTTTCTATTAGACGAATATTTTTTTGTTCTTTGGTTTTGAGCAAACGCCACTTTTTGACCTCCAAGTTTTTAAGATAATTCGGGGAGCCATTTACATTCAATAAAAAGTTACTAGGAATTTGTTCATTTTTGATCTTATCGTAAGTAATTGCCTCGTTTTTTTGTTTATTCAAGAAAGTCAATGCAGTATAAGTTTGAGCGTCAAATACTTTCTTGTGGCTAAAATCTATTATTCTATATACGCACTTATTTGAAGTGAAAAAACTTCGCAATGTTTTGGCTGCCAAAGAAGTAAAGTAGTTGTTAGGGGTGATGTATCCTAATCGTCCGTTTTCCTTCAATAAATGATATCCCAACTCAAAAAAGGCAAAATAAAGGTTAAAAGTTCCGCTATTGATGCTTTGCCATTCCTTCAATAAAAAAGTGCGATTCTCTTCTGATAAATCTTGAAACTTTACATAGGGCGGGTTTCCTACCACCACATCAAACTCCTGTTCGTTCCAATCGGCTCTAAGGCTATCTTGGTGATACAGATTGAAGTCCGATACCTCTAAGGTTTCGCCCTGCTCCAATGCCAAAATAGACAGCAATATCTTGGCTCGCTTGATATTGTAGGTCAAAATATCACTACCAAAGATATTTTCTTGGACAATGGATTTGACACTTTTACCATAGTTTTGTTGGAAATATTCGACCAAACCTACCAAAAAAGCACCCGTTCCACAACTCAAATCTATGCACTTATCTGTTGCTTTGGGTTGAAGTTCTTGAATGATGAAATCCACGATATAGGTGGGCGTAAAAAATGCTCCGTTTAGCTTTCTGTCTTGTTCGGGAATGATTAATTCTAAATGATTTTCAAGTTCTTTAATAGAATTTAGCTCAATGTTAGAACTATTTAAAGAATCTTGGAGTACGTCATGGATTTCAAAATCCTCGAAATAAGGTTGTAAAATCAAATGAGTAGTGTAATCCAACTTCTTTTGAATCAAATAGGAATAGACCAAATGCCTTTCCACAACTTCAATAGAATATTCGTCAATAAATTTACTTAGGGTCTTTTTGGGAATCATTTGCTACAATTTCTACACATTTGAACCATAAATTTAGTTTTTTTCTACTTTTTGGACAAGTTTTGGGCTATATTCTTAAAAACAGTTTTATCGTTTTTTTGAAAAATGTCTTCTTATAAAGAGGTGTGCTTCTCATAATACCGCCCCAATCGTTCCAAAAAATCATCCGTGTTCAAAATTTCCCCTCGATGATTTGCATAGACATAACGCACATTTCGATGATAGGTATGGAAGTAAGCTTGGTGTTTTCGCTGATTGGCGAGTTTGGCTTTTTGGAGGTAGGGTTTGTCGTGTTGATAAGAAGGAGGCTTGATTTGAATAGCGCCCAAAAGTTGGTTGTTTAGAAACAGCTCGTAGTCAATGCCGTATTGGTAATCTCGGACACCATCACTAACCCTAAATTCGATTTGCGGAAAACGTTTTTGCAGGGTTTGAATTGCAGCTCGTTCTCTAATGACAATACCATTCCAGGTTTCACAAATCACCCGAAAACGCACACATTCAACTGCTTCTGCTAAGGTTAGGTCTATATTGCAGTGATTTTGGAGTGCTTTTGCTTTTACTTCAAAATCTGCTTTTGTTCTGCCATATTGAGTATTGAATTGGCGGTATTGAAAAGGAATTTGTTGGATGGCTTTTGGGTTTTCTCGCTTCAAAAGGTCGTTGTTGAGCACCTTTTGAAACGAGTTATCCAATTGAAGTAGTGCTGTTTGTCGTTTTTCACCTGATTCATAATAATAGCTTTCCCAATCTTCTTTTGCCACAAAAGGTTGTTTTTCAATTAGTGTTGAAACATAACCCACACTCCAAGGGTCGTTTAGACGCAATTGATTCCAAACGGCATTGGTCGCTCGGAATTTATTGGCATCTATGTTTAGTTGGAAAAGGTCTTGTGTGTTCAAGTGTTTGGGTGTTTATGTTGATAGTTGTGTTGGTAGTTGTGTTTATGATATCTACTAACAGTATAATAATACAGCAATACAGCAATACAGGCATATAATTCACTACTCCTTCGCAAACACTACCAATTCTGAATGTTTCTCGACCACCTTATCAAAGAAAGTTTTGAGGGCTTGTTATTCGAGCGAGCTAAAATCCACTTTTTTGATTTCTAAAGTACTGACTACCTGCACTTGATTGGGCTGCAGGCTATAGACAACTTGAAAAACCGCTCCCTCTCCTTCCATCGCATTCACCACAAATCCATGGTCACGGGTACTGACTAATAATAAATCGCCTCAACGTATTTGATTTCTTCGTCAGAACCATGAAAATAACCTATTTTTTGAGAAGCGTATTTTTCCCGCCCTTCTTCGGTCAATATTTTGATACGCATCACGTATTTATAAGCCGTATAGCTATTGTAGTCGACATCTTCGCCAAATATTTCGGCATAATCTCCTAAGTACAAAACAGAAGCATCGGGGTCTGCTTCGTACTCGGTCATTTGGAGGTGTGCTTCGTCTATTTCGCCCCATACCAAAGGCTCATGGTCTGCGAAGCTATTGAAGGAAAAAAGGAAAAATAGTAGGAAGGTGATTGTAGGGATAAACTTATTGTTCATTGGTTTAGCATTGTTAATGATTGAGAATTTTCGTGCTAATTTAACAAAATCATTTCCACAATGCAAAATAATCTTCAATATCCATGAATAAAAAAGCTTCTGCATAGTCTATTCCTAATTTCCCAAAATCGCATACGCTCTCACAGGAAAAGTCCCCATTCCTTTCACCTTTGGAGGTACTGCAAAAAACCGAAAAGGCGTGTCCAATGGCAGACCTTGCATATTGCAGAGGTGTTCGGCTATCAAGATGTTCTCCTTCAATAAAATGGAGTGTACAGGACGGGCATTGCTGCGGGTATCATCAATGTTATGAGAATCAATACCAACGAGTTTTACGCCCGCTTCCTTCAAAAATAGGGCTGCAGATTCGGTCAAAAAAGGATGATTTTCATAGTATTGTGGCGTGTTCCAATGCTCTGCCCAATTGGTTCGCACCAAAACTGCCTTACCCGTGAAATCAATTTCCAGCCCTTCAAAAAATGAAACATCCACCGCCAAACCTTCCTGATAAGGCGCATGAACACAAATCGCTTCTAAATTGGCAAAGGCTTCTACTTCAAATTCTGACAAATCTTTACCGTCTTCGTAGCGGTGAAAAGGCACGTCAATATACGTTCCCGTATTGGCGACCATCTCGATTTTACCAATCTGAAAACTTACTCCATCGGCATATACGCCCTTTGAGGCTTCTCGACTCAAGTAGTCGCAAATGATTGGAGCAGGCAGCCCTTTGTAGGTGACGAGTCCGTCTTCTATCGTGTGGCTAAGGTCTATGTATTGAGGCATTTGTTGTTGTATTTTTGGTTTTCGATTTACCTTTTTTTGATTTTTCGTTTACTTAATTAATAAAGCCTGTTCAAGCCTTATTGTTTTTTTAATTTGCTGATTACAAACCCTATTCATAGCCCATGAATTAATTCATGGGCTATGAATGGGGAACAAAACCACTAAATAAAAAACCGAAAGTCAATGACGTTTGAACGAGCAAAAATCATCAAAATCAAAAATATGAAATCCTTAACAATTACTTTCTGTTTACTCGCTTTTATCGCTCTATCTGCCCAAGAAACCTACTTCAATGAATGGATAGACTACAACCAAACTTATTACAAATTTCGCATTGCAGAAGATGGACTGTACCGTATTCCTTACAGTGCATTGCAGCAAGCGGGTTTGGCAGAAAAAAATCCCGATGGTTTTCACCTGTTCAGCCGAGGGGAGGAAGTACCGATTTTCCTTTCCTCCAATTCCAATGAAACGTTTGGCAGCGACGATTTTATCGAATTTTATGCACAAAAAAATGATGGTAGTTTTGATACCCAATTGTTTCAAAATCCCGATTGGCAACTGACCGACCGCCAAAGTTTGTTCACCGATTCGATTGGGTATTATTTGATGTGGGACGATTCCTTTGAAGGGGAAAGAGTGGAAGTAGTGGAGAACGATTTGAGTGGAGAATTGCCAGAGAAGGAGATGTATTTTATGTATGAATCGGGAAGGGTTTTCAAAAATATTTTTCATGTGGGTAAGCCAACTCTCATTAGTTCAATAGCTATTATTGAAGAATGGACAGGTCAGCCACACCCTTTAAATTACAATTTTGCAGATTTTGAAGCAGGAGAGGGCTTTGTTAGTTCGATTATTCTTGGGGGAACAATGAAGACATATAAAATTCTCACGTTTGAAGTGGTAAATAAAGCAACGACTTCTTCACAACCAACGTTTTATTATCTGTTCTTTACCTATCATTATCAATCAGTCTAAAAAGTTCAGTAATGCCCTACTTCAAATATTTCACCATTCTATCCTTGTTATTTGTCTGTTTAAGTCCAAGTGTGATTGTTGCACAAGAGTCAGAAACACAGCAAACAGAAGAACAACAAAAAGAGGAGGTAGAACGAGAACAAACTTATATTGAAGTGTTTCCAAGAAAACAAATTCCGCTAAGAAATAGAAAGATTAGGGTAAGGGATATTTTGCTTGGACAACCAAGGTTTTACTATCGTCCAGCAGACTCCAATGAAAAGTTTGAGAGCATAGGATTAATGGGTAAAAAGCTAAAACCGTATTTTGAGAATGATCCTTTGGCAATGTCCTATTTCAAAAAATACAGACGAGCTACTTTGGCAAAGAGTGTATCAGTTTTAGGGATTTATATCGGCTATGCAGGAGTGATTATTGGAGCTTATTCCAGTCTTTTTGGGGGAAGAAATGGTAGAGAGATTATGACAATTAGTGGAATAGGATTAGGCGCATCTATCGGACTATCCTTTGTATTTGGAAGTGCTCAGAAAAACTCAATGACAAATGCAGCGGCAGTTTATAATGGAAACTTTTATCGGGAAACGCAGGGGCTTCCTATGGAACAAAAGACAATAGAATAAGTCCAAAAAAGGAAACCGAAATTCAGATGCTTATAGACCCGCAAATAAGCTTTTAATATTCTTGTTCAAGTTGATAAGTAATATATTGGAACCCACCCCAACCCCTCCGAGGAGGGGAAAAATCGCACTACGTAAGAAACTCCCCTCTTGGGATAACTTGTGCCGAAACCTCGGCAGGCAGGGGTGGGTTGAATCGTACAAGCACACAGTTGTGCAGAGCAATATTAATTATTTATTTGCTACACTAACAGCATGGAATTTCGGTTTTCATATCAGTGAATATCTGTGTCCTCTGCGAAATCTGCGATTTAAAACTCCAATATCGTCTTCCGAATAATGTCCACACACTCATACAACTGCTCTTCGGTCATTACCAAAGGAGGCGCAAAACGAATTTTATTGCCGTGAGTCGGTTTGGCGAGCAGTCCATTGTCACGCAGTTTGAGGCAAATTTCCCAGCCCAATTTCGAGTCTTCACTTGAATTGATAACAATTGCATTCAACAAGCCTTTTCCACGCACTTCGGTAATCAAATTGGAGGGAATCGCCTTCAATTCTCTACGCAATATTTCGCCTAAATATTCCGCATTTTCCGATAATTTCTCATCCACCAAAACCTCCAAAGCTGCAATTGCCACCTTACAGGCTAAAGGATTGCCGCCATAAGTAGAACCATGCTGACCAGGTTTGATAGAAAGCATAATTTCGTCATTCGCCAACACTGCGGAAACGGGTAAAACACCACCCGACAAAGCTTTGCCGAGAATCAAAATATCGGGATGAACATCTTCATGTTCGCAGCACAGCATTTTTCCTGTACGAGCCAAACCCGTCTGTACTTCATCTGCAATAAACAATGCACCGTATTTTTTACACAAATCGTAAGCTCCTTTCAAATAACCATCCGAAGGAACAAAAACACCCGCTTCTCCTTGAATGGGTTCAACGATAAAACCTGCCACATTGCCGTTTTCTCGCTTCAATGCCTCTTCTAAAGCCGTCAAATCATTGTAGGGTATCACCTCATAGCCTGGCATCAATGGCCCATAACCACCATAGCTATCTGGGTCAGTTGAAGCCGAAATAACGCCCATGGTACGTCCATGAAAATTGCCTTCCACGAAAATGATTTTGGCTTGATTTTCTTCAATTCCTTTGACTTCATACGCCCATTTTCTACACAATTTGAGGGCAGTTTCTACCGCTTCAACGCCTGTGTTCATCGGCAACACTTTGTCGTAGCCCAAAAGGTCGGTAATGTACTTTTCATAAACTCCTAAAACATCATTGTAGAAAGCACGAGAAGTAAGAGTCAGTTCCGTAGCTTGATTCATCAAAGCTTGAACAATTTTTGGATGGCAATGCCCTTGATTGACTGCCGAATAAGCGGAAAGGAAATCATAATATTTTTTGCCTTCTGTGTCCCATACGAATACGCCCTCTCCTTTGCTCAATACTACTGGAAGAGGATGGTAGTTGTGCGCTCCATACTTGTCTTCCAATTCCATGAAGTATTGACTACTAACAGTTGTTTGCATGATTGTTTGTTTTAGGTAATGAACTTTATTATTATAGCAAACAAAGTTATCAAAAAAAGCCGACATCTTTTGTGTTAGTACATCCTACCTTGATGTGTTTTTGGGTGCGTGATTGAAGAAAATCGAAGATGCTCTTTCGAGCTTTGATCATCATTAAAATTTTTGAACAGGGTTGATACCGCAAAATTGACACTCTATTCTCTCCAAAAGTCAGTCCTCTCTGCAACTTTGGCAGTAAAAACCGCTTGGCATACAATATGCTAAGTTAGAAGCGATATAAACAATTTTAAATTAGTTTCACAAATAAAAAATATTCAGAATATGAGCCTAAACATTAAGCCATTAGCTGATAGAGTAGTGATTGAGCCTGCAAAAGCAGAAACAACTACCAAAGGTGGAATCATCATTCCCGATACTGCAAAGGAAAAACCACAAAAAGGTACTGTCAAAGCAGTTGGCCCTGGTAAAAAAGACGAGCCAATGATGGTTCAAGTGGGAGATACCGTTTTGTATGGTAAATACGCTGGTACAGAATTGACTGTTGATGGAAACGACTACCTAATCATGCGTGAGTCGGATATTTTTGCAGTTGTTTAATTCGTTTTATTGTTATGCTGTTGAATGGTTTTACTGTTGCTCATTGTAATTGTATAAGCGAGCAATCTAACCATACAGCCATATAATAATTTAACCATTTAGCAATAAAACCATTTAAAAATAAAAAATAATTTATAAAAATTATGGCGAAGT
This sequence comes from Bacteroidia bacterium, assembly GCA_030427245.1. Taxonomy (GTDB): domain Bacteria; phylum Bacteroidota; class Bacteroidia; order Chitinophagales; family UBA2359; genus JAUHXA01. The sequence goes on along the minus strand of JAUHXA010000031.1, from coordinate 5,687 downwards.
TAATTAAATTCAATACCGAAGCGAGAGAAAAGTTGAAAAGAGGGGTGGATGCCCTAGCTGATTCGGTGAAAGTAACTTTGGGACCTAAAGGTCGTAACGTAGTAATCGAAAAGAAATTTGGCGCACCGAGCATCACCAAAGATGGGGTGACAGTAGCCAAAGAAATCGAATTGGAAGACCCAATGGAAAACTTGGGCGCACAAATGGTGAAAGAGGTAGCTTCTAAAACTTCTGACGTAGCAGGTGACGGTACAACGACTGCAACGGTTTTGTCGCAAGCGATTGTAACTGCTGGATTGAAGAGCTTGGCTGCGGGTGCAAATCCAATGGATTTGAAACGTGGTATTGACAAAGCGGTACGAGTAGTTGTCGAAAGCCTTCAAAGTCAGTCAGAGCAAGTAGGCGATGACAACCAAAAAATCGAGCAAGTAGGTACAATTTCTGCCAACAACGATGCCGAAGTAGGTAAGTTGATTGCTCAGGCAATGCATAAAGTGAAGAAAGAAGGGGTAATCACTGTTGAAGAAGCTAAAGGTACAGATACGTATGTAGATGTAGTAGAAGGTATGCAGTTTGACAGAGGATATTTGTCTCCTTACTTCGTGACGAATGCAGAGAAAATGGAAGCAGATTTGGAAAGTCCTTTCATCTTGATTTATGATAAGAAGATTTCGAGCATGAAAGACCTTCTTCCTGTATTGGAGAAAGTAGCTCAAACAGGTCGTCCATTGGTTATCATTGCAGAAGATATTGACGGTGAAGCGTTGGCTACTTTGGTGGTGAACAAAATCCGTGGTGCATTGAAAGTAGCAGCTGTGAAAGCTCCTGGTTTTGGTGACCGTAGAAAAGCAATGTTGGAAGATATTGCCGTTTTGACAGGTGGTATTGTGGTATCTGAAGAACGTGGATACAAATTGGAAAATGCTGATTTGTCTTTCTTAGGAAAAGCGGATAGAATCGTTATCAATAAAGACAACACAACTGTTGTAGATGGTAAAGGCGATGCAGAAGCGATTACTGCAAGAGTAGCGCAAATTAAAGCACAAACCGAAACAACGACTTCTGACTACGATCGTGAAAAATTGCAAGAGCGATTGGCTAAATTGTCAGGCGGTGTTGCGGTATTGTATGTAGGTGCGCCTACTGAGGTGGAAATGAAAGAAAAGAAAGACCGTGTGGACGATGCGCTTCATGCGACTCGTGCAGCTGTTGAAGAAGGCATTGTTGCAGGTGGTGGCGTTGCTTTCATCCGTGCTATCAGTTCTTTGGAAGGTTTGAAAGGCAGCAACGACGACGAAACTACAGGTATCGAAATCGTGAAACGTTCTATCGAAGAGCCTTTGCGTCAAATTTGTGCCAATGCTGGATTGGAAGGTTCGGTGATTGTTCAGAAAGTGAAAGAAGGCACAGGTGCTTTTGGCTTCAATGCTCGCACTGAAACTTACGGCAACTTGTTGGAAGAAGGAGTTATTGACCCAACTAAAGTAACCCGTGTTGCTTTGGAGAATGCGGCTTCTATCGCAAGTATGTTATTGACAACTGAATGTTTGATTGTGGACAAACCACAAGAAGAAGCTCCTCACATGCACGGCGGTGGCGGAATGCCAGGTGGAATGCCAGGTATGATGTAAGAAATAGATAATGAATAATTGAAAATGGAGAATTAAGTTTTTCAATTTTTGATTTGGATATAGAGAACCCCCTTCGTCTTTTGGATGAAGGGGGTTCTTTCTTTTAGGCAAAATATTTCTATCTGAGGTTTCCTTATATTTTCACCCACTTCAATGTCACCACATTCGCTGCTCCTTCCTTCAATTGCAGCACATATACGCCTTTACTCAAATCCTCCAAATTAGCCTTCAATTGATGTGAACCCACATTTAGCTGCCCTTCAAAAATGGAATGAGCCACCGAACCATCTATTCGGTACAAAATCGCTTTGAAGTATGTATTTTTTTTGAGAGAAAAGTCAATGTGTAATTTGTCAGTGAAAGGATTAGGGTAATACCGTAGGTTTTCGAGTAGAAGCGGCACATTGATATTTACCACAGCATTGTTTGTTTCATTTGGGCTGCCATGCTCATTCAAATCTGCCCAACTTTCGGGTAAACTATTGTCAAACAATGGATTTATCAACTCTAAAGTTGCACCCTCGCCATTTGCAGCCGTAGGCCAAGGAGTATCGGGTAAATAATACACCTCATCACGCAGTACCATTTCGGTATCAAAGATTCGCACTCCATCACCATTGCTCGACAAACCAAAGTCAAAATCTCCAATCACATTTTCTATGTTGGGATGCCATTCTTTGAAACGCATCCTATCTCTGGTCAGAACCAAATAACCATTCTTTTCGATATGTGTGCCTTCAGGTAAGACAAAAACGTGGGCATCATCATTGTCTTTGAAACTCCAATTTGATAGGTCAATTGAAGCAGCAGTCGGATTGTGAAGTTCTACCCAATCCCCTGTATCAAAATCACCATTTGAGTTGTAATTGATTTCGTTGATAACAATATCCTCCATGATTTCGCTCACTTCAAAATGAGGAGTCAAAGACATGGAAGATTTCATATTAATCAAAATCTGAGCGTTGTTAGAAACATTCGCCCCTGTCCAGTGGGAAAAAGTATAACCTTTTTGAGGAACAGCCGTTATTCGTATTGGAGCATCTTCAAAGTAGACTCCCGTCCAGTTGTTTCCTTTGATGGTCAATGAATTGACTTGTATATGTCCTTGCTCTAATGTCTCGTTTTGAAGTACAAGGTCATGAGTAGCAGGTATCTCAAATTCTTCCCGAATGAACTGCCTCATCCAATCGGGTCTTTTGGCTGCAAAATTTTTCATATTTGACATTTGAGAAGTCCAATAATTCATATCTCCATCCCAACGATTGAAGTGATTGGGCAATTCAGAGACAATCGGAACTGACAACGTATCAATGTGTTCTGCAACATTATCGGGCAAAAATCTCGAATTGAGTTGGTCTGCAAAATGATTGATAAAGGCATTTCGGAAGCCAATGTTTTGAGTCAATTTCCTAAGCAGTAAAGTCGACCAAGGTGGATTGGGCCAGTCAGGTCCATTGCTTTCGAGTGCAAAGGCAAGGGTATTGTGGAGGTAATCGGATGAATTCCAAGTACCAAAGCAAAAATCGGTGTCGAATAATATCCACCTCCATTTGCCTTCTCCCGCCTTCCAATATTTAACATTGTTGCCAGGCCAATCTGTATTGTTGAAGTAAATTTGAGCAACTTGATAGGTGATGAAGTTCTCAATATCTATTCTGTCGGCTACATATTTATAATTCTCGGTAGAAACCAAATTGTTAGAAGCGACAAAACTTATCAATTCGAGGTATTCTTGGTTATCTCCGTGAATCACCTGTGCATTAAATTCCAATAAATCTACTTCATCGGGATTTACATTGTGTTTGGAAGCCAAAAAATGCTCATTGATTTTTTCCCGCATATTGTAAATACCCCAATATTCTCCATTGATATAAGCCGCAGTAGGGCGATACGCTTGATACTCCAAACCACTGTCTTTCATCAAACCTGTCAATATCGCATCTCTTATCATCGTATTGTTCCAGTCGTTTCCGGCATTCCTGAGCACAAAAGATTGAAATTGAGTATAGTCGAGAGAAGGAAAAAGAGGATGGTTGATTTCTCCGTATCCGTATTGATTTCTCGCAAAAATAGACAAGGAGCGCTGCTCATTTGCTCTACTCCAACCTCCAAAAATTTTTGTGCCTCCATCAAAAGCAAGTCCCAATGTACCGTCTGCTTCATAGAACGAAAAGTGAACAGGGCGTTCCCAGTCTTCCCAGAAATTTGCTCCAAAGAAAGGATACACATCTTCATAACTATTTCCCAATACATAAATGCCTTGGTTTTCGTCAAAAAAGTTGTGAGGTTCTGTTACCAGTGAAACAATGGGCAAATCGTGTGAACGATTGACAAGATAGGTATGACTTTGGGTAGCAGAAGGAATATACCCTTGTTGAAATACCCTTGCTCTCACTACCCTATTAGAAGAAATGGAGATAGGTGAGGTGTAAATCAGCGAATTTTCATTGGGAATTGTAGCATCTAAGGTGTAGCGAATCACCGCAGGCTCAGAGATTCCATTCAAACTCAAAGTAAGAGGAGCGGTCTCCCCACCAAGATGTGAAAATTCAATAGCAGTTTCCTTGATTCCCTGATAGGCAGTTGTAGTGTTGGGGAGGGCAGGGGTGGGTTGGTCAAAATAGGAATATCCATTTATTCCCGTAGAAATTCCGACAGAGACATCGGGCGGTAAACTTGTTACCAAAATGCTATCTACCAATTCTTTATCCGAATTGAACAAATAAAGAGTTTCTCCATTGGAGGATATTTTGAAGTTGGTGTGTAAGTGTTTTTCATGGAAGAAAAGAACAGGAGGAGGTATGATGCCTTCATTCGTAGGACTGCTATAAAAAGCAGTCAAAAAAGGAATAATGCTCATATCGGAAGAAAAGGTAGATACATTGTGTACTTGAATGCTCAGTACATTTGTTCCTGACTTCAATAGGTTTGGGTTGTCTATCAAAAACCTGTCAGGCAATCCATTTTGGTACATCAATGCCTCTCTATCAGTCGTTGCTGATGCGTTGAAAGCAGGAGGATTTCCTTCAATATTGGCTCTACCGACTTCCATCCCATTTATATAGGCTACAAATGCATCATCGTAGTCTATATCCAACACCAAAGACTGAATGGCTTCTGCATGGTCAATCTGGAAGGTTTTGCGCAAATAGATAGACTGCGTTCCCGAAGGAACAAGAGTTGTATCGTCGTTGTCGCTATAGCCCAATCCTGTCGCTCCTTGTTCCCATGTCAAATCCACAAAACCCACAGTTGTCCATTGATTGGGCAAGGCTGTATGGGGTATTTTGTATCTGAACACATCGCCTCTTGAAATCAGGGTTCGAGGCGTACTAACCAGTGAACGGTCTTTTCCAGATGCCCATACAAGCAGGTAGTTTTCAGGAGCTAAGGTTTGGGAAGGAAAAGTCCATTTGTCGGGTTCAGTCAGGTCATCCGTTACAGTCCAATTTTCTAAATGAACAGCACTCTCACCCATGTTGTACAACTCAAACCAATCGGGGCTGTCTCCATCTTCATCCAAATAAGTCGAATTGGAGGACACAACTTCGTTCAAACGAACTTGTTGGGCTGTTATATAAGTAGTGGTTAAGAAAAATAGACTTGTTATGAAAGTGTAGAAATAGTTCATATTTTGGCTGTTTTCATAAAAGTAATCTATTCTTCTAAAAAGCCGTAGTTTTACAGTTTTGAATTTAACACAATCCAAAAACAACACTAAAAACATGGACATTAGTTGGTGGATGTACCCCTTAGCGATAGCAGCAGGATGTTTAGCTGGATTTATCAATACTTTAGCTGGTAACGGTTCGGCAGTTACCTTACCACTTTTGGTGATGATGGGCTTGTCGCCCACCGTAGCCAATGGTACGAACAGAGTTGGTGTGATTATTCAGAGCATTATTACAGCGTTTACCTTCCAAAAAAAGGGGCTGATTCCCAAAGAAGGCATTTGGTGGATGATCATTCCTTCCGTTTTAGGAGCTTTGGTGGGCGCTAACATTGCAGTTGGTTTGACAGAAGAAACGATGCAATTGGCTATGGGGATTTTGATGG
>JAUHXA010000185.1 GCA_030427245.1 Bacteroidia bacterium | reverse complement strand
TAAATCAAAATACAATCCCATTATTAAAATCATCAATACTTCTATTGCTTGTTTCTCTTGGTAGTGTAGTTGCTCTCCCAATTTAGCTTGGAAAAAAGTGATGGTCTTTGTATATTCACATTTAAATGTTATGGTTGTGCATTGTTTGGTTTGTAAAAGAGATTCAAATTAAATCAATTGCATAACCTTTTTTTGTTGCAAAAAGTTGGTTTTTATACATTTTTCACAAAATATATTATTCATATAATATTTATACGTTTCATCCATTATTAAATGATTTGAGAGAACAGGAATTATCAGTGCAAACCAATTCGTCTACCATTATGAAAACAATCCACTTTTTACGTACTTACAAATGTTCGCTATTCTTATTGCTCGCTTTACTTCCCTTATTGCTTCAAGCACAGTCCAGTTTTACCAAAGGTTTTGTGGTGACAACCGAAGGGGATACTTTGAAAGGGTTTATCAACGATAAGGATTGGGATTTTCACCCAAATACCATTCAGTTCAAAAACACAGAGAATGACAAGGCAGTTGAATACACAGCAAAAGAACTGAAAGGAATTCAGACTGAATCGGGCAAACACTTTGAAGTTTTCACAGTAGAAATCAACAAAACTCCAGATAAAGAAGTGAGTTTTAATTCTAAAGCCAATATGGTAGAACGCACTATTTTCACACAGCCAATTATCAAAGGTGTGTTGAGTTTGTACTTTTACCAATCACCCGATTTTGAAAAGCACTACTTAGTACAGAAAGGCACCGAGGACTTGATGGAACTCTTGGAAATAGAATATAAAAAGAAGCAAAGCGGGGAGGTGTTAGTAGTCACTGAAAAACGCTATATCAAACAACTGAAAAGACTCACTTATGACTGCAAGGCATTGGAAGACAGATTGAAGAAATTGAAGTTGAATATCGAGTCTATCACCGATTATGTTCGGGAATACAATACTTGCAGATCTGCTTTGGAGAAGGATTTTACGAGCATGTATAAAAAAAGTGGAGTAAAATGGGAGGTAAATCTTTTTGGAGGAATGAGCAGCAATTCTATTGCTTTTACAGCGCAAGGCAATCTAAACAATTTTATGGAACGAATGGACTTTCCGAGAGGCAATAGTGTGGCTTTTGGGGGTGGTGTCAATATGATACTGAATAAGTGGAACGAGCGATGGTCGGCTGGGCTAGAATGGATGACTTTCAAACAGGAAATGAGTCAGGAGTTGACCTTGCGAAATACGGGCACAGATATTCAATACAATACGCATTTTGAGTCGAATATCAATAGCTTCAATTTTTTGATTCGCTATTATTTGTCTCAAAGAAGTTTGCGTCCTTTTGTCAAATTCGGATTGGGTAAATCAAGGAGTAAGAATACAGAAAAAAACATTGTCACTGGAAAATCTATCTATTTGACCAAGGAATATAAAGACATCGAAGAAATTGATCAATCGAGCAATCGCATGATTCTCGGAACAGGCCTCAACTTCAGTAAGTTTTATTTGGAGGCCAGGTACAGTTTTGGGAAAGGTTTGGAGCCTATTCCTCAACTACGCCTAAAAGCAAATGAATTGTACATTTTATTAGGAGTTTTACTGTAATTAATTATTTCACAAATTAAATATCGTTATTCACACATTTATTATTTATTCCATAAGTGGATATACAAGGTATGATTTTTGAAGTAAAATGGAATATATGTGACAACGAGATAAAACAGCTTAAAATCTTAGCCTTACATAATATGATTGGTTTTATGCCCATTACAAAAAGAGAGCAAACTCAAGAGACAAAAACTATTGTATTGTATTCCCTAACTTTGTATCTATGAAATATGAACTAATTATTTTTGATTGTGATGGAGTGCTGGTAGATAGCGAGGGAATCGCTCACCGCATTATTTGTGAACAAATCCGTGAATTGGGTTCAGCCTTGACTTTAGAAGAAACGGAAGACAGATTTGCAGGAGGCACTTTGGAGATGATTATTTCCTATGTGGAAGAAGAAATTGGTCGCCCTATTCCCAATAATTTTGTCCCGATTTTTAGGCAGCGCAGTTTTGAAGCCTTTGAAAAGGAGGTGAAAGCCGTTGAAGGAATCGAACAATTGATTCAGCAATTGACCAAACCTTATTGTGTCGCCTCGAATGGCCCTCGCAACAAAATCAAATTGACGCTTGGTGCAACGGGTTTGCTGCCCTATTTCGAAAAACGCATCTTCTCCGCCTATGATGTCGGAAAGTGGAAACCTGACCCTACTTTGTATCTAACCGCTGCCCAAAAAATGGGTTTTGCGCCTCACCAATGCGCTGTCATAGAAGACAGTAGGTTTGGTGTGCGAGCTGCAATGGAAGCAGGAATGAATGTTTTTGGATATGCACCACGCCCAAAAAATGCAAAGGAACTTTTGGAGGAGGGAGCGACTATTTTTGACAATATGGAGGGTTTGTTGCCTTTGTTGAAGTGAAATT
>JAUHXA010000030.1 GCA_030427245.1 Bacteroidia bacterium | reverse complement strand
TTTGGAGAATGGTTTTTCGAAGTATATTTTCCACATCGAACAAAAGGATGATTACACGCTTCTGATTCGCTCGGACTATACGGTGAAAACCGACCAAGTTTTGCCGAAAAAGGCGAAAGATGTGGCGCTGATTTTTCGGGCGATGCAAGAGGTAGAAGGGGCAAAGGTAGTGGTGAGGGTTAGGTGATTGGGTAATTGAAATTTGGGAGAATTGTTTTTTTTAGGGATATTTGGGAATGGATGTATAGAGATGTTAGCTATTTGGTACTTTTTAAACGGTATTTCTCTGTTAGTTTGTTGATTATCATAAAGGTATCCAATAAATGACAACTCAATTGTTTGAAAACAATTTGCGGTATTAATGCGCTATGTTGTGTTAATTTTTTAAACGTAGAAGTCAAGGATTTACTAATAGAAAATAAATAATGGCGAAGAAACAATCAATAGAACCAAATATTGCAGATTTAGCAAACGGATGGCTTAAATCATATAAACTGCCTTACAAATTAGAGCAGGAATCAGTTAATGAAGAAATTGATAAAGCATTATCTGACTACTACACAAAAAATGGTGGTGCCGGTGCTAATCGTCCAGATGCTAAAATATTACTTCAAGATAAAAATTTAGATTTCTATCCTGTACTTATCGAATACAAAGGTTATAAGGATAAGCTTGTAAAACTTGACAAAGACGGACAAGTTGAAAATAGAACATCTAAAAATGAACCCCATTTTAAAAACATCAACTCGTTTGCTGTAAACGGTGCGGTTCATTATGCAAACGCTTTACTTCACCATACAAGCTATACCGATATTATAGCTATCGGAATGACAGGTTACAAAGATGAAACAGGGAAAATTCGTCACGAGATTGGCGTTTATTATGTTTCAAAAAGCAATTTAGGGGCAGGACAGAAAATTGGTGATTATACCGACTTTTCATTTTTAACACCTAAAAATTTTGACACTTTTATTGAAACTACTAAAACGCTTCAACTTTCACAAGAAGAACTAGATAGACTTAAAGAGCAACGAGAGAGGGAAATTGACCAAAGCTTAAAAAACCTTAATCAACATATTTATGATGAAGAAAATGGATTAGATGTTAATGATAGAGTTCATTTGGTTTCGGCTTCTATTATTGCAACTCTAGGAATACCTGGAAAAGTTACTCCTTTAGAAAAATCTAAATTAAATTCATCATCAGAAATAGGTTATAGTGATGGTGATAAAATGATAAAAAAAATAGAATCTTTTTTAAGGCATAAAGAACTACCTGATGAAAAAAAACAACTCATTATTAGGACACTTTCAAATACACTTCTTGCACATAATATTAATAAGGCTATAAACGGTGAGAGTCAACTCAAAAGAGTATTTACAAAAATTGTGGACGATTTAGGAATTTATTATAAAATAGGCTTAACAACTGATTTTACAGGAAAACTATTTAATCAAATGTATAGCTGGATACCTATGCCAGATGATAAAAAAAATGACGTTGTTTTAACACCACCTTATGTAGCCACTCTGCTTGTAAAATTAGCACGAGTAAACAAAGATTCATATGTATGGGATTTTGCCACAGGTTCTGCGGGTTTGTTGGTAGCTGCAATGAATGAAATGCTCAATGATGCAAAAAACACCATAAAATCACCAGATGAACTTGCAAAAAAGGAAATCCGAATCAAAGCCGAACAATTGCTTGGTTTAGAGTTGCTTTCAAGTGTTTACATGTTGGCTATTTTGAATATGATTTTAATGGGAGATGGGAGTTCTAACATTTTGAACACCGATTCAATAAAAGATTTTGATGGTAAATATGGATTTGGAAAACCAGATGCTAAATTCCCTGCGGATGCATTTATCTTAAATCCGCCTTATTCTGCTTCGGGTAATGGGATGAACTTTGTAGAGAAAGCATTGGATATGATGAATAAAGGTTATGCAGCAATCATTATTCAAAATTCAGCTGGTTCAGGAAAAGCAATTGACTACAATAAACGAATTTTAGCCAAGCATACCCTGTTGGCAAGTATCAGAATGCCTATTGATATCTTTATTGGTAAATCAAGTGTACAAACCAACATTTATGTTTTTAAAGTAAACGAGAAACATCATAAAGATGAAATGGTCAAGTTTATTGATTTTTCAAATGATGGTTATACCAGAAGTAACCGTAAAAAAGCCAGTAACAACTTAAAAGACACCAACCAAGCCAAAAAACGCTACGAAGAACTGGTGAATCTGGTTCGTTTTGGGAAAAGTAAACTTAAAATTTTCACAGAAAAAGAGTATTACGAAAACACCATTGATCCTAAAGATGGTAAAGACTGGAATCAATCTGCACCAATTGATACTAAACCTAAATTGGAAGATTTTAAGAAAACCGTAAGCGATTATTTGGCTTGGGAAGTAAGTAATATTTTAAAAAATAAAGGTGACAGCCGGGGAAAGTAGTTGCCCCACTTAGCGAAAGATTAGATGAAGTTGAGTGGGGTGAATTTAATTTAGAAAAACTATTTGGTAAAGCAACACGTGGACACCGTTTAAAAAGTTCAGATAGAATATCAGGAAATCTTCCATTTGTTACCGCAGGTGAAGCTGATGAAGGGGTTTCAGCTTTTATAGGTAATGATGTCAAAGTTTTTAGTGAAAATACTATAACTATAGATATGTTTGGTTCTGCTAAATATAGAAATTATAAATATGGAGGAGATGACCACATTGCTGTTGTTCATACTGAAAAGATACCAAACGGTGCTGTAAAATTTATAACCTCAGCAATTCATAAAACTTCCTATACGGGCGAGTTTAATTATGGTAGGAATTTTTATGCAAAAAATGCAGATGAGTTAAATATACAACTACCAATCAAAGACAAACTTCCAGATTTTGATTTTATGAATAGCTTTATAACGGAGATAGAGACGGAGCGTATAACGGAGTTGCAGGCTTATTTATCAGCTACAGGCTTGAAAGATTATGAACTTACAGAAGGTGAGCAAAAAGCCATAGATAAATATGATAATCTTGCTTGGGAGGAGTTTAAGCTTAGAGTTCTATTTGAGAGAATAAAGACAAAAAAGTTGCCTTTCAAAGCGAAAGATTTACCCAAAGAGATAACAGGTAAATATATACTTCCGTGTCTCACATCGAGTTTCAATAACCAGGGACTAAACTATTTTGCACCTAAAGATGGGGCAACTATTTTAAAGAATGTCATTTCGATTCCTTCAAATAGCGATGTTTATCGAGCTTACTTCCAATCAAATGAATTTACGGTTTTATCAGATGCTTATGCAATTCGCTGGATTTTTAATGGCGTTAAACTATTACCGAACCAGTATTTGTTTGCTGTTCAGTGCATTAATAAAGTGACAGATTTGTCTATCTATTCCTACAAAAATAAATTAGGAGGATGGAATGTTGTAAAAAATAAATACATTCAATTACCTGTCAAAAATGGCAAACCTGACTATGAAATAATGAACAATCTAATTTCTGCCATTCAAAAACTGGTTATAAAAGACATGGTTTTGTATGTAGAGAGAAAAAATAAAGAATTAAGTAAACAAAAAGAAACCAACGTATAACTATGTACGTTGTCTATTCGCTCAAAGCCAATCTACAAAACAAAAATAGCCAAAGAGCATAGCAGCCAACGCAAATAAAAAATGAATGAAGTTTAAATAAAAAAAAGAAGCCTGTCCACAATTAGGCATAAAACGGTGCAACAAAAAATCGCTCAAAGTATAGTAACACCTCTTACGAACAACCCAAAAAACATTTCATGGCAAACAAATCAAACCCAGTCGTTTACTTTGAAATTCCAGTAAACGATATGGATAGAGCAATAAAGTTTTATAACGCAGTTTTCAAGTTTGACTTTGAGAAAGAAAACATTGACAACAATGAAATGGCTTTGTTTCCATTTGCAGACCAAAAGTTGGGAATTTCGGGTGCTTTGGCAAAAGGAGAAATTTACAAGCCAACAAAGGATGGAGTTATTATTTATTTCGGTACAGAAAACATTGACGAAATATTAAAATTGGCTACTGCAAGCGGAGGACAAATTTTGTACCCCAAAACCGACAATGGAATTGGGTTTGTGGCAGAATTTGAAGATAGTGAGGGAAATAGAATCGCATTGTTTCAATCAAAAAATGTTTAAAAAAAGTTACTTCACCAACTCTATCCCCTTCAATCTCTCTTCCCAGCGCCAAGCATCCTTCAATGCTTCTTCAATACCCAATTTGGTTTGCCACTTCAATATGTGACTCGCTTTGTCGACATTGCCATAAATTTTGACCACATCACCTGGCCTGCGATCTCCGAGGCGGTAATTTAATTTTAGGTCATTTACCTTTTCAAAAGTTTGGACGATTTCCAAAACGGTGTAGCCTTTGCCCATTCCCAAATTGAAGGCTTCGTGTAAGCTGTTTTGTTCTTGTGATTGCAGCCAATCCAAGGCTCTTACATGGGCTTTTGCCAAGTCCACAACGTGAATATAATCCCGCACACAAGTACCATCTACCGTATCGTAGTCGTGGCCAAAAATCGTCAGCGATTCTCGAAGTCCTGCGGCAGTTTGGGTGATGAAAGGCACTAAATTGTTGGGAACACCAAAGGGCAATTCTCCTATCATAGCAGAAGGGTGTGCGCCAATTGGATTGAAGTAGCGCAGAGAAGCCGCCTTCAATTTCGCCTTTGAAGTGACGGTATCTTCGATGATTTCCTCACAGATTTGTTTGGTATTGCCGTAGGGCGAATTGGCTTTTTGAATTGGAGAATTTTCGGTGACGGGCAGTTTTTCGGGTTGACCATAGACGGTACAGGAAGAAGAAAAAACCAAGTATTCGAGACCAAATTCCAACTGCAATTGCAGTAAATTGACCAGTGATTGAAGATTATTGTGGTAGTATTTTAAGGGATTGGCAACCGATTCGCCCACTGCTTTTGCTGCGGCAAAATGTATGCTTCCCAATACGTTTTTTTCGGCTTCAAATACTTTGCGAAATGCTGCCAAATCATTGCAGTCCAATTCGTAGTGTTGCACAGTTTTTCCTGTGATTTTTTCGATTTGAACAATGATGCCTCTATCTGCATTGGAGTAGTTGTCGACAATGATGGGTTCGTAGCCCGCCTCTATGAGTTCGACAACGGTGTGAGAACCAATGTATCCTGCACCGCCTGTGACGATTATTTTTTGTTTGGACATCTATACTAAATTTAAAATAGGAAATTTAAGTACACTGTTTCATAGGTAATTTAATGATGACTCAAGACTGACGTAACATCCCCCTCGCCCCCTTCAAAGGGGGAATTCACTGGTAGTGAGGTAAGTCCCCCTTTGAAGGGGGATTTAGGGGGATGTGATTTGAGAATTTTAGTCATTGTTTAATGTGAATAAATTTCTGAAACAGTGTATTAAGAATGTTGCTGAATTAATTTTTTACAAGTCATCGGATGAAGGCTACGATTATTTGGCTCATAGTCAAAACCTTTGAAGCCTTCATCCGATGACTCAGCAAAGTCCATGATTATTTTGAAAAAATCCCGTATTTGACAATGCAATAAATGGCTCGAAAACCGTCTTTCCAATTGATTTTTTTGCCTTCTGCATAAGTCCTGCCATAGTAAGAAATGCCGACTTCGTAAATCCGAATCTTTGGGATTCGGGCGATTTTGGCGGTCACTTCTGGCTCAAAACCAAAGCGTTTTTCCTTCAATGTAAGGCTTTGCAGCATTTGGGTATTGAAGAGCTTGTAGCAGGTTTCCATGTCTGTTAGATTCAGATTGTTGAACATATTGGAAAGGAAGGTCAACCATTTGTTGCCAATAGAGTGCCAAAAGAACAAAATGCGGTGAGGCTTGCCGCCCATGAACCTAGAACCATACACTATATCGGCTTCTCCGTTCATTACAGGCTCAATCAAAAGATTGAATTCTTCGGGGTCGTATTCGAGATCAGCATCTTGTATGATGAGGTAGTCCCCCGTTGCTTTGGCTATGCCTGTATGTAGTGCGCCGCCTTTACCCTGGTTTTTTTTGTGCTTGTAATATTGAATCGAGGCTTGTGGATGTTGGGCAATGAACGCTTGAATTTTGGCTTCGGAATTGTCTGTTGAGCAGTCGTTTACCAAAATGATTTCTTTCTGTATGTCGTTCATCAGGTCAATCTCCAAGAGTCGTTTGAGGATTTTCTGAATGGTGTGTTCTTCATTGTAGACAGGAACAAGGATGGATAAGGTATCGAATTTTATGTTTGGCACCGAATAAAAATTAGAAGGAAGATAAAGAATGAACTTTATACTCCGTTGTGAATCAATGGTTGTTGTCTTTCCATGCCAACTCACACCATATCGGTAAGTGGTCGGAAATTTCTCTTGCTGCTTTTAGCGACTCAAATTTAGGAACAAAATCTAGTATACCACTTCTTTTGAGTACGAAAACGGAGTTGTTGTAAAAAAGGTTGTCGTATTCTTGTGCCAGGTAATCGCCATTGATGGAGGTTCGGCGGAGGCTTGTTTTTTGATTCACCAAAATTGGGTCGTAGCCTCGTTGTTTCAGGGTATTGTATGCTTCATGTTTTTGGGACAAATTGAAGTCTCCCATAATGAGTAGGTTGTCGTTTCGATAGAGACGATGAAGGTCGACAAGGTGTTGGATTTCGTTTTGAGGTTTTTTGGAAGTGGGAACAGCGTGAAAGTTGGCAAGCAGCATTGTTTTGTCCCCTGTTTTGAATCTCGCCATAAAGGGCTCCCTGTCTACTTTATCCTCCAATGGTTTGACCAGCCACGGTCTGCCCGAAAGCGACAGTAAATCTGTTCGCCAAAGATAGGCGTATCGCTCACTACCAGGCCCTACGGTTGGGTCACTGATGATGTAGTCCCACTTACCCGTTGTGCGTCCCAATTCGTCCTTGAGTTTCACCACTGCACGAGGGCCACTTAGTTTGGTTGAGATTTCTTGAATAGCGATGATGTGGTATCGTTTCAACATATTGGCGATAAATTTGACTTCTTCGTCGTCTTTACTGATGCCGATGTTGTAGAGATTCCAACTGACGACCTTGAAGCTTTCCAATTCTTTGGAGCTAGTCGGCTTTGAAGTAGGGTCCGTAGTTTCTGAATCGGGAATAATGGAAGGAATCTCTACGTCATTGTTTGAATTCGTGTCTTTCTCACCATTGGAATCTACATTCTGGGATTGTTGTTCCCATTCTTTGAGCAGAAATTCCCAATTTTCTGAAATGTAACTCCAATTGGTGACCACTACAATGGCTGCAACTGCGAGTACCAACATGCTTCTGTATTTCTTCAAAAATTCCATGGCTATGCAAAGTTATTTTCGTGTTTTAAGGTGACCTACCACCGCAAATCTTTCAAACACGGCTTCGGTATGTGGTGCGTCTTCCAATTCAGGCGTTAGGTCTTGACCAGCCCAGTGTTCGTAGTGTTTCCCACTGCGCCACAGACGACTTTGGGTGACATCGTAAATCACACCTTGATAAGCTATCCAAATTTCTTCTTTGTCTTGCCCGTTTCGGAGGGCTAATTGAAGAGTGGTGTATGTGGGTAAAGTTGTCATTTACTGCTTTTGAAATGATCTTTCTTGTCTTTGAACAACACATTGAAGGTTGTGAGTGAGCCGTACACACGGGAAACATATTGCTGCAAGTTAACCTTTTCTTCATCACTCAAACTCTTATTGCTGTTGATGCGTTGTTCCAACACCCGCATTTTATCTCGCACCATCACTATTTTGTGAAAGAAGGTTTCGATGGGAATTTCTTTGGGCTTCAAATCGCTATCGGCAGGCTGTAAAGACATGGTTCCGCCTTCCCATTTATCACCCAGTCTGATTTCTTCGTGTTCGCCCATGTATTTTTTGAGCAGACGTTTGAAGGTGAGTTCGACTTCCTTCATCGAAACGACATCTGTTGCTCTTGGCATGGCTTCAATAACATCAAACTCTGTGTTTTGTGGTAGTTCCATATAACCATGCTGCATGAAAGTGATGGCATAGGTTTCTGCTGAGACCTTTACGATTACGCCGATTCCAAAACGCTCATCTTTGATTCGAGAGCCTATTCCTAAAGTTGTTGACATGAATTATTGTTTTTTATTTGGGTGCATAAAATTAAGAAAAATAAAAAAGGGAATAGACATTTGAAGTAAATGTCTATTCCCTTTATTGACAAAAAAATATTAATAGAAGCTCACCTTCAATGGGTTACTGCTTCTCTCTATTATCTTTTTTTCTTCTTGTTCTTTTTTCTTTTTTTCTTCTTCTTTTTGGTATCCGATAACTTTTCCGAATTGTCGTCCACTGAAGAGAAATCATAGCTATTGAGGTAACTGTTCAACGATTGTTCCAATTCCTGGTCGTTGGGTTGTGGATAGGTATTGGTGTTCGGCTGACCATTGTTCCACTGTCCGTCCATAGTAGGTTGTTGTGTATTATTGTGCCAGTTAGGATCTGTGGTGGTATTGTTGTTCCATCCAGAGTTATTATTTGTATTCCAAGAAGGATTGGTGTTGTTGTTCCCGTTAGGATCTGTAGTGGTATTGTTGGTATTGTCCACAGGCTTCCAATCGCTCCAACCATCATTGTTGTTATTTGTATTCCAAGAAGGATTGGTATTGTTGGTATTGTCCACAGGCTTCCAATCACTCGAACCACTATTGTTGTTGTTAGCATTGGGGTTATTTGTTTGAGGAAGCGTATTGTAATACGGTGATTCAATGATGTTTGGCTGTGCTGTACTTGGTTCGGAAGGATACCAGCTTAATTCATAAGCATCACTATCATAGTAAGTACCTTGACCGTTGGAATGAGTAGCTGGATTCACTCCTCCTGTGAAAACAGGAATTTCAGAAGGTACAAGAGTGGAAGTGCTCGTAACGGTACTACCTGCGTTATAAGTAGCAATGTTTCCATTCATTTCGGTAGTCGTAGATGATACCACACTTCCATTGTTGTGATAGGTATGACTAATGGATTCATCAGGAATACTGGTTATTGGATTGTTGTCTGTATTGACCGTCGAGAATGGAATTTCGTAATGGCCACTCGTATTCGCACTATTCGTTGAAGGGATAGTCGTTGTAGCAATGTTCATCGTAGCAGGAGACATTCCTGTTGTAGCCGAAGTCTTAGTACTGACGGGGGCTTCAGGTAGTTTGATACCAATTTTAGCCGCAACATCTGAAACCTCTTTACTTGGCAACACTTTCCTTGCATTGTTTTGATACGCTACTACAAAAGCATCTGCATAGCCTTTGTTGCGAACTTTGCTAAGTGTACTGACGGCATCTTCAGTACTACTAAATTTACCCAACAAAGCTCTTTTTACACCATTTCCAGCATCTTCAGCAGTAACGAAACCATATTCAGACGCATCCAAAAACTTGTTCATATCCCAATTTTTGAAAGCTCCTAATTGTATCATATAGGTTGTCGCTACGTTGGTCATTGTCGTGGTAGCTTGATTGAAAGTAGAAGGTCTATCCGAAGTATTCATCAACTGAGAAGGAGTGGTCGTTGTGGGAGTTGGAGTTGTATTGGGAATAACTGTGGTTGTGCTTGTAGAAGCATATACATTTGCACGATTGCTCAATTCTCTATCCAACTCTGCCATTGATTTGGTATTGGCTACAATGACTCCATTTTCGTCCAATAAAAAGTTGGCAGGCAAGGCATTGACTCCATAAGGTGCAACGAATTTGGAGTAAATATCATTGACATGGTAATTTTGAGGAAGTTGATCTTGTTGAAGGGCCATTTTCCATTTGTCTAAACGGCTATCCAAAGAAACCATGAATACTTCAAATCCTTTCGCTGTTTTGAAGGAAGCATTTTTATATTTCTGATGCAGTGCGTGAATATTTGCATTTGTCGCACGAGAATTAGGATCTCCTGATTTCCAAAAACGAACTAATACCAAGTTTCCACGTAAACCAGAAAGAGAAACTTTATTACCATATTGGTCAGGCAATTCAATGTTAGGGGCGATACTACCCACAGTACCACCAATCATTTGTGCTTGTATCTGAAAGGAAAATCCCATGATTAGACAGCAAATGATTAGAAAAGAGGGGGTTAATTTGGATAAAACTTTCATAGCTTTTTGATTTATGAAAAGTAAAATAAATACCTCAAAAAGGTTTTAATATTATAAAATAAACTAATTTTTTGTAAAATTTGACAAAACAATGAAAATAAAACGAAACAATTTTCAATTCTTATCGAAACATAAGTATAGGAAGTTTCTAAAACTAAGCTAAGCGTAAATTTAATAAAAACCCCACAAAAAACTAATTTTATTTGTAATTCCTATTAAAACTCTGTGTTGCTTATATACATTGATACGCATATATACAGAACATTTTAGAACCCCATTTGGTTTTTACCAATTGTAAAACAATCCTTGAATAAAACCATTTACCAGTTATATTCTTTTAATGAAACGTCTAAATTCAATAATAATTCTATTGAAGTAAAAAATGACCATAAAATGAACCAACCCTTACCTTTATCCTTACTACTTTTCTTCACATTCATTATTCTGATTTGCTGCAATGGCTGTTTTGTAACCAATATTGTTCACAATAATTTACTTTCTTCTACCCAAAAACAGAATCAAATTCAATGGCTCAGCTTGGAAGAAGCAAGTAAAAAGAACAAAAAGAAAGCAAAAAAAGTGATGATTGATTTTTATACTGATTGGTGTGCGCCCTGTAAAAAAATGGATAAAACCACCTTTCAGAATCCAGACATTATTCGTTATATTAACAATAATTTTTATGCAGTAAAAATCAATGGAGAGACCAGCGAACCTATTGACTTCAAAGGAGAAACATACAGCTATGTAACAGAAGACTATTCTGAATACCACCAATTGACTCGCAAACTTCTCACCAATAAAGTGGCTTATCCTTCTTTTGTATTTTTGGACGAAAATCTCGAAACAATTCAAACTCTACCAGGGTATTTAGATGCGAAAACATTTGATATGGTATTGCATTATTTTGAAGGAGATTATCACCAGAAAATGTCTTGGAGTGATTTTACCAAAAAATACAAATCTCCTATTAAAGACGATATTGTCTCTAAAAACTCTTTGCAGACTTTTGACATTGAAACCATTTTTGTGTCTGAATAGTGTAGATTAAGTACAACAAAAAGCGTTTTTTTTCGCTAAAGACTTAACAATTCAATGATTCTTCAGATTTAAACAACAACATGAAAAAAAAATATTTCGTTCTCTCCGTATTCGTGTTCATCGCTGCCATAAGCAGTTCTTTTACTTTCTTAAATACGACCTCCAATGACAACCAAAAAATAAATTGGTTGAGCATGGAAGAAGCCGTTGAACTGCAAAAAACAGAGCCAAAATTGATATTGGTAGATGTATATATGCCGAATTGCCCCTATTGCACCAAAATGGATAAAACTACTTTGGGGCATCCAAAAGTAAGAGAGTATATTACAGAAAATTTTTATGCAGTAAAACTCAATGCTTTCGATAATAAAAAGATTACGATTGGTGATAGAGAATTCAAAGTAGATAAAAAAGATCGCTATCGCACACACGAATTGGCTTCTTTTTTATTGAGAGGCAATATGCAGTTTCCTTCAACAGTATTCATTGACGAAAATTTTAAACCCCTCAATTCGGTGCCAGGTTATATGGATGCACCCGAATTTGACCAAATCCTGCAATATTATGGTCAAGGCTTCTACAAAAAAGTACCTTGGGGAATCTACATGCGAAATTCAAAACCCAGATTTTCCAAATAAAAAATAACAGTGATTTCCTTCAAAAAACCTATGCAAAATGTGTAGGTTTTTTTTTTGATGCAAAACAACTCATTTTATACAAAAAAACTATTAACTTGCTCTATATTGTTCAATTCTTAAAAACAACCCTGTGCCATGTCCATGAATTTTTTATCAAAAAAAATACTATTTTCACTCCTTACCCTTCTTGTTTGTCAGATACTTGTGTTTTCGCCCATTGAAGTACAGGCGCAACATGAACTCATGGGAAAAAAAGCTCCCGAAATAACATTGCCCAATAAACAAGGCAGTTTGGTGAAACTATCCAGTCAAAAAGGAAAATATGTGTTACTTCACTTTTGGTCAACTTGGGACAATCAAACCGCTTCAACTGTCCATCCTGAATACAAACAATTGTACAGCACTTTCCAACCTCGAAGTTTCAAAGGTGCGGATGGCTTCACCATATTCAGTGTAGCTTTTGATGAGGACCAAAATCAATGGTTGGATCAGATTCGCAAAGACGGAGTAACTTGGCCCAATTTGGTGATAGAAAGAGCGAGTTACGATTCTCAATATTGGGATGTTTATCACTTTCGTACCCTTCCCTATTCTTTCTTGTTGGATCCAACAGGCAAAGTGATTGGGGTAAATATGGACTACGATGAACTCTACAGCAAACTCAACAGCTTGTTGGTCAGCCCGATTCCTCCTCCAAAACCAAAAGACGATGACAAGCCAACTGACAAACCAACTGATAAGCCTACGGACAAACCCACCGATAAACCAACTGACAAACCTACAGATGTGGTCACTCCTCCAATCACCCCCCCTACTTCGGGCAAAGTCTATAAGGCACAACTGGGCGTTTTCCGCAATCCCGATTTGACAAAATTTTCAAATCTAAAAGACTTGGGAACTTTGGAAATAGAAAAGGTGAGTTCTACTAGTTCTTTGAATCGAGTATTGATTGGAAATTATGACCAAGCTTCTGCCAACAGAGTTCTGCAAACCATTAAATCTCGTGGCTATTCAGGAGCGTTTTTGGTCACTCGAACTTTGAGTGATAGCAGTAGTGGAGGTAATAGCGGTTCTTCAACCGGAGGAAATTCTACTACGGATAAACCCACTACCACTCCTGATACCACTCCTACGGGTACGGTGACGGTTTACAAAATTCAGCTGGGCGTTTATCGTACACCGAATCTCAGCTATTTTGCCAATTTGAGCAGTATTGGAAATATAGACATAGAAACCACTTCAAGTGGATTGAAGCGGGTATTATTGGGCAGCTTCAAGGAATCCGAAAAAGATGCGGCACTGCAAAAAGTAGCTGCAAAAGGTTATCCCAGAGCATTTTTAGTGACACGAACAGAGAAAGCATCGGGGGGCAGTAGCACAAGTCCGACTCCAACGCCCACACCAAGCGGGAATTATAAAATACAATTGGGAGTCTTTGGAAAACCCGATTTGAATAAATTTTCAAACCTAACCGACTTGGGTACATTGGAAACAGAAAGGGCTACCAGCACGCTACAAAGAGTCTTGTTGGGTTCTTTCAGTCAATCTGCTGCCGATGCTGCACTCCAAAAAGTGAAATCAAGGGGATATCGAGATGCCTTTGTAGTTAAGAGATAAATTTTGGAAAACAAACGCTTTAGACATATTACAAAAGTATTTGTCCTTTGTGGGCAAAACTTCTTCACAAAAATACCTCGTCGGTTGTGGCGATTGGTACGGCATTTCTTCAAGCCTTCCGCCTTCAAAAAATGGCGGCATGGCTATACTTTGCAAACGACCCTTGAAAGGAAGGTAATCTATGTCTTATTGGGGATTTTGGCTTGGATAGGGCGCTTTTTCACCAAAATATTTGACCTATTGGGCTTGGCAGAATTTTGGACATTTTGGTGGATTGTTTTTAATCCCAATTGTCGACCGCTCAATGAATTAGAATTGAAGGAATCCAAACGTGTTTTCAAAGAAAGCCTGCCTTATACTCTCATTCACATCCACGAAAATTCGCCTCTTGCTCAATTTGGAGCCAAACGCATTGGTGCTTTGGATTTGGGCATTTGTATATGCCATACCATTCATTTTACACGCTCGATTCGTTCCAAAGCAGGCAATGATGATATGGCTTGGCTGATACATGAATTGGTACATGTTTCTCAACTGGAGTATATAGGAACTCAATACATGACCGAAGCCCTTCATGCACAAGCTACTACGGGCTATGACTACAATGGGCCGAAAGGCATTGAGGGAAAACTGTTTAGCGACTTCAATCGGGAGCAACAAGGCTGTATTCCTGCTGATTATTACAAATTTGTCTTGTACAATCGAGAACATTATCGCTTTGGTTATATGTCTTTTGAAGTGTATTTTCCGATGATTGAGGCATTGAGGGAGGGGGAGATTTGAGGGGGAGTGAAATACGCTTGAGTTTGAAAAAAAAAGGTAGCAACCACTATAACCATGATTGCTACCTTTTATTCTGCAATTATCTGTGTTATTGCGTTTTCACCAACTTCAAATAATCTCTCTGTTCCTGTCCTCTTTCGTCTTCATACTTCAATTGACAGATGTAAACACCTGCGGGTAATTGTTCGTCATTGACTTTGACAGGATACAGTCCTTCTGCCAAAGTATTGTGTTCCCAAACCGCTATCTACTTCAAAATGGGCTAATTCTCGGTATTCGTCTCCATTGAAGTCTCCACCTGTAAATGTAGGAGTGGGTTCAAAGCTATAAACTTTATCCGAACCATTGACGTTTTCTATGAGTAATCCATTTACCATGACAAAATTAGGAGCAAAAGGCTGTTTTACCAATCCATTGTCGCTAATAGGTAAGACATATACTCCATCATGAGGATTGGTATCGTCAGGATCATCAGCAGGTATAGGTGTATTAGAATTGGTATGAGCGATGTTATCATAAATGACAATCAAGGCATAAGGCTCGACCGAAGCCCATCTTGGGATGTCTTTGAACCTAATGTGTCCTTGACTGACATTGCTGCCATTGAAGGCATTGAAGGCATTGGAGAAGTTTCCATTGTTGTCGTCAATAACAAAGTTGCGAATGTCAACAGGATCGCAGTTTGAATTGCTTTTGACGAGTAATTCTATAAAAGGGGTTTCGAAATTCCCTCCTACACCTACTTCCTTTCACAATCAAACCTTCTTCGGCATCACAACGAGTTCCATTTGAAGCATCGTGAATAACTTCTACTGTGACAGTTTCGCTCACACTACAATCTTCTGAGAAACTTCCACCAATATTGGTTTTTTCATAGCATTACATACATCTAGATTGGAATCAGAACATGGAACTACTGGATTTATTAAAAAACCAGTTCTATAATAAGTATCAAGATTCCCTAAAAAGAGTCTTGCATTCAAGTGGTAAACTGTCTATTTTTTGAGAAAATAGAGTAAGAGGAACTAACAAAAAACTAAAGAATAATATTATTGTTTTCATGTTTAAAAGATAATTTTGAAAAGATATTTTTTATTGAAAATCTAATCTTAATGCTCTAACAGAATGTTGAGCTAAATTAGAATTAGTCATTATAGTATTATTTACAGACTGCTAGAAAAACCTTATTAACAGATAATATAGTGCTTAAAGAAAAGTCTTAACTTGTTGAATTTTAATAAATGATTTTTTATGGAAATTCTTGTATTTTCATAGCAAACTGATTACCAATTATTAGGAATTTATTAAACTTATATCAGTTCTCTGATTTTCAAAAAATTCCAAACGTTTTTCAATTATAATGTATTGATTATAAAATATTTGCGAATTTTTATTTATTTATTTATTAAAAGTAATCATCTTAATCTTACAATTCCTCCTATTACTATTTCACTACTTTGAGTAACTTCATGGGATTCAAAGAGTTCGATTATTAATCTGTTACCAAAAAAAGGATGTCCTTTTATTATATTAAAATGGAGATTATCATCATTATTTGAACTAGTTAATAGAGTGATATAATTTTCATTATTATTGAAATCGGTTATTAACTCTTTATAATCTTGAACTCTGTAAAATTCATTGTATATATAAATATATGACAAGTTACATAAGTGAAAAGCACTGTAGTTTAATTTTAAATCTTGAATATCAGGGCTTTCAATCTTGTAAATATATAAACTTCCTCCTTCAACACTTATTTTTGATGTCTTCTGTAAGATATTTACTTCCATTTTTTGTCCAAATCCGCTAATAGATGGGTCAAGGGGGTCATTCTTTTCAAAACTTTTAATTTCCTCCTCATAGTAAAACAAACAATAAGGCTCAACACTATCCTTAAACCTCCTCACCTCCTCATTCGTAAAACTCAAAGGCAAATCGGGAATCTGTCCTTCTACTCCCCAAAAACAAAATACCAATAAACTGAAAAACAACAATATAACTTTCATAAACCTACTTTTATTAAGCCCAAAAAATCAACCATAAGGTATTTTACCTCCCCATTTTTACCAGTTTTTGACTATGCAATTGATTTCCATACCGCCACAAAAGCAAATACACACCCTCCTCCCAATCGCTTGCATCAATCACAGCTTGTCTGCCATTCTTGCTATTTGTTAGGAGCGAGGCCAAAGCAGTTCGATGCACCACCTGCCCCACAGCGTTTGTTACCACTACCTCCCCATCTTCCTCTAGCTGCCTCTTCTGGTCCCAATCGAGATAAAACAAATCCTCACTCGGATTCGGAAACACCCTCAAAAAATCTTTTTCCTCCAAAGAACTCTCCGAAATATTGGTTTCCAAAGCAGGACCAATATAAACATCGTGTAAAACCACAATTGCGTATTTATCCGCCACTCCATTTGAACTCCCATGAAATCCAATCATCACTTCTTGCCCCTTATAAGCTGACAAATCATACACATCTTCCACTCGACCTATGGGATGAACATAGTCGCTGTCATACACCCTCAATGGCTCAAAATTTTTACAATCCGTACTGATCAGTATTTCAAAAACATCGTCATTCCCCAAACTTTGTTCAGGCCAGCCATTGATGAAAAAATTGAACCGCAATTCGGTATCGTTTTCTGGAACAAAAACAGGGCTGACTATCCACTCTTCAATTTCTTCTCCCACCTCGAAGTCCAATCTTGCATGCCCATCGCTATCGGTCGTTGACCTCCATTGACTGTCTTCCTCCAAAGGTTTATCTGCCCCTACTCCTTCCCACCATCGAGGATAGGCATTTCCCAAAGGCAGAAAATCGTAATATTCATTAAAATCCACCTCATAAGGCAAAGGTTCTACTGCTTTTCGCAGGGCTTGTGTCCATTCTCGGAAATTGTTGCTTTCGTTTTGTTCCTCTGTCAAGGACATATTGAGTTCCACAAAACAATTGGCAGAAGTAAAAGGCTGCAAATCCGTCAAGGGAATCCCTAACCAAGTCGAGCCATTGGCAGTCAATATGCCTTCTTCTATGACAGCATTGAAATATTGTTGATTGCTGCCGTAATACACCTTCAAGTTGAGTTCCAAAGCATTCAAAGCAAGAGGCAAAGTACCTGTACCCGAATTGAGTACTTCCACCCAAACCGTACCGCCCACTTCATTGCAGAAAATCGCACTCGCATCTACTCTGCCAATGCTTGTGTCCCAAATAGGGCGTTCTTGTATGGATAAGTTGGTCAAAAACAAATCTACCTCTGTTTCGTCTGTTTGTGTTCCATTGCTTGCATACAAGGCTACTTGAATTTCTTGGTCGGCATAGTCTCTCAATGAAATGATGTGTTTTCTTGCCTCATTGCTGATGCTGCTGTTTTGGTCGAATAGCCCGATTTCCTCAAAACTCTCCCCACAATCCGCAGAAACCAACACCTTCAGAAAATCATCACTGCCCCACGTACCCGATGCTGTGCTGCCCGTTTGGGTCATTGCCGTTTCAAACACCAGAGAGCTTACTTCCGACACAAAAATAGGATGGCACACCAAGGACGAATGTACAGGCTCATTTCCCAACTCCAATACCATGCTTTGGGGGTATTCGTGATTGGGATTGTTCACAAAGTAATCTACCAATTTCCATGCTTGAGGATGCTCTTGATTGATCACCCAATCGCCAGGAGTGCCAATCGCCCTTCTCCATGCAAAGTCAGTATTGGTGGAATTATTGGAATTCGGAATGCCAAAAGCCACAATGGTAGGCGAATAGCTCGGTCCCTTCTTTCTAATTTTGTCTAGTTTCTTGTTGTTGCGAGGGTCAAACTCCCCTTCGACACTTCCTTCAACGGTATAAAAAGTTTGTCCATATTCGGGAAATTCGGCATAGGAAGTCACCAAAAATTCTTTCTCTTCTCCAATCGCCAAGCTCCCTTCTGTCACGATTCGCTCATAGTGAAGTTCCTCCACTTCTTCATTGTGAACAGTTGCAGTCAACAAAAGAGGATGTACAGAAAAATCAATTGGGAGGTAACCTGTGTTGACCAGAGTAATGGATAAATCCGCTTCCTGCCCCCAACATTCAATGGCATTGAAGGCGTTTGAGGCAGTAGCGTCCAAATCCAACCCTACATTACGGCTGATTTCCAAGTTGTCAATTGCCCAATACCCAAAATCATTGAAGGTATTGTAGGCATCTTGAAAGCGAAAGCGAATACGGGCATTGGACACTCCTCTGACTTGTTCGGTGATTTCAAATCTAACCTCTGGGTATCTAATTTCATCACTGTTTCGCCGATACACCTCTATCCATTCCGAACCATTGAAAGCCTCTACACTTGTTTTACTCTCCAAACCATCCTTAATTGCTTGTGTAAAATACACAAATAAATAATCTGTTTCTGAACTAAAGTCCAATTCAGGTGAAATCAATACCACATCTTTATTGATTTCATCGGGATCGTTATTTTGATAAAACTTATTGTCAAAAATGGCGAATTTACCTTGAAGCCACGGAGTATAAAAATCGGTGTCATTAAGCCCATTCGGATCATCAAAACGCCAAATATCCTCGGCTGTTCCCGAAAAAGTCTCTTGAGTCCAGCCAGTTGGAGGGTTTGTTCCATTGGTGGTTTCAAAGTCTTCAGAAAAAAGAACTTGGGCATTGAGAGATAATGTGAAAAATAAAGTAACGAATATATACAGTAATTTTGGACTCATATACAAAAGTTCGGTTTTGAGGGATAACAAATAATACAACACCTATAATAGGTGTCGCTATATAATATAACGACAAGAATCAAAAAGGTAAACAGCTTTTCTTCAAAAAAACTGAAATCAGGTTGGCAATACAGCTCTCTTAGGAACGCTACAAAAATAACTTTACATTTTTTTGGATGAACATCCCCCTCGCCCCCTTCAAAGTGGGAATAAAGGTTGTAAAGTTATTTTTTTCACGTTCCTTAGGCTGTCGATTAAATTCGGGGGTAAGCTAAAAATAATACTTAAAACTCTTAAAAATAATGCTTTGTTGAACGTTTGACGTGGCTAAACTAAGATATTTGGATATAACAAGCAAACTTAATTTTTAAATCTTTTTTATTTTTACAATAAAATGACGGAGCAATCAATTATATATCTTCATCTTTTTGGCTTTGACTTTGAATAAGTTATGACATAAAAAAAGAGCAGCCAAATCTGACTGCCCTTTCGTTCTAAAAATTTGCTTATTGAATTTTTATTCCTCATTCGCCTTCCATTTCACCTTCACCCGAAAACTAATATCTCGATAGCCTTTTGAAATATAAGGCCCAACCTCTCTATCAAACGCCAATCCAAACTCTACTTCAACTTCAGAAGGTGTATTGTCAGAAGACAGCACCTTTTTTATCACTCTATCTGCTGCCACTCTGACGGGATCCAACACATCGTCTAAGTTCCCATTAAAAGAATTGGCTGTTTCACCTTTGCTGCTGAAACCGATCGAGGTTGATTGAGTACCCACACGGTCGCCCACTTCAATGAATATACTTCCTGCATTGGAGTCAAATTTTTCGATTTTATTACTCATGTTATTTTTTTGATTAATGGAGAATGAATGTTGGGTGAGAGAAGTAGGAAGCAAGAAGCGAGATTATTTGGTCTTGCCTGTCACTTCTCTCATCCAAAGTCTTAAATACATACTAAAGTGGCACAAACTGCAAAAAGGTTACATTTTTAATGGTTCTTTGAAGAAAAGGTAGATGATAGACTTTTGAAATTTTCTTCTTGAAGGGAAGGTATTTATTTCAAAGTCCTTCAATTTTTTAACGCCAAACTTCAAAAGTCCAAAGCAACATTTATCAGTGCCCTCTGAATCATCTGCGAAATCTGCAATTAATTCGCCTTTGTCATTTGTCCAACTATTTCCCGAAAAGGGTATTTTTGTTGCCAAATAAAACCATCGTTATCGACGGCATAAGTAATGTCGGCCAACTTTAGCATAAACTGAAAATTGGTCCATCCATAAGGAGACAGCACTTTTATGCCGACCTTTTTAAACTCATTGCCAATATCGTATATCAAAACATCATCGTTGGGCATCACATAATAAATCGTCAATTCATCGTGCATCCTACATTGGTAGAGATAATTTTCGGGTGATTTTTCGGTTATACCATAGTTCTCCTGTGCTTTGGCATTGAAGGAAAACGCACACAACATAAAAGCGGTGACACAAAATATCTTTGATAATTGCATAGAAATTCAAGGTTTTAACGTAAATTAACAAAAAAGACGTTTCATTCTTACAACAAAAAAAAATTGAATAAGTTATTCAACTAAGTAAAAAAGAAAAAATAACTTCCCGACCGATATTCCCCTTTTGAAAGGGGGTGGGGTATGTTAGCAAAAGAAAACGGGGAGTTATTTTTTTACCGTTACTAAGTAAAAAACAAAAAAGAAATTATAACCCATGAAAAAAGTTGCAGTAATTTTTGCACTATTATTTTTCAGTATTCAAACGCAAGCAGCTTATCTGCTATTGCAGATGGATGAGAAACAAAAAGAACATTTGAAGGCCTATGGAATTGCTTATTGGGCATTGAACAATGGCGTAGATGTGGATTGGCTTCTAAACTACCGAGGGGGTAGTTTTGCTATTGAATACAATGCACTGATTGAAGGAGAGTGTAAAATTCGAGGAGTCAGCTATGAGGTTTTACCCGACGCAAAATATACCTTGATTTTGCAGGAAATCAGTCAGCCCGATGTGAATATGGACATCGTTAAACTCGAAAAAGCTCCAAAAATTGCCGTTTATTCTCCCAAAGACAAACCTCATCATCCCGATTTGCCGTGGGATGATGCGGTGACATTGGTGTTGGAGTATGCCGAAATTCCTTTTGATGTCGTCTATGATGAAGAAGTATTGGACGAAAAACTGCCCGAATACGATTGGCTGCATTTGCACCACGAGGATTTTACAGGTCAGTATGGAAAATTCTATGCTGCTTACCGCAGTCAGAGTTGGTACATCGAACAAGTCAGATACGAAGAAAGCAAAGCAAAATCATTGGGCTTTGAGAAAGTATCTCAAATGAAATTGGCAGTTGTCAAAAAAATCAAGGACTATGTTGTAGGCGGAGGCTTTATGTTTGCTATGTGCTCAGCTACAGATACTTATGATATTGCTTTATGTGCCGAAGGTGTTGACATTTGTGATAGAATGTTTGATGGAGATGGTCCAGACCCACATGCCCAAGACAAATTGGATTATGACAAGGGCTTTGCTTTTCACAATTTCATTCTCGATCGAAGTCCAACCAATTATGAATTTTCGAGCATTGATGCCACAAAATCACGTCAGGCAATTGTTCCTAAAAACTTGGATTATTTCACTCTGTTTGAGTTTTCAGCCAAATGGGACCCTATTCCGACTATGCTGACCCAAAATCACACAAGAACAGTAAAGGGTTTTATGGGACAAACTACTGCTTTTAGAAATCAATATGTAAAACCTGAAGTGTTGGTGATGGGAGAAAACAAGGCGGCATCGGAAGCTCGATACATTCACCACGAATACGGAAAAGGATTTTGGACATTTTATGGTGGTCATGATCCAGAAGATTACCAACACTATGTTGGTGAACCTCCTACCGATCTCAACTTGCATCCAAGTTCGCC
The DNA here is from genome assembly GCA_030427245.1 of Bacteroidia bacterium. Taxonomy (GTDB): domain Bacteria; phylum Bacteroidota; class Bacteroidia; order Chitinophagales; family UBA2359; genus JAUHXA01. The sequence continues at coordinate 55,803 of JAUHXA010000030.1, read as the reverse complement.
GGGTTATCGCTTGATTTTGAACAATGTATTGTTCCCCGCAGCGAGAAAGAAGAAACAGAAAACTTAGGAAACTTCAAATCAATAAAAAAAGGCAGCGAAAAATTTTTCGCTGCCTTTTTTGTTTTAAAAATTGAATTTGCGTTTGAGCGTTGAATTTGAAGTTCCTCAACGACTGTGATGCGGCAATATCTTCCAAATAATCTTGGAGGTATCCTTATCTTGATTGTTAAAACGAAACTCTAACTCTTTTAAGTAGAGATAAATATGGTCAGATTTCACACCATAAAATTTTGCCAATTTCTCTCTGGCATACTGGTGAAAATCTTTTGCCGTATCAGAAAGAGCAGATTCAATCTGATCTTTTTCGTCTTCTGTCAGGGTATGACCATTTTCTGTGTCTTCAGCAGACTCTATTGTGACGACTTCTTTGGTAGATGCCAATACTTCCGCCAAATTAGGATTCACGAAAACTTTGTCCTCTCGTTCAATGAGCTGGAAAGCAGAGGTGTCCTCTGGCTCAAAACAGATGCCCCTATTCTTGTACCAACTGAAATAGGCGGCGTTGCTACGTGTCGCATTTAAAACAACATTACTACCACGCAGTTCTTGATAATCTGCAACGGCTAATCGAATTTTCTTGAAATATTTATTTACAGTATTCCGATTAATCTTCAACCTTCGTGAAGTAGCAGTTGCTGTCATTTCGTCTGCAAAACAATTAATAATCTTTTTAATGTAGTATTTACTTAAACCATTCATTTTCATTGCTTACTCTGGTTAACAATTTTACTATCTAGTCAAGTCATGCTGCAAATGTAACATTATTCATGAGAATAATTTTACATTTTCATGACAATTATTTAAATTTGCCGAATCAAACCGACAAACATTAGTGAGTGTATGATTTAGCAAATATACTTTTTCAATATTCTTTAGGTTTTGCTAATCACATACTGCGGTAAATGATTTTGTCATTTGATTGTAAAATACTCAATAATTGTGCCAAATAGCAGATAAAAAACTAAATTGTTTTTCTTATAAAAAACCAAGATAGTTTGTATTGTTTATCAAATAATAAGTACGAAGAAAAGGTGTAAAGTATAGGCAAGCTTTTGATGAATGAACCATTTAGGCGTGATTATGGAGGGAATGAAGATGATTTCAGAACAACTTCTGAAACATTCCCCCCCACATACGAATACGAAGCCCACCCAACATTTGTTTCACTTAATTAAGTGATTAGACAAAAATAGTTTTACGAAAAAAGCTTACAATGTTTTTATAACCAAGGTATTGTAGTACTATTTCTTGATTCTATCTTTAAGTTATCAACCCCATATTCAAATTCAAAACAAATAAAGTATGTAATATCATCTAAAAGCAAGCCATTGACCATGAAATTAAGCTTTACACACTATACCCTAAAATCAGTATGCTTTTTATTGTTCTTTTTCTTATTGGGTAATAACTATTTAATCGGTGCAACTATCGGTGATTGGGTTTGGGCAGATGCCAACAACAACGGCTTATTAGAAGGCGGAGAGGGAGGCATTGGCGAGACTATCATTCAATTGTTTGACAATACAGGTAATTTAATCGCCACAACTGAAAGCAATCACGATGGATATTATCTTTTCAAAGATTTGTCAGCAGGTACTTATACGGTATCGGTTGTAGAAAGCACCTTAGTAGCACCTTTGACTACTCCCAATAGTTATACCGTTACTCTTTCAGAAAACGAAAAGTTCTTAACAGCAGATTTTGGACAGCTTACCACGTTCTCTACTAATAATAAGCCCCCCGTAATCATAACAAAAAATGCCTGCACAGCCCCACAAACACCTGTAACTGTATGCCTTGAAATATTTGAACCAGAAGGCGATAATACCACAATTACAGAAGGCTCTACTCAGACAGGCGCAACTTTCACAATACTCAATGAGGATTGTTTTAGATATACACCTCTACCAGGCTACGAAGGAGTTGACACAGTCGCTGTGACTGTCTGTGACGATGCCAATCCATCGGGTTGTGCAATCGGTAAAATTGCAGTAAGCGTGCCTTGTCCTGGTGGTCCTTTGGCAGTGGAAGATAACGTAACTACAACTCAATCAACACCTATTATCATTGAAGTGCTGGCAAATGACAATGGACAGCCGCCACTTTTGGTAACCAATGTAGAAGATTCTCCAAACGGAACTACTTTGTTGATAAACAATGTGGTCCTTTATACACCCGATGCGGGTTTTATAGGAGTGGACAGTTTTACTTACTCGATTACAGATGCCAGCAATCAAACTTCCTCCGCTACGGTTTACATTACCGTTACAGGAATGTCAATTGATTGCGAATTGGAGATGATGCAGTGTATTGAAGTAGATATTCCTATGGTCATCTGTCCCGAATATTGTGAAGTAGAAGGCAGTTCTTTGAACGTGATAGAAATAACAAGTGCAGTAGGCGGACAATTAATCGGTTCTCCCACCGAGGTTGGCTGCTACAAATACATCCCACCGGCAGGTTTTATAGGAACTGATATTGCCACGATTCTTGCCTGTAACGAGGAAGGGAATTGTGCACAAACGACTATCAACATTGAAGTCGCTACTTCCTGTGGAGATGTGGGGGATGACATTGTAGCAGAAGATGATTTTGCAGTAGCCATCCAAAATACCTTCATCTTGCTGAATGTTCTTGGCAATGATTTTGACCCGCAAGGAGATGATTTCAGTTTGCAAAGTTTTGGACAAGCTGCAAATGGAACTGTTACACAAGAAGGTGATTTACTGCAATATGTTCCCAATACCAACTTTACAGGGATTGATTCCTTCACTTATACGATCTGTGATGTGAATGGCAACTGTGACGATGCGATGGTTACTATTGAAGTGATTGGTGATGGCATACAAGACTGCACGGAAGTAGCAGAAGTTTGCGACAATGCAACAACGCCAACCGAAATATGTGTGGAATTTTGCAATGTAAGCGATGCCATGATTACGGGATTGAGCAGTGTATTTGAGTCAACGCTTAGCATCAATAGTGCGGTCTGTTTTGGATATACACCTCCGAGTGGTTTTGCAGGGATAGACGAAGTAGAAGTGATTGGCTGTAATGAACTGGGTGTATGTGATACCCTGACAGTGACAGTAGAAGTGAAATGTCCTGCACCTACGGCCAATGACGATGTTGGCGCAACAATGGTCGGTCAGCTACTTAGTTTGAATGTTTTAGAAAACGATGCACAGACATGTGACTATACCCTTTCTGCAACTTTAATAGGGGGGGCTCAGATGGGCGAAGCTGCAATAACGAGCAATGGCGATTTGAGCTATACCCCCAATGAAGGCGCAACAGGGCAAGAGATTTTGACCTATATTGCCTGTAATAACTGCTCCGAATCACTTTGTGACACGGCGATTGTTACCATTACAGTAGGCGAATTGGTCAATCAAGCACCTATTGCAGTAGACGATGAAGGAATCACCTTGCCGAATACGCTTTTGCAAATATTTGTTTTAGCAAACGACAGCGACCCTGATGGAGACAATATAAGTGTGACAGCTACTACCTCTCCTTCAAATGGAACTGTCACGATTAATCCCGATACACAAGCAGTTACTTATACCCCCAATACAGATTTTACGGGTACAGATTCTTTTACCTATCAAATCTGTGATGATGGTGAGCCAGTGCTATGTAGTACGGCAACGGTGACAATAACAGTAGGGGATGTGGGGGTAAACAATCCTCCAATTGCAGTGGACGATGCCATTGTGACCCAAATCAACCAGTTGATTGGCATTGGAGTACTCGGAAACGACAGCGACCCCGATGGAGATGATTTGACCATTGCCGCCATCAGCAACCCTCCTGCAAATGGTACAGCCGTAATCGTAGGCTTCAACAACAGTGCTATCAATTATACACCGAATCCGAATTTCATTGGTACAGACACGCTCGAATATGTAGTCTGTGATACAGGCGGCTTGTGTGATACGGCTCAGGTAATCATCACGGTTATCAATCCCGGCGGAAATGCGCCTCCTATTGCGGTGAACGATAATGAAACAACAGATGTAAATACTCCAATCAGTATAGATGTATTGGCAAATGATGTAGATGCCAATGGCGACAATCTCAGCATCAATACGATCAACTCTGCTCCTTCAAATGGGACGGCAACGATTGACAATGGACTAATAACTTATACGCCCAATACCGATTTTGTTGGAACAGATAATTTTGAATACGTGGTTTGTGACCCAGATGGCTTGTGTGACACAGCTTTGGTAACGGTGACAGTGATAGGAGAGGGGGGAAATCAGCCGCCTACTGCAATTGACGACAATGCAACCGTTGCTGCAAATACTCCTTTAACGATTGATGTCTTGGCAAACGACAGCGACCCCGATGGCGATAATTTGACCATCAGTACAATCAGTTCTAATCCTTCAAATGGTACAGTCACGATTGACAATGGTTTGGTGATTTACACACCGAATACAGACTTTATTGGCACAGACAATTTTGAATATGTGGTCTGTGACCTAGAAGGTTTGTGTGATACGGCTTTGGTGACGGTGACAGTGGTTGAAGCAGGAGACAATCAACCGCCTGTTGCAATTGACGATGCAATTGTAACTCAAATCAATCTGTTAATTGGCATTGGTGTATTGGCAAATGATAGCGACCCTGATGGCGATGATTTGACTATTACTACTATCAGCAGTCCTCCTTCAAACGGTATAGCAGAAATAGTGGGCTTCAACAACAGCTCTATCAACTACACGCCCAACAATAATTTTGTAGGAACGGACACTTTTGAATATGTGGTTTGCGATCCACTGGGCTTCTGTGACACCGCACAAGTAGTGGTAACGGTGATAAACCCTGGTGGGAATCAGCCTCCAATTGCGATAGACGACAATGCAACCACAGGAACAAATACATTGGTAAGCATAAATGTGCTAGCAAATGATGTAGACCCTGAGGGCGATGATTTGACCATCACTTCCATCAATACCGCACCTTCTAACGGTACTGCAACGATTAATAATGGTGTGATAGATTATTTGCCCAATACAGATTTTATTGGCACCGACAGTTTTGAATACACTATTTGTGACTCAGAGGGCTTGTGTGATGTTGGTTTGGTGGTAATAATAGTCAGCGAAGAAGGGAATCAAGCTCCTATTGCAGTGGACGATAATGTGATTACTCAAATAAACGAATTGATTGGTATTGGCGTATTGGCAAACGATAGTGACCCTGATGGAGATAATCTTACGGTCACGAACATTAGTAATAATCCGACCAATGGTACGGTAGAAATCATCGGTAACAGTTCGGTGAACTACACTCCAAACGAGGGTTTTGTCGGGATAGACAGCTTTGAATATGTGATTTGCGATCCTGTTGGTCTATGCGATACCGCAACTGTAACGATAACGGTCGTTGATCCGAATGTCAATCAAGCGCCTATTGCAGTGGATGATGAAGCGACAACGGAGGTCAATACACCGATTAGCATTGAAGTTTTGGCAAACGATAGCGACCCAGATGGTGATACCTTGACCATTACCGACATCAACGAATTGCCTTCAAACGGTACGGTGACAATTGAAGGAAGTGCGGTGAATTATACACCGAATACGGATTTCATCGGAACGGATAGTTTTGAATATGTGATTTGTGATACAGAAGGATTGTGTGATACGGCTTTAGTAGTGGTCAATGTGGTGGAAGAAATAGAAAATCAAGCTCCTATTGCAGTAGATGATGAAGCGACAACAGAGGTCAATACACCTATCAGCATAGAAGTATTGGCAAACGATAGCGACCCTGATGGAGATGATTTGACCATTACCGACATCAACGAATTGCCTTCAAACGGTACGGTGACAATTGAAGGAAGTGCGGTGAATTATACACCGAATACGGATTTCATCGGAACGGATAGTTTTGAATATGTGATTTGTGATACGGAAGGATTGTGTGATACGGCTTTGGTGGTGGTCAATGTGGTGGAAGAAATAGAAAATCAGCCGCCTATTGCAGTAGATGATGAAGCGACAACAACGCCGAATACACCGATTGACATCCCCATATTGGACAATGACAGTGACCCAGATGGAGATGAGTTGGCGATTATAACTTTCAGTTTACAGCCTTCAAACGGTTTTGCGAGTATCAACGAAGATGGGACAGGCATTGTTTACACGCCTAATGAGGATTTTGAAGGAATGGATACTTTAGAATATGTGATTTGTGATCCCGATGGATTGTGCGATACGGCTTTGGTGGTGATTACGATTGCAGAACCACCTTTCCCGATTATCGCAGACACAACGGACGAAGATACGCCTTTGACCTTATGTGTGGAAGAGTTCCTTGACACGATTAATTTCCCGATAGACAGCATGACGATTTTTGTTTTGCCTTCAAACGGAACGGTATTAATAAATGATGCTTCGATTTTGAGTGACTCCTGCTTTGTGTATACGCCCACTCAAGACTTCAATGGAAACGATGATTTCTTGTTGGGAATCTGCAATGTGGCGGAGGGTATTTGCGACACGATTACGGTGAACATCACCGTTTTGCCAGTGAATGATCCTCCAATCGCCAACGATGATTTGGCGAATACAGATGTGAATACGCCGATTGAGATTCCTGTATTGGACAACGATTCTGACATTGATGGCGATTCTTTGGCAGTCGTGACGATTGAAACAGCTCCTTCTAATGGGGAAGCGATTATCAATGCGGATGGAACGGTGACTTACACGCCAGATACCGATTTTGTAGGGATTGACACTTTTGAATATGTGATTGCAGACCCCGATGGATTGACGGATACGGCTTTGGTAATCATTGGAGTAGGAGAGGAGTTGGGGATTGTAGCGGTAGATGATGCGACTACTACCGAAATGGATACACCGATAGACATTCCTGTGTTGGACAACGATTTGTTTGGCGATTTTCCAACGGATTCAATAATTATCACCATTGCCTCCAATCCTTCTAATGGCATTGTGGGGGTGAATGGAGATGGGATTAAGGACACGACGATTACTTACACGCCGCTACCCGATTTTGTGGGAACGGATACTTTTGAATACGTGGTGTGTATTGCAGAATTGTGTGATACAGCTATGGTTGTGGTGACAGTGATAGAAGGAGATACGAGTTGTGAAATATTTATACCCAATGCTTTTTCTCCAAATCAGGATGGAGTGAACGATGAATTGATGATTCCAAATTTGGGTGCTTGCTTCCCTGAAAATGAATTGGTTATCTTCAACAGATGGGGCGATGAGATTTTCAGGAGGCAAAACTACAATGATTCGGACGACCCGTGGGATGGTACTTGGCAAAAGAACAAGGAGGATGTACCTGATGGAACGTACTTCTATATTTTGACAGGGCAAGATGAGGAAGGTGTGGCATTGGAGCCAAGGTCTGGGTTTATTGAAATATGCAGATAATGGTAGGAGGGTGAAGTTGTTGTATTGCTACCAAGTACGCAACTGTTCAGCCATAAAACAATTCAACCATTCAAAAACTAATGTAATTAGGAAATCAGGTATCGGATACCTTGAAGGCATCCGATGCCTAAAGAGATAAACACAATGAATAAGCAATTTTACCAACACTCTATATTTTTAGCAGCCTTCTTTTTGTTCTTTGTTTTGGCGGGAGAAAAGGCGGTGGCGCAGCAGGATGCCCGATATACTCAGTACATGTTCAATGGCTTGTTGTTGAATCCTGCGTATGCGGGAAGTTCGGGCAATGCCAATATTTCAGCTTTTTATCGCACACAATGGGCGGGATTGGATGGCGCTCCGACTTCGATTACGCTGAGCGGCAACGGTGCATTGGGTGATGGAGATCAAGTGGGTGTAGGTGGTTTTATTGAATACGATGACATTGGATTGCACAATACTTGGCGGGTATTCGGAACGTATGCTTACCACCTCAAAATTGGAAATGGGAAGTTGGGAATTGGATTGCAGGCAGGTGGTTCGCTATTCAGTGCTGATTTGAGTCAAGCACAAACAACTGCAACACCAGGCACAGACGATCCTGTTTTTCAAAATGATTTGAGTCGTTTTCTGCCCAATTTTGGAGTGGGATTGTACTACCATAGTGAATATTTTTATGCAGGTGCTTCTATTCCTCAATTACTGACGAATCGCCTCAAAAGTGGTGAATCGAGCATCAGTTTGGTTGGACAACAATACCGACACTATTTTTTCACCGCAGGAGTGGTGTTAGAACTAAGCGAACGCTTCAAAATTATTCCTTCTACTTTGGTCAAAATGGTGCCTATCAATGCGCCGACACAGGTGGACTTCAATGTAAATTTGATGTTTAGCGATGCGTTTTGGGTAGGTAGTTCGGTTCGATTGAGTGAAGAAATGGATCCTGAATCGTTGGATTTCTTATTGGGTTTTCAATTGAAGAGTGGACTGCGAATTGGGTATTCTTATGATTTGACCCTATCGGATTTGGCAGACTTCAACAATGGCTCACATGAAATCGGTCTTGGATTTGATTTTGGAGGGAGTGGTGATAGAAGGATTATTACGCCAAGGTATTTTTGAGCGATGTGCTTAGGTTGATAATTGTGTTTGGATGTTTATGTTATTGACTATATAAACCTAAAAAAAATAAATCATAAAATTAATGAATTGTTATAAAATCAATTATCAACTAAATTGAAATAAGATAAGAATTAGCATGGAAGTATAGTGCCTCGCAACGTCAGTCATGAAGAATGGGCTTGCTTTAGATTGGTGGTGAGGTACTTGCTCTGTGCGCTTAGTTGTAATTGTTTTTCATAATAGTTCTTTTAGTAGAGAGCTGGCACGGGACGTTTAGCCTTGTGTTGAACGATGTGGCTGTATGGGCTTGCAGTTGTATTGTTTCATAATCAGGGTGTCCTGTGCCGTTCCTACTAATTTGTCATTTTAGTTCTTTAGTTTAGTGGAAAGAAAGCATAGAGTTGAGGGTTTTTTAGTCTTCTCTTGTAAGGGCTTGCTTTAGAAGATAGCTTTTAACTCTCACTCTATGTATTTCTTTTTTTCTACATCATTGAGATTACATTACTTTGCTGCTCCCGGCATGGTTTCGTCCTCATTCGGGCGTGCTTGATCAGATTGAGGAACAAGCTGTTTGTAAATCTTCTTGAGATACTGAAAAAAATCCTTTTCTTCAATATTGGCATAAATTAGATTTTTCCTCAAAAAACGAAACTGATTTTCAATCAACAATACAATGTCTCTTTTCTCCTTTTCAGGTTGATTGTCAGGAAATTCAATTTCATGGTGGGCATTGTTCTTCTGAATTAAATCCAAGTATTCGCTCAAACTTTGTTGGGTTTCGTCCAAATCCATCACCCCATCGTGAATCAATTCCAACTTCAATCCACTCTTCGAGTTATAGACTTCAAATCTTGGAGATTGTTTTTTTACCAAGCGCATGTATTCTCCAAAATATACCAAATATTGCTTCAATGGCAAACGATAGTGTTCGGGAAGGGATAGCGAAATATTGAAAATTCGCTGATCGGGAACAATAATGTCCTTCAAAAAATACAACATGATGGCATAAATACCTTTTTGTACAATTTCATTTAGAGGGATTTCCAAGGGATTTTCTTCTAAGTCTAACTCCTTCAAATGATAAAGGAGTGTGATTTCAGAAGGAAGAGTTTTCAGTTGATTGTTTGCCAAATCTATGCTTCTTAGCGCAGTGAGTTGTCCAATATCGCTTGGCAATCGTTCAATTTTGTTTTCCCTCAAATAAATGGAAGTCAGATTGGTCAATTGACCGATTTGCTCAGGAATATGCGTGATTTCGTTGTTGGCCAAGTCAAATTGAAGCAGTTGTTCTAAGCGACACAATGCGAGTGGGAATTTTTGCAGCTCATTGTAACTAACATTGATGTGTTTCAACATCGTCAGATTGGCAATGGAGGCAGGCAATGTTTTTAGGGCATTGTCATATAAATTGAGATCCGTCAGTTTTTTCAAATTTCCAATACTTGCGGCTAAGTTCTCAAATTGGTTTTCAGATAAGTCCAAGTATTGCAGTTTTTGAAGGTTTCGTATTTCATCTGCAATGTCCTTTAAGTGATTGGCTCTCAAAATTAATTTCCTTAGATTTTTGAGTTGTCCAATAGAAGAAGGAATTTTGGTTAATTTATTTTTACTGATGTCTAAGTCCCGTAATTCCAATAGTTTTTCTATATGCAAAGGGAATTCAGTAAAGGCATTGTAGTCTATGTGTAATACTTTGAGGTTTTTGAGGTTTGCGATTTCGGGCGGAAGTGTACTCAGTTTGTTTTCAGATAAGTCCAACTCTTCTAGATGGGTGAGAGTGCCAATTTCGGACGGAATCTCTTCAATTCCTCTGTTGTAGAGCGATAAATGAGTATGTTTTTTATCCTTTGTTTCTCGGAACAATTCCAATAATTCCTGCTCGGTCATAAGGTACAATTTAGAAAATAGAATCGCAATATTCTAATTGGACGAACTATTCTTCATTATGCAAGAGTAATGCCTTGATGAAGGCATCCAAATCGCCATCCATAATCGCTTGTACATTGCCTGTTTCCATATTCGTACGAAGGTCTTTTACCAATTTGTAAGGGTGCATCACATAATTCCTGACCTGCGATCCCCATTCAATTTTGCGTTTGTTTCCTTCAATTTTGTCCCTCTCTTCGAGTTGTTTTTGAAGTTCTGCTTCGTAGAGGCGAGACTTAAGCATTTTCATTGCCTTTTCTCGGTTTTTTTGTTGAGAACGTTGTTCTTGACATTCTACCACAATCCCAGAAGGAAGGTGACGCAATCTAACTGCGGATTCCACTTTGTTTACGTGCTGACCACCGGCTCCACTCGACCGAAAAGTGTCCCATTCTATATCGGCAGGGTTTACTTCCACCTCAATCGTATCATCCACCATCGGATAGACAAAAACAGAGGCAAAGGAAGTATGTCGACGACCACTTGAATCAAAAGGAGAAATACGCACCAAACGATGCACACCGTTTTCACCCTTCAACAAGCCATAGGCAAATTCACCATCAAATTCCAATTCTACCGACTTCACGCCTGCTACATCGCCATCTTTGATGTCCAAAATATGAGGTTTAAATCCTTTTTTGTCGCCCCACATCTGATACATTCTCAGCAGCATCGAAACCCAATCACAACTTTCTGTACCACCTGCACCTGCATTGATGGTCATCACTGCCCCCAGTTGGTCTTCAGGCGCATTCAAAGTAGATTTGAACTCCACTTCTTCCACCATTTCCACTGCTTTATCAAACTGTCTTTCGACATCTGCCTCATTTCCTTCACCCATTTCGGCAAACTCTTGAAGCACTTGATAGTCTTCAAAAGCACTGACTGCGCTTTCATACAGTTTTACCCAATATTTGTTGGAGTTGATTTTTTTGAGGAGTTTGGTTGCCACTTGTGGGTCGTCCCAAAAATCGGGCGCAAGGGTTTGCCCTTCATCTTCTTCAATCTCAGAAATACGCTTATCTACGTCAAAGATACCTCCTTAAAGCGTGGAGGCGACGCTGGGTTTGATCTATTTGTTCATTTGTTATCATGAACGCAAAGGTAAGAAATCTGACGACTTAATATTCAAAAAGTAGGTGCATTATTTCGGGGGCTTCTTTACCCAATGTAGATATTTCCTTACTTTTTACAATGTTGTTTTGGGCATCTATCAGGTGTATAGAATAAACCTTGTCGCCCTCTAATAAGAATTGAAAATGCCCGTTTTCTAGAGTAGTATAACAAGTTTTATTTGTTTTTGAATTCTTTATTTCCAGACAAACGTTTACATTCTCAATAGGTTGAAAGCTTTCTTTTTGGACTACTGCTCCTAATAATATCCATTTGATATCGGCTGCGTGAAGGTAGGAGGAATAAAAGAATAAGCATAAACCTGTCAATATAGTGAAGAACCGTCGCATGTAATTATAACTTTTGGGGGCTGAGTAATTGATAGTTCATTAGATACTTACTTTTACTATTAATTATCCAAATTTGTTTCACCAATGCTCATTTTTTTAAATCCACACAAGTAAATATTTTACATGAAGTTATGGTGTTTTATTTCTCGTATATTCTGATTTTATATAGGTAAGAAAAGTGCTGAGTTTTTCCTTCAATCATAGCAAATAAAAACACATTTTTTATTTGCTATGATTGAAGGAATTTAAAACACAAAAGTTTTTTATGCGGTCAGGAAACTACCGAGCAAAAGTAACCGCTCTCGTTTCTCTAATCACGGTCACTTTGATTTGACCAGGATACTGCATTTCATCTTGAATCTTTTTGGAGATTTTGAAGGAAATGTCTTCTGCTACTTCATCGGGTACTTTTTCGCTTTCTACAATGACCCGAAGTTCTCGACCTGCTTGAATTGCATAGGCTTTTTCTACACCGTCAAAATCCATCGCCAAGTTTTCGAGATCTTTGATGCGCTTCAAATAAGATTCCAAAATCTCACGTCTTGCACCAGGTCTTGCGCCCGAAATCGCATCACAAGCCTGAATAATAGGCGAAATGATATACTGCATTTCGATTTCGTCGTGATGCGCCCCTACTGCATTGCAGACCGCAGGGTGTTCCTTGTATTTCTTCGTCCATTCCATCCCCAACAGGGCATGAGAAAGCTCACTTTCCTCCTGCGGTACTTTCCCGATATCGTGAAGCAAGCCTGCACGTTTTGCCAATTTAATGGTACTAGACCCCAAGCCCAATTCTGCCGCCATGACCGCACACAAACGAGCCGTTTCGATGGAGTGTTCGAGAAGGTTTTGACCATAAGAAGATCGAAAACGCATACGCCCAACCGTCTTAATCAATTGAGGGTGCATTCCGTGAATATTGAGGTCAATGATGGTTCTTTCGCCAATCTCATTAATTTGTTGATCGAGTTGTTTACGAGTTTTTGCTACGACTTCTTCGATTCTTGCAGGGTGAATCCGTCCATCTGTCACCAAACGTTGCAGTGAAAGTCGGGCGACTTCTCGGCGAACAGGGTCATAGCCCGAAATCACAATCGCCTCAGGCGTATCATCCACAATGATTTCGATGCCCGTAGCCGCTTCCAACGCTCGAATATTTCGACCTTCTCGCCCGATGATTTGACCTTTGATGTCGTCGCTTTCGAGATTGAAAACCGAAACCGTATTTTCGATAGTATGTTCAGCAGCAGTCCGTTGAATCGTTTGAATGATGATTTTTTTAGCTTCACGATTTGCCTTCAATTTGGCCTCGTCCATGATGTCCTTCACGTGTGCCATCGCCTCAGATTTGGCTTCCTCGACCGTGCTTTGAATCAGTTGTTCTTTTGCTTCTTGAACGGTCAAATTTGCCACTTTTTCCAATTCACGTTGGTATTCCTGATTCAACTTTTCTTTCTGTTTCTCGACCTCCCTGATGCGTTTCTTTAGGTTTTGACGAGTCTCAGAGAGTTCTTGTTTTTTCTGTCTTGTCTGTTCCAACTCCTCTTCCAAGGCTACATGATTTGTTTTCAGGTCTCGTTCCCTACGTTCCAAGCTTTCCGTTTTCTGTTTGAGTGCATTGAGGTCTTGCTTCAACTGATTTTCCTTCTTCCAATGCTCTCGCTTATCCGTATCCAATTTTTTATACTGCTGCTTCGTTTTATGTTCAGCAGCAGAAACGATTTTCTGAGCAGCTTTTTCAGCCTCCAGTTGTTTATCCTTAATAGCAACCTGACCTTCTTTTTCGGCTGCCTCAATCAATCGTTTGGCTTCATTTTCAGCATTTTCTATTTTAGTGGTTGCCAACTTATCGGTAATAAACTTACCTACAAAAAAGCCTACCAGAATGCCGATAACCAAACCCATAATGGTAAAAAGTCCTATATCCATATCGGGTGATTTATACTTCGTAAAACTCAACTTCAAAGCACAAAATCAAATTCAAGACTCATTTGATAGGTTTTGAACTTATTGAATTTGCTTTGAAATATTTTGAAAGTTTCATTTAGCTGTGATAAAAAATGGCTCAATCTTTTTCCTTCAAAAAATCAGACAAAATACTGTCCAATTGATTCAATTTATTTTCCAATTGTTTGTTTTCTTCGGTTTGCTGCCTTTCCTGCTTCAATAAATCTACACACGTCAATAGGCAAACCATTGCCAAATAATCCTGTTTTTCACTCGCCATATACTCGCCCTTCAATTCCTTCATCTTCTGCTTGATTTGGCTTGCTGCTTCTCTCACAAATTCTTCATCCTCAGGGCTTACTTGAAGTCGGTACAGTTTATCTGCAATTTCTACTTTTATATTTAATAATTGTTTGTTCATCAGTTGTTCAACATAGCTAAACACTTGTCTATCTGACCAATAAAGTCGTTTAGCAATTCTTTGACTTCCTCACTATCTGCTTTCGTCAAATTTGTGCCTTTCACCAACTTCAATAAGTCAGACTGTTCCTTTAGCAGTTCTATATCAGCTTTTTGTTCTGATATTTGCTGCTTCAATATATCTCTTTCCTTTACAACTTGCAAGTATCTTTGGTCTAATTCTATATAATCGCCCAAAATAGTGTTCATTTTGGAGATAATGCTGTCGAGTTTGGTCATTTTTCCTTAGAGATTAGCATAAGATACAAAAGTACGCAAAAATGTGGATTATGAGAATGTATGTGAAAGCGAAAATTGGATTGGTAAAATATCCTCTAAAACGCATAAATTGTTGTTCTTTTATAGTGAATTGAATATTTTTTATATTTTTATTTTTCTCTTTCATTCCGTAATAATTCCCTTTGAGATAGAAAAATTAGAAAGTAATAAAAGTAAGGTTTAGCTTTGAAAAGCATCAAAATGTATAAATAAAATAAGTTTAGCTATAAATCTTATTTTTATTTCACTCTAAAATTTATATATAAATGAAACATTTTAACAAGTCCAATTCACACACACACTTTTATGTGTACAAAAAGGTATTTTTTGGTTTTTACTATTGTTTATAATGGGAAGTTCAGCTATTTTGAAAGGGCAGACTACTTCAAACGAAATCTGTACCCATACCCCTTCTACAAATATTTTAGGTACTCTCCCTACAAGTGCTTTTAGTCAAGGCGAAGAAGAAAACGACTATGTAATTCGAGTGTATATTCACGTTATTCGTAGAACAGACGGAACAGGCGGTCGAACTTTGGCGGAAGTCAACCAACTAATTGCCAATTTGAACAGTGGGTTTGGGGCTTTTGGTGATATAGATGCAGATGGCATTACCGAAAGTATCCGATTTAGGTTTGAAGAAGTAAGCTATATTGACTGTGATAGATACCACCTAACTGGAGGTAATCTAGGTGATTTGGTAAGCGTAAACGACCATACCAATGGAATAGACATCTATTTTCCACCTTCCCATACAAAACCTACCGGTATTGCATTAGGCAATCCAAGTACTGCTTTATTGATTGGAGGGAATACACAGGTAGGACGTTATTATGCCAATAGCCCAGCAGTAGATATAGGTTTATCAAATATTATCGTTCATGAAATGGGACATGCTCTGGGTTTGTATCATGTCTATCAAAGTTATTGTAATGTACAATTGAATATTAGTTGCCATGAAACCACACAAAATGGCAAAGATTGTGGCGATTTTGTGCCTGACACTCCACCTATATGGAATAGAAATGGTTTAGTGAATGATGCAAATTGTAGTGTATCTACACAAACTGATTTGTCGTGTAACAAGCCAGGTTTTCCCAATCCATCTCCTATTGATGACAGTGATTTGATTAACTATATGCAAATTACTCACCCATCTTGTATGAGCGAATTTACGCAAGGACAGGTAAATAGAATGTTCAAATGCCTTAAAACAAGTAAAATACTAAGACCTTGTCTTACAAATGAAGCAGCAAGTAATAATTATACTGTAGTTCCGTCTGCGACTTTTAGTAACTTAACAGGAAACATATTGCCCATAGGACAAACTACTTGGCAAGCACCTTTGAATGTAAACGGAACTGTAACAGTGCCTTTAGGTGCAGAATTGGTGATTAGAAATACTACAATTAGATTTGCCAATCAATCCAAAATAATTGTACAGAAAGGGGGAATACTCCGTGTTGATAATGCTAGATTAACGGTTGATAAATGTACAAATGCTTTTAGCAAATGGAAAGGCATCATTGTTTATGGTTTTGATGGTAAAATAAAATTACCAATAGGGAGTGATGAAATACCTATAGGAGGAAACCCCCTTCAAAACTTTATTTCTTCACAATTTGGTTATGTAGAAGTAATCAATGATAGCAAAATAGAATATGCCGAAATTGCTATTGCAGCAATAGGAAATTCAGCTATTGTTCCTTCTACACAGGCTGGTACAACTTTTTTTCCTGTAAATCCAGTAAAACTAGGTAGTGGTATTTTGTTTATTTCTGAAAGCATTTTTAGAAATAATGACGAAGCTATACAAATGAAAAATTTGTCTGGAGAATCTGCACAAAATAATACCATCACTAATAATGAATTTACTATAACAGGTTTAGCCAGTTCTCCTACCCGACATATCAGCTTAATTCGTGCAGGGATAGTTATGATTCAAGGAAACCGATTCAGTTATTCCTCGGTGCATATACCCATCAATGGTATCATTATATCTAGTACATCTGTAATCATAGGCGGTATAGGCGGAACAGAATCTAATACTTTTTCCAACTTAAAGACAGCAATAGATGTCTATTCCACCAATTCTATTCATTTAACTGAAATTATCAACAACCGTTTCTATCAAAACAAAACGGGAATTGTACTCAATAGTATTCCTAATGCCACTATTCAAGCAAATACAGTGCTTATTCCTCTAAGTGGAGGAGAAGGAGTCATTAGTTATGATGCCACTTCATTCGACATTAGTTTTAACCACTTTAGGCGGTTCAACGCTAATTTGTCTTCTTTTAGCAGTGTTGGTCTATTAATAGTGAATAGCAAAAACAACGACCCGCTTTTGATGCCTACTTCCTTGACTTTGGACAATACTTTTTGTGGAAACTTTACAGCTGCTACTCAATTTGAAAGAAACAATACGGGGGTTCAACTGCAATGCAATCATTACGATGGAGCAACTCATGATTGGTATTTGGCAAATACCTCTACTATTGATGAATTAGCTCCACAAGGAGACTGTACCTCTCCAGTGGCAGCAGCCAAAAATCCATTTGGCAATACTTGGCATGATGTGGGAGGTGGCAACAATACATCTAAGCATATTGCTAATTTTTCTGATAGAAAATTGGTTTTGTATCCTGATAATACTTCTATTCCCACTCAATTTGAAGTAGGACCTCTTGGACAAGATGGACAACAACCCAATATAGAAATAAATAATACTGACTGTGAATTTGCATCAGCTAATTGCTCCGACCCTTTAAGTTGTTCCAACATTATTATTCACCAAGCGGCGGAAAACAGTGGGCGAGGCTCTATTTATGCCCAACTAAAAGAGGGCAACGAAGCAGGGGTTATTGATTTGTTGGAAAACGAACAAGCAGAATGGAGCGATAAATGGCTCGTAGGAATCTATGCCAATAGAAGAGATTCAACAAGAGCAGCACAAACTTTAGCACAGATTCCCAAAAATACGCCTGAAAATATTGCTTTCCACGATATGTTTGAAGCACTCATTAATACAGACGGAAATTTTTCTGTGGAACAAGAACAAATGATTAGAAATTATGCACTTAGCACTGATTTCGAGATACAAACATTGGCAGAGATGTTTTTGGTGCAATATTTTGACGAAAGTTTTGAACGAATCCCCATGCCAATTGTCAGTTCTTCCTCGAAAAAAGAAAACATATCATCGGAAGGGTTTTATTTCAGTTTATTTCCCAACCCTGCAAACCATGAAATCAACATCCACCTCTCCCATTCTATAGATACTTCAATCTCGCATACAGTAAAGATAATAGACCCCTCTGGCAAGGTGTTGATTCAAACTACTGTTGATGAATCAATTGCTATTGATACCGAAAAATTAGCCGTAGGCATTTATTTTGTGGTTGTACACAATCCTCAAACATTCAGTTCCCATACTGAAAAACTAATTATACTCAAATAATTTCCCCTTATCCTCCAATTGCCTTATGCTTCATAGAAGCATAAGGCAATTTTAAATATTGCTAAAAATGAACAAAATAATATACACTATATATTTATTCTTATTTTTATCCAATCATACTCTTAGTTCCCAAAATTATTTTTTAAAAACAGTTGGCAATGATACTATTAATACTTTTTTGAAAGCAGGTTTGGTTATTGAAGATGGTTACTTAGCAATAGGAACCTATGCATCCCATTCACACAAAGCACTTTATGTGGTAAAATTAGATGCAAAAGGAGATTCTGTTTGGTTAAAAGTTTTACATACCACAAGTTTGGAGAAAAATTTATCCATGAATACAGGTCATTTATTTATTCAATTAAAAAACCAACCTCAACATTTTTTAGTAGCCTATAACAAGACTATTGGTGACGATATAAATATTGGATTGATAAAATTTGATATTAGTGGCGAAATAATGTGGCATAAAGATTATGGAAATGAATATCAGCAAGCACCATATCAAGTTCTACAAACCCAAGATAAAGGGTTTATTATAGTTGGGACGCAACTTGATAGAAAAACCTCCAATTCTTTTTCATTTGCCCATATTGTAAAAATTGACAGCTTAGGCAATCAGGAATGGGAACAAACCTATACCTTAGACGAACGGCAAGGTTCAGTTGCCTACAATATCATCGAAACTTTGGATGGAGGATACTTGATTGGAGGTTATGGTCATCGTTTGGAGTTGATTGCAGAATGGGACCCTCCTATTTACGATTACGATACAGAAGGGTATTTGGTCAAGATTGATGCAATTGGAAATGTAGAATGGGAACAATCTTATGGAACAGAGTGGGATGATAGTGGATTAGATGTATTGCAATATCCCGATAGCACTTATTTGGTACATGGTAGAAAAGGAGCTGACCATAGTATATATAATTATTTGACATTCCGCCATATAGACCCTCGTGGAAAGACGATTTCAGAAACAACCTATAATGAATGGACTACTGGGATTGTGTATTCTGATTTATACCCAACTGATGATGGCGGTTTTTTGGGTATGGCTTTCGTTAAGTTTACAGAAACCAATTTCGTTCGGCCTCGTTTGATGCGTTTTACTCCTTATTGTAAAGATACACTTTGGACAAAAGTGTTGAATGTAGAACCTACACAAGATTTGGGATTAAGAGATGTAGAACGTACACCTGATAGTGGTTTTTTACTTGTCGGGTTTCGTTTTATGCCCAATCCTCAGTTTGGATGGGTATTGAAAACGGATAGTCTTGGAAATAGCTGTTTTGAATTCGGCTGCGACAGTCTCTTTACCAACATTGAAGAAATCTCCAAATCTGAACAAAAACTGTTTTCTCTTTTCCCCAATCCAACAAAAGGAGAAGTAACCATTTCGTTTTCACACGATATTGATGTTAGAGAGGTATTGAAGGAATCGGAGCTGATGGTATTGGATGTTACAGGACAAGTAGTTCGCAGACTGGACTTGAACGGATTAAAGTTTCGTTCTACTTTTAATGTGGAAGGATTAAAAACAGGAGTTTACTTTGTGGATTGGAGAGTAGGAGGGAAAAATTTGGGAGTTGAGAAGTTGGTGGTCTTGGAGTGAATCATAGAAGCTAACCGAAATTTAGAAATTTCGGTTAGCCATCATTTTATTCAACCAGTCACCAATCCACTACCTCAAACTCGCTCCCAATTGACGCTCATACTGCTGAATCAATTTCTGCATAATCTTGTCAATCTCCTTGTCGGTCATGGTTTTGCGCTCATCTTGGAATACAAAACTCACCGCATAGGATTTTTTGCCTTTGCCTATTTTGGCTTCATCTTCGTAAATATCAAACAAACCCACCGAACTTAGCACATTTTTGCCAGTTTTCAAGGCAATCTGCTCAATCTGACCAAACTGTACGTCTTTGTCCAACAACAAAGCCAAATCACGTCGACTGCTTGGATATTTGGGAATGTCTTTCACATAAAGTTTGGATGACTTCAAAGCTTCAAAAACATTGTTCCAATTGAAGTCCGCATAAAACACCTCACCTTTCACACCCAATTTTTTAGCGATTTTTGGACTAACCAAGCCAAAATCCACCAAATCCCGTTTGCCCTGTTTGTATTGAAGTCCATAAGCCATAGAGTCCGACTCAATGTATTGGGTTTGAAAGCGGGTAATGCCCAAACGTGCCAATAGATTGTTAACCAAACCTTTTAGGTCAAAGAAAGAACTCTTAGCCTTTGCCGTTCTCCAATTTTCTTCTATCGTTTCGCCAGTGATGAAAACGGTCAAATGGTCTCCTTCCAAATAGTGATTTTGGTCATCCCTCGAATAGGTACAATAGGTTTTGCCGAATTCAAAAAGGCGCAAGTTTTCGTTTTGGTAGTTTTGATTGTTGTGAATCGCCTCCAAACCCGAAAACAGCATATTTTTACGCATCACATCTAAGTTGGCGTTGAGGCTGTTCATCAAGCGCACCAAACCCTTTTCTTCGCTGTCGTAGTAGTCCGAATCGGTTATCGAAGTACCCATCATTTCATTGAAGCCCACACTCGCCAAATAATCCGACACTAAATTGCGGATTTCATCGGGGCGAATGCCTTCACTGAATATCAAGCTGTAATTCAAAGTCGTTGGAATCGGCACATTGTTGAAGCCATAAATGCGTAGCACTTCTTCAATCACATCTGCTTCTCGCAAAACGTCTGCTCTATTTGTTCCAACTTTGACGGTCAAGGCTTCGTCCGTTTCTCCGACCACTTCAATCTCCAATGCCGCCAATATTTGCTTCACCGTAGGTCGAGGAATTTCCATACCCACCAAGCGGTTCAAATTGCGGTAGGTCAATACAATTTCCGCACGTTTCACCTTTTCGGGATAAATGTCCACAATCTCAGAAGCAATTTCTCCGCCCGCCAATTCTTTGATTAACAAAGCCGCCCGCTTCAAAGCATAAACCGTATTGTTGGGGTCAACGCCCTTTTCAAAACGCTGTGCGGCATCTGTCCGCAAATTGTGGCGAGTTGCCGTTCTACGGGTTCTAATTGGGTGAAAACAAGCACTTTCCAAGAAAATATTGGTCGTCTTGTCGGTCACGCCCGAATGAATCCCTCCAAAAACTCCTGCAATACACATTCCCTCAGAATCGGCATTGCAAATCATCAAATCCTCTTCATTCAGCTTGCGTTCCTGTTCGTCCAAACTCACAAAAACACTGTCTTGCGGCAAGGTTTTGACCACCACTTTCCCGCCTTTGATTTCGTCTGCATCGAAAGCATGTAAAGGCTGTCCCAATTCGTGCAAGACAAAATTGGTGATGTCCACAATGTTGCTGATTGGACGCACTCCAATGGCTTTCAAACGGTTTTGCAACCATTCGGGAGATTCTTTGATGGTCACGCCTTTGATGCTCACGCCCGCATAACGAGGGCAAGCCTCCGTATCTTCCACCGTTACAGGAATTTCCAAATCGTGGTTATCAACTGCAAAAGCACTTACATCTGGCGTTTGAACGCTGCCTGTAAAGCTGTGGTGAATCGTCAATGCCGCAGCCAAATCTTTCGCCACACCAACATGACCAATTGCATCCGAACGGTTGGGAGTCAAGCCGATTTCAATCATGTAGTCGTCCTCCATCTTATAGACTTCCTTAACGGCTTTGCCGATAGGTGTATCTTCTGCCAATACCACAATACCATCATGGTCTGTTCCAATCCCGATTTCGTCTTCCGCACAAATCATTCCCATAGACACTTCGCCTCGAATCTTGCCTTTTTTGATTGCAAAAGGTTCACCATTGGTCGGGTATAAGGTCGTTCCAACAGTCGCTACAATCACCTTCTGCCCTGCTGTCACATTGGGCGCACCACAAACGATGTGCAAATCTTCTCCATTGCCCACATCCACTGTTGTCACCTTCAATTTGTCCGCATTTGGGTGTTTTTCAGCTGTCTTGACCAATCCCACTACCAATCCTTCCAATCCACCTTCAATGGATTGTATTTTTTCGATTCCTTCGACCTCCAATCCTGTGTCTGTCAGTATTTCACCCACTTTTTCGACGGGCATATCTATATCTAAATAATCCTTTATCCAGTTGTAAGAGACTTTCATTTTTGTTCTTCTACTTTGTTGATTCTATACAGAAAATGCCATAGTGAATGGCACGAGACGCAAAAGTACGTAAAAATGTGGATTATGGGAATGTATGTGAAAAGAGGGTTGTTGGTAGGGGCGAATTATTCCTTAGTGAATAATAAAGGAACGGTTCGTATTAAAATGGGTTTCAAGGGCGTAATAAAAATAAAATCATTTTCATGAAATGGTAATCAATGTTTTCTTATTGTTAAATATAATGATAAATTTTCAATTTTATTTGTTTTTTTGAAGCAAATAGCTTAAACTTGTAGTAGGTATAAAAATAGTTCATGTTTTTTAATTGAAAATAGAACTAACAAATGATTTTTTAGCATGAAATATTCTTATCAATAGTGCTACTTATTTTATTTTTTATCACTAAATTTTTACTGAAATGATAAGATTTAAACAATTTATCACGCATCACGCATCACGCATCACGCCCTGATTGTAATTTTGTTTTCTTTGAGTTCTGATATTATGGCTCAATGTCAAGTTAATCAAGCGCAAACTGTGATTATTAACTCAGGACAGAATATTATTTGGAGTCAAAACATAGCAATTGGAGGGGATATATATATTGAAACAGCGGGAAGATTAACTATTTCATCGGATGTTACGATGTGCCAAAATGCACGTATTATTGTTAAAAGAGGAGGGCGTTTAGTTGTGTCAGGAGGAAGAATTATTGGAAGTCCAGATTGGAAGGGTATAGAGGTTTGGGGGAATCAAAGTACTGGGCATCCAAATGTAGTAGATGTTTTAAGTGGAAATTACCCAAGCAGTAATTATTTTCAAGCACTTAATCAACATGGTGTTGTAATGGTAGAACAAGACGGTATAATAGAAAATGCGAGTACCGCTATTGCAACAAAAAGACAACAACCAGATAATAACGGGAACTGTTGTATTGAGTTTGCAGGGTTTCGTGGAGGAATTATTATAGGTAGAACAAGAGCAAGATTTAGAAACAATCGACAATCTATTGAAATGCTCTCTTATTCTCCTAACAATATTAGTTTTTTTGATAACTGTACTTTTGAATATGAAATAAATGGCACACCTTCAATTCCCTACCAATCTTTTGTTGTTATGTGGGATGTACATGGAGTTGATTTTACAAATGTAGCGTTTAGTGTAGGCCCCTCTGTTTCTGCAAATCCAAATAGTTTTGGTATTTTCAGTATTGATGCAGATTATAGTTGTAGTAATTTTACTGCTTTCAATGATTTGCCTCGTGCCATTGTCGCACAAGATGCAATGGTAACATCTGGTCAAATTGAAATTTTTAATACCTTTTTTATTAGTCCTAGCTTAGGAGTTGATGAAAAACAAGCAGATTGGAAAGGTGTAGCAAATGCTGTTTATAGAGATAATAATATAAATTTACAAAACACTGCTCAACAGTCAGCAGAAAATAAGGTAGGATTATTTATGGACGGCTGTACAGGTTATGAAGTGACCAACAATCGTTTTTCTGGAGCCAACAACAAAAATCACAGTGGTATATATGTAGTCGGTTCGGGAAGTCAAGCAGAAATTATTCTTAATAATCCTCAATTTAGTTTGGCTTATGGTATTTTAGCTGAAGATAACAATGGAGGGTTACAAATAAAATGTAACAATTTTACAAATACAACAAGAAATAATACATGGTCTTGGGATAATTTGGCAAATCCTCAAGGTAATTGTAATAATCTCAATATTGGCCCTGCAGGCAACAGTTTTAGTCATCCTTGTATAAATAGCAATACAAATTTTAGTGACTTTCACGTTGAGGATGCCTCATCTGCAGGTAATTGGAGTTATTTTCACAATACAGGCATAGGCCAACCTGTTACTTGTCAAAATGGAACTATTGTAAATATACAATGCTCAAACTTTCCTTCCACATTTTGTAATAATATCGCTACTACTGATCCGTGTAGTGTCTTTCCTTTCTGTCGAGTAGCAAGAATTGATGACGCTCAAATCAACATAAGTAATATTCAATTAGCATTGAGTCAAACTCCGCCAAATACCCCCGAATACGAAGAACTGCAAATAGATTTAAACGCATCTATTAACTATAAAGAATTATTATACAACAGCTTGATAAGAGAAGCATTGTCTTTAGCGCAATTAGGGGATATTATGCCCATATTAGAAGAAGATGCTACACATTCTTTGCAACAAAGAAGAATTGAACTTTACTTAGCTCTGAAGAATTATACAAAAGTAAGTTCGGAATTGGCAAACTTAAGTCGCACTACTTTGGAAGATAATTTATTTTACGACTATTATACCACCCTAAATACCTTATTCTCCAGTGGTAGAACTTACTTTGATTTAACAAGTTCAGAAGAAGCCACTGTACGAACTATCGCTTCTTATGATTTTGGGGTTTCTAAAAAGGCTCAAAATATTATAGAATTTGTATTTGGAGATACTTTTTCTCATACTCTACGGTTTCCACAATCTTCTTCAAAACAAGCTAGCCAGACTTACATTAATCCTGCTTCTCAACTTTGGACACTTTATCCCAATCCCACACAAGATATACTCTATATAGAATTGGAAAATGTAGCTTTAACTACAGAGGTTTATATCGTGAATATATATGGTCAAACAGTTAAAAAACTTAAGATAGATGAATTCCAAACTGAGTTGTCTATAGATACCAGCGATTTACCCAATGGTACTTATTGGACTGTACTTTCTAATAATTCCGAAGTATTGCAAAGTCAAAAAATTAGCATTGTAAAATAAAGGGTCTATTGACTTTTTTAATAAAACTGCTGCTTCAATTTTCTTTTGGAGTAGCAGTGTTTCTATTTTTTAAAAATAATAAAACAATGATAACAAAAACATACTACTTTTTCCTTTGCTCACATCTTTTTTTTATATCGATTTATTCAAATGCTCAAACCACTTTTAATAAAGTATATGTATCTGATTCTATAGGGAATTGTGAGTTCAACTATAAAACAGAAAATTTAGGAAATGCAGTTGTTGAAGTGGAAGATGGTTATATCACAGTTGCTACTGTGATTTCTAATTCTTTTTGCGGATGGCCTGGGTATTCTATTTCTAAGATAGATGATGAAGGAAATTTGGTGTGGGAAAAACAATATGGAGAGGAAGGAGTCAATTATTTTGGAGCAGTACTGGGACACTTAATTTCAACTCAAGATGGCAATTTTGTATTGGCAGGTTGGTTGCTACAAACGGACAAACCAGATAAAGGCGTATTGTTAAAATTTGATGAACAAGGGGATACGCTTTGGTTAAAAACATACGGTTTGGTTAATAACAACACACTTGCCGATGTCGCAGAAGCAGAAAATGGAGATTTGGTAGCTGTGGGAAACACAAGAGAATTGGGTATAGGAAATCCAGATAATGCAAATCCGAATATATGGTTAATGCGAACTAATTCAGATGGTGAGTTATTGTGGCAGCGAGGATACAGTGGTGGTATTGTAGAGTATGGAATTTATGTAGAGATAGATAAGGATGGAGGCTATACAATTGGAGGTTCTAAAGGAAATGCAGGAACGCAACCGTTTAATGGGTATTATTTCAAAACAGATGCTATGGGACAAATTAAATGGCATAGATCTGTCGTAAATACAGAAGTAGATAATTGTTATGCTAATTTAATTCCAGCCAAAGATGGGGGATATTATGTTAGTTACTGTGGAGATACATTGGTGAATAATCAATTGATTCACTCTATTAGAAAAATGAATGCATCAAATCTATTGAAATCTTGGCAATATGATTTTTTTGATGGAAAAACAAAACCTTCAATAGGCAAATTTGAAGAGCTACAAAATGGTAATATTATTGCTTGTGGAACATGGTTAGCTGATATATATGAGCCTAATGGAGAAACTCATGGGTATGTAGCCCAATTGTCTTCTGAGGGAGAATTGATATGGGAAAGGATATTTAAGCATCATAATGTATTCAGTCGTTTGGATGATGTTCGCTCTACTTCTGATGGTGGTTTTATTAGTATAGGCTACAGTTGGAATCCAAACAGACAAAAACAGGATATGTGGCTTCTTAAATTAGACGAAAACGGCTGCTTATCCGAAGAATTTTGTGACAGCCTCACCACCGACATTGAAGTCCTCGACCCATCCGAACTATCACCGCCAAAACTTTTCCCCAACCCCACCAAAAACCACCTCCAAATCAAAATTCCCGCTCACTTCATCTCAAAATCCCTTCAACTCCAACTGACCAACATTGAAGGACGAATAGTATTGAAGGAAAATGTAGAAGAGGGCAAACAATTGGATATTGCAGATTTGTCAGCAGGAATCTATATCGCTACATGGCTGCAAGATGGACAAACATTGAAGCGGGAGAAGGTGGTGGTTTTGGAGTAGGAAGAATTAGGAAAGTCCATCATACTTCTGCTCAAAAACTTCAATCGGCAATTCTTCCGACTCTGCTGTTGCCTCCAAACTACGAGTAGCAGGTTTCAATGGTTCGGTTTCCGCCAACTTCTGCAAATACTGACGACTGCGGTCTATTGGAATTTCTATCCACATCGGGAGGTGGTCAGATAGTTGGTGCGTTCGCCAATAGGTTTTATAGTATTTGGATTTGTCGGCGGTATCTCTGGGTACATTATTTGAATTGGCTTCATAGCGCTCTCCCATATCCGAAATATATTCTACCTCATCAGCTTCGGTAAAAACGTGCTTAAAGAAGTTGAAAACACCTGCTCTAACGGGCGTTCCTGCTGCAATGGCATCCAAAAACTCTTGCTTCAAAGGCGAACGAAAAGCGATTTGGTCGTAGTGTTTGTTTTGGGGTACATTGCTGGGGAGTAATTGCAGTTCTTGAGGGATGTAGAAGTTGGCAGCTATTTTTCGAAAAGTGTCGTTTTCGGGTTTGAAGATGTTGAAGTCGCCCAACAAAACCATGTGGTTGGACCAAGCTGTTGGGTTATCTGCCCTTTTTGCCAAAAAATTAGACAACATTTCGGCTTCTTTCACCCTTTCTGGAGGGTCGGCAGTGCCTTTACCATATATCAAATGCACCGTCACCAACACAAATCGATACCAACCCGCTTGAAAACCCACCATAAAAGGAGTGCGAGCCAATTGCTGATTGAGGTTTTGGATTTCGCCCTCGACTTTTACCTCTGGCAGCACGACCTCTCCCGCCAAACCACCAAAAGTGACTTTTCGGCTGTCATACACAAATGCCATGCGTTCTCGATTGCCTGGACTGCCTTCGGTCACATCCGTAAAAATGACTTTCCACCATTTTCCCAATATTTTCATCAACCGCTGCAATCCCTCCAAATCGTCCCGTACTTCTTGTATCGCTATCAAATCAAAATGCGACACGATTTCGGCAATGTAAAACAAAGCTTCGTCCAAGCGTTTGCCATAAGCTGCTGAGTCAAATTCTCGAATGTTCCATGTAGCCAACAACAGATTGTCGAAGGTTTTGGTGGGAATCTCTTTTTGCAGTGCATCTTTGAGTTGCAGCAATTTTTTTGAAGTGCGTATTTTTTCGGTGGGCGGTTTGTTTTTTATTGGAGGGTAAAAGGGCATGGTTATTTTGGTTTTGCAGTGTAAAAGCTAATTGAGAAGCTTTGTCTGGTTACTTATTGAACACAAAATACAAACATCTCTGAATATGAAACGGTTTTTATTGTAATTTCCCAATCGTCCCACAATCACTCTAATGGGCTTCCATGTGTCTGCTGCATAATCGGTTTTAATAGGGCAGGAAACCATTGAAGTCCACGTACCGAAACCTCCGAAACAATCGAATGTCCCATAAATCGTTGTAGGTGTTTGCCCCAAAAAAGTCGGTTTTTGAATAGCTTGTTCCATTGCAGTTCGTATTGACCTTCCATTGCCGTTCGTGAAATTTTTCCCTCGAAAAAATCAATTACCAAATCCGAAGCAATATTTGCTGAGTGAATCGCCATTGCCATACCATTGCCACAAAGAGGGCTGATCATCCCTGCTGCATCGCCACACATCAAAATATGGTCGCACACCCGATTTTTGGGCTGAAAAGATACATTGGATATCACAAAAGGTTTGTCAAAAAGAGGTTTACCATTTTCAAAAATTTCCTTCAAAAAAGGATTCTGACTCAAGGCTTTTTGCTGCAAAGCTTCAATCGTACCGTATTGCTGCAAGCTTTGTTTGGTGGTCAAATAGGCAACATTCACCCAATCGTTCTCGACCTTGCTGACTCCACAGTAACCGCCTTCAAAATTGTGCAAAGCCACCAAATCATCGGGAAAAGGCATTTGGAAATATTGCTTCACGCCGATGTAGTAGGCTCGGTCTTGAAAAAACGGACGTTCCAATTTTTTGTCAATTAAAGAGCGTTTGCCGTAGCCTCCAATGACCACTTTCGCTTCAAAAGTTTCGCCTTTGGTGGTTTTTACTTCAAAAAAATCACCCTTAAATTGCAGGTTCTCAACAGTTGTATGTAAGTGAATTTCAGTATTGGATTGAAGAGCGTGTTGGTAGAGAAAGTTGTCTAAGGTGTAGCGCCTGACACTGAACCCTCCCAAATCCAAAGGTCGCTGAATGGATTTGCCCGAAGGTGCAGATAACTGAAAATGAGTAATGTTTTTGGGCTTCAATTGAAGCGGGTTGACCCCCAAACTCTGTAGGTAAGGCAAGATTTCGTTGGAGATGTATTCACCACAGACTTTGTTTTGAGGATAGTCTTTTTTTTCTATCAAAACCACTTCCAGACCTGCCTGAGAAAGATGTATTGCACTTGCCAAACCTGCCAAACCACCGCCAATAATTAATATGTCTATCATCTGTTTACATTGCAGTCTTTAATCAAAAAAAGCATGACCCGTTTTTAGGCAAACAGGTTACTACACTGTTTCATAAGTAATTTAATGATGACTCAAGACTGACGTAACATCCCCCTCGCCCCCTTCAAAGGGGGAATTCACTGATAGTGAGGCAAGTCCCCCTTTGAAGGGGGATTTAGGGGGATGTGATTTGAGAATTTTAGTCATTGTTTAATGTGAATAAATTTCTGAAACAGTGTATTACGCTTTTCAATTTTAATTTTTATACAGTTTCGCCTCAATTTGGACTTTGGACGAAAGAAGTAGGATGTAAGAGGCAAGACACAAAATATTGATAATCATAAATTTACAGCAAAACGCACCTAAGCATAAGTTGCTCATTATCAAACATTTAAAATCTTACTTCTTGCCTCTTTGCTCCTTCGTCCAAAGTCTAAAAATCAATAATTTCTACTACAATTGATGAGAGGAAATCAAATGATTTTTCTCATTCAAAAACACTCTTTCATCAATAGAATCCAAAATATAATCGGGTGTTTTGTCGAGCAGTTTGATTTCCTTTTCGATTTCACCTGTGCTTTTGTTTAGTTGGAAAATGTAATTTCCCGTAGCCCCATCACTCCCTTTATCTTTAGAGGTCATGAACTTGTACATCTTCGTATCTTTGGAATTGAAGTAGCGTGTTTTGGTGATTTCAAACACAGGAGCCATTGCACCACTACTCGTTCCAACATACATACCTGCTACCACAGAAGTACTGCTCCCGCCACTTCCTTGGTCGCCTCCCGAACGGTAAGAACCGTTGGCCATACTTGACAGAGCATTGATATTTTCCATGCTTCCCTGAACATCCAAATCCACGCCAGTAGCGGTATATAAAGCCGATTCAGCCAGATTCAATAATCCACCAATGCTGCTGACAGGTTCAAAATGTTTGGTGTAAACCAGTTTTCCATCGGAAGTCAAAAGAGAGGCGTGTTGGTCTGTTCCAATGAAGTAATTGCCCTCCACATATTCTGCGGTCAAAGGTGTTTTTTTGTTGACATCTTCCAGCTTTACATCTTCTGCAAATAGGTCAATGTCACCTGATTTCAAATCAAATTTGTAGGCATTTCCATTTTCAAAAATGATGACTTTTTCCTCCTTTTCATCATAAGTAACGGCAGGAATAGATTTGAATTTCACGTCTTTTTTCCAGACATCTTTGCCATCCGCATAGTCCAAAATATTCGCTCTTTCGGTAGAGATGTACAATACTCCTTTAGGTGTAGGAGTCGTGTAGTAAGCATATCCTTTCACCTTGCTGTCCCATACTTTTTTACCGTCTGCATCCACAAGTGAAATACTCCCATTTTTTTCATCCTTTCCAATCGCAATGTATTGGTCGCCATAGGGAATTACCTCATCCAAGTAGTCAATTTTATAGCTTTTCTTCCACACAAATTCCTCTGTTTTGGGATCAATCAAATTGAAGCCCTCCGTTTCTACAAGTATCAAATTGTTCTTTTCGTCGGGGCGAACATCCAAAAGACTGCCTCGAAGCTTCAATTTACCAGGTGTGATGTCTTCACCCGATTTTGGATGCAAAACGGTCAATTTGTTGGATTTTCGGATACCCAAATACAGTTTGTCATTGAGGTCAGAATAGACCAACGCCTTGATTTTCTTATCCGTTTCCTGTTCCCAATTCAATTCGCCCGTATCAAAATTGATACTCACGATTTGAGATTTTAGTCCTGCAATAAACTGATTATCATTGGTAAAATAAGGTCCATGCTCAATGAAACTTACATTTGTTGCCATGTTTTTCACTTTACTCAGCAGCCCTTTCACTTCTCCAATATCGGTCAGCCATTCCGCTTCCCATGTTTTGAGGCTGAACTTCATTAGGCTTTGTGTACCCTTCTTTTCCAACTCAAAAAGGATGGCAGCTTGTTCGGGGTAAATGTTGAAAGCCTTCACTTTGTGTCCATCATCTTTGGTGTCATACACGATGTCGCCCGTACTCGAATTAATCAACAAGCCCCTCGTTTTGTCCAAAATAGGTTGGTAATCCACATAAAAAAGCGGCAAACCGTCAATATTGAGGAAAGAACTTTTGTCGACAGCTTTTAGTTCTTTGTTGTGCCAAAGCACTTCTCCCGTTTCATTGTCCAAAGCCAATAAGCCCTTGTCTCCTGCGGCAATGATACGTCCATCATTGGCTTGCAAAATCCAACTGACCATGTTCAATTCGGCTTTGAGGTCTTTTTCCCATAGTTTTTCTTGCGCCCAAGTCGTGAGCGTAGTTTGAAATAATAGTACTGTAATTAGTAATAGATTGGTAAATGTAAATTTTGTACTCATAAAAATAATTTGATTGATGTTGTAAAAATAGAATCAATACTAAATTGTTCTAAAAAGTTCCAAAGTACAAACTATTTTTACATATTATTACATATATCAAAATCAATCTTGTATTGCCTTAGCAGAAAATCTATTCTCTTCAAAATCAAAGTCGAATCGGTGTCAATTTTTCTCGCTGCAATTCCCCTTTTTCTACCCAATAGCGATAGGCAAAACTATTGGAAGTTGAAGCAACAACTTGCTCTAATTTCTCATCCACAAAATGCAAACCCACACTATCGTCACAAGCTATTCCCGCCTTAATTTCTCCACTTCTCACCTTGTCTTCATATGCCTTCTGCCTCTCTGATTCTCCATCAAAATGCGGACAATTGCTGCCCTCCAAAATCCCCAAACACGCTAAACGGTTCAGTTCCGTTGGTACAGAATCGGTCAAACCTTCTTCAAACCAACAAATCGCTCCCGCACTCAAACCACACAAAATCGTTCCGTTTTGGTAAGCCTTCAATAACATCTTGTCCAATTCCCATTCTCGCCACAATACCAACATATTTCTCGTATTCCCACCACCGACATATATTACATCTTGCTGCAATACAAACTCTTCAATTCGATTTGTATGTCCTTTGAACAACGACAAATGACTCGGCTCACACTGTTTTTCATTGAAGGCAGCATAAAATCTATCCATATACCCTTCTGCATCCCCACTTGCGGTCGCAAGAAAGCAGACTTTGGGTCGGTCTTTCTGGCATTGCTTCAAAATATACTCGTCCAATTTTGGATTGTCAGGTTCCATGGAGAAGCCTCCGCCTCCCATCGCTATGATTTGTCTTTTAGGCATTTTTTGTGATTTGTTTTGTGCTTTAAAATATTCGATTGTAGCCCCGCAAATAAGTTTTTAATATTCTTTTCTAAGTTGGCAAGCGATATATTGGAACCCACCCCTGCCCCTCCGAGGAGGGGAATACCCGTACAGAGTGAAGAAATCCCCTCTTGGGAGGGGCAGGGGTGGGTTGAACAGTACAAGTATATAGTTTGTAGAGGAATATTAATTGTTTATTTGCTACACTAGTATCGAATGTACCTACTTTTTCTCAATTTCTCCAATTCTGCTTAAGCATCTTGTGACTTTGAAGGATTGAGTTTAGTCATAATCCAATGTTGTCAAAAAACACGAATTAAAATCTAAATCAATTAATACAAACAGGAAGTTCTACCCTTAATTCTGCTCTACAATGAAGTCACATCCAAAAAGTGAGTTCTGCATTTGAAATTACCAGCTGCCTAAACAAGGTGATTTTTTAATTTTTATTCTTATTTTAATTTTCATTCGTTACCAAGCATTGCCCCAATAAGCATTATTCCCTATTTTCACCCCACCAAAAACCAACTGTCAAAACTATGCACCTCCTCAACACCATCGCCTCCACATATCTATCGAGCCGTCAATCCACAATTGACCATTGGCTGCAATCGCCCATTGAAGCTCAAAAGCAAGTATTCAAAAGATTGATTCACAAAGCTCAAAACACCGCTTGGGGAAAAGACCACGACTACAAGCATATTTCCACCATTGCAGACTTCAAAAAACGAGTCCCCATACAGGATTATGACAGCCTCAAACCCTACATCAATCGTACGATGTCGGGCGAACAAAATGTCTTGTGGTCACAACCCATTCAATGGTTCGCCAAATCATCGGGAACGACAAGCGACAAAAGCAAATTCATTCCTGTCAGCAAAGACGCACTCAAAAACTGCCACTTCAAAGGAGGAATCGACAGCATGACCCTTTATTGTCGCCAATACCCACAGACCAAAGTTTACACAGGCAAAGCCATCATCATGGGTGGCAGTCACAGCATCAGTGAACTCAATACACAAAGCAAATATGGAGATTTGTCCGCTGTTTTGATGCAAAATATGCCTTACTTTGCCAAGTTTCTCAACGAACCCAAACTTTCCGTCGCACTCCAAGACAATTGGGAAAACAAACTGGAGCAAATCGCTCAAAGTACTGTCCACCAAAACATTACCCATCTTGCAGGCGTACCGACTTGGACGATTCTCTTAATCAAACGCCTTTTGGAAATAACTGGTAAGAATCACTTATTGGAGGTCTGGCCCAATTTTGAATTGTATATACATGGAGGAGTCAGTTTCACGCCTTATCGAGAACAATTTGCCGCCTTGATTCCGCCCAACAAAACCCACTATTGGCAAACCTACAATGCCTCCGAAGGTTTTTTTGCAGTACAGGATGCGCTGAATCGGGACGATATGTTGTTGATGTTGAAGCATGGAATTTTTTACGAATTTATGCCAATGGAAGAATTGGACAAAGAGAATCCGCAAACGCTGCAATTAGAGGAAGTGGAAGTGGGGAAAAATTATGCGCTGATTATTTCGACCAATTCGGGGCTATGGCGGTACATGATTGGCGACACCATTCAGTTCTCCACACTTTCGCCTCACCGCATCAAAGTTTCGGGACGCACTCGGCACTTTATCAATGCTTTTGGCGAAGAGGTGATTATCGACAACAGCGACCAAGCGATTCACAAGGCTTGTGAACAAACGGGTGCAAAGGTGCAAGAATACACGGCTGCTCCTGTCTATTTTTCGGGTGATGAAAATGGCACACATGAATGGCTGATTGAATTTGACCAAGCTCCTGCCGACCTTCAAAAATTCGCCACCATCCTCGACTCCGAACTCCAAAAACTCAACTCTGACTACGAAGCCAAACGCTTCAAAGGCATGGCAATGCGTTTTCCTTTGGTGCAAAGCGTTCCTAAAGGTACTTTCTATAAATGGCTCAAAAATCGGGGGAAATTGGGAGGGCAGCATAAGATTCCGAGATTGGCGAATCATCGGGAGTATTTGGAGGAGATCAAGCAGTTATTGGTGGATTAGTGACTGGTGATTTGTTCATTATTATGCTTTTTTCACCACCTCATAAATCAACTGTTTTTGTGCCTTCAATAATTTCACAATGCGCTGCAAATCATCTTTGTTCATACTATCATAAGCTCCTGAAATACTGTATTCTTTATCCTTCAATGCCATAAAAAACCAAAGCCTTCCTGATACATATATGCCATATAGAGGAATGTCCTTGTAGTAGTGTTTTGGGGTTGGATTCTTCAATGTTGGCATAGGAGGTTTTTTGTTAAGCACTTGTGCAGCATACATTTCCGACAACAATTGCCCTCTTCCGTCAATTGTTTTTCCTTCCTCCGGTTTGTATTCGTGAATGAAAAAGAAAGGATGTTCGGGCGCACTTTTTCCAGTTGCTACCAACCAATCTGTATAGCCAAACAATTTCACCTCATAAATGGGCTTAACAACTACATTGACGCTGAAATAACGCTCTGCAAAATGATAAAAATTATTTTTCAAATCCTTAAAACTTACAAGTCTTGTTAGTAAGGAAATAAAGTTTTCTCGCAATTCTGTTTCATTCCAATAGTCTATCAACTCTTCTGTTTCTATTCGCAATTCTTCTAAATAAACGACTTCATCTTGGCTCAATGAAAAATCCTTTTCCATCGCCAACCAATTCTCTAATACATCCAATTTTTTCTTTGGATGTAAACCCAGAATTTTCTCTAAATCAGTACGTGTCCAATACTTAAAGGAACGTTCAATTTTTGTATAATTACTCATACTATAAGCGTTTTTTTATTTAACAAAATCTAACTTGAACTTGTTTGCAAATATTTACGCATCAAAGACTATGTGTCCTTATGTGAACTATTGTGGTTAAAACCCAAAAAACATAGTTTTCTGTAAGCAACAAAATTGTATTTTTGCATTTGGCTAACAAGAACAGAAACCAAATGTCAGAAGTCATATTCACCATCGTTGACCTCGAATTTACGGGAGGCAGCCCTCGCCGTGACAAAATCATGGAAGTGGCGCTGGTGAAATATGCCAATGGCAAAATCATTGACTGCTTTCATTCACTGGTCAATCCCGAAAAAGAAGTATCGGAATTTTTGATGGCATTGGTCAATTTTTCGGAAAAAAGATTGAAGAAAGCACCTGTATTTGAGGACATTGCAGAACAGATTTTTGACTTTACCAAAGATACAACTTTGGTTGGCTTCAATATTCGATTGAGTTATGCCCTCCTCAAAAGCGCCTTCAAACCCACTCCTTTTCGCTTCCAACGCCCACACCTCGACCTTAAAATGTTGATTGAACAGCGATTTGATACGGCTGCAAATTTGGAGGATAAGCCTAAAAGTAAAAGTCTCGGTGGATTGTGTCGTCATTTCGGATTGAAGTACGACAACTCTTACAATTTGAAGAAAAGAGCGAGAACCATTGCTAAGGTTTTTGAAAAACTCTTTATCCAACACTATCCTTCGATAGATAAAAAACTGGTTCGCAGCATTGCCCTCACTGCAAAATTGCCGCCCAATTTGCCACCCCAAAAAGTGGATGAATTGCCGAAAGCAACGGGTGTGTATTACTTTTTGGACAAAAAAGGACGTATCATTTATTTGGGTAAAAGTCTGCATATTCGTGACCGAATCATGAGTCACTTCAATACGGATTTGGAGTCGAGCAAAAAACAAAACATGATTGCAGTGATTTACGACCTTCAATACCGCTTGACAGGCAGCGAGTTGATTGCCTTGCTATTGGAGTCGGACGAAATCAAACGCTTCATGCCTGCCTTCAATCGAGCGCAAAGACGCAAACGCTACAAGTATGGCGTGTATATTGAAGTAAATGAATTGGGATTCAAAGTTTTGGAGATTGACAGTTTGAAGCTGGAAAGGAAGGAACAGCTTTTTCAAAAATTTTCTTCTAAGTGGCAAGCCTTTAGTTTTGTGCTGCGTGCTGCGGTTCAGTATCAGTTGAGTTTGGAGTGGTGCAATTTGCTGGCTTTTGAGGCTTGGATTCGACAGAGTGCGTATGAGGAAGAGGATTTTGTGGAGGAAGAAGACAGCGTGGAAATGCACAACGACAAAATCAAACGTTTGGTCAAATTTTACAGTTATCCTGCTGATAATATGCTTATTATTGACAAGGGGCGAAGTGAATTGGAGAAGTCGGTGGTTATTATTGAAGGCAATCAATATTTGGGATATGCGTATGTGCCTTTGGAAAAAATCAAGCCTTTGTTGGTTGACGATGAAGAAGAAAGTCCAGAGGTGCTTATTGAAGAAATCGAGATAGAAGATGAGGCATTATCTCTTGGAATAGAGGAAGCGGAAGAACCTGATATTGAAGAGGAAAAGGGAGACGATTTTGTAGTCGAATACGATGCGGATGCTTTGGTATATGAGGAACAGGAAACTTTTATTGAAGCGAATGAAGATTTGACAACTGAGGAAAGCTTGCCCCAAGAACTTGGGGAAGTAGAGGGTGAAATTGCAGTTAGCGAACAACCCCTTGCTGAACCTTCTATTTCTGAGGTCATACAATTGGGCAATCCAAAACCTGCTGTCTCCAATAAAAATGAAATCTACGAACTCACTACTTTTCACAAACTCACCATCTTACCCCATGTCCGAAAAGAGTTGATTCCGTTTCGAGAGAATCCCGATGTGCAGACGATTATTAGAGGGTATTTGAGGAAGAAACGAAAAGGGGTTTGGATTTATCGGTTTTAGTAAAGAGATAAAAAGGTGACATACCGAGAAGTCGGTACAAGCTATTTTTACTCTACAAAGATGTCACCTCCAAACCTTGATAAATTTGAGAGCATTGTTTTCAGCCACTTTCTTGGGGCAAAAATCCAATATCAAACTTCAAAAATCGTACATCCTATGTGGATATAAGATTTATGATTAACGATATTTGATTTGTGATTGGTTTTTAAATAAATTTACAGCCAAAACAGTTCTACTATGTCCCAATCACTCCCCTCTTTCCAAGAAAAATTTCAACCCGTTGTCCACCTAAACCTCAATGTCAGAGGTTTGAAGCCTTCGGCAACACTTGCCATCAATGAATTGAGCAATGCACTTATTCAGCAAGGTAAAAAAGTCTATAAATTTGGTTTGGGGCAGTCGCCTTTTCCCGTTCCTGATAGTGTGGTAGCGGCTTTGCAAGAAAATGCTTTTCAAAAGGATTACTTGGCGGTCAAGGGATTGTATCCTTTACGGGAAACGATTACAAATGTCTATCTGAAAAAACAAGGCATTGATCGAACTGCGGAAGACATTATGGTGGGACCAGGTTCTAAAGAGTTGTTGTTTTTGCTGCAATTGGTGTATTATGGAGATTTGGTGCTGCCGGCTCCAAGCTGGGTTTCGTATGCTCCACAAGCCCAAATCGTAGGGCGAAATGTGCATTGGTTGGCGACAAAAGAAGCAAATGATTGGTGTTTGACAGCCGAAGATTTGGAGGGGTTGTGTCGACAAGACCCTGACCGCCCTCGAATCATCATTTTGAATTACCCCAATAATCCAACAGGGGCGACTTACAGTTCGCAGCAGATAGAGGCGATTGCGGAAGTAGCTCGAAAATACCGCTTGATTTTGTTGTCGGATGAAATCTATGGAGATGTCGACCACTTAGGTCAGCACGTTTCGATTGCCCGTTTTTATCCCGAAGGTACAATTGTCAGTACGGGTTTGAGCAAATGGTGTGGAGCTGGAGGATGGCGTTTGGGGATTTTTGCCTTTCCACCGTCTTTGAGGTGGCTCTTGAATGCCATGTCTGTTGTGGCAAGCGAAACTTTTACGGCTACAAGTGCGCCGATTCAATATGCCGCAATTCGGGCTTTTGAAGGAGGGGAAGACATTGACCTGTATCTTCAAAATAGCCGTCGGGTATTGAAGGTTTTGGGGAGTGCGATTTACGAAAAGTTTAAAGCTCATCACATCTCCTTGCCTTATCCCAAAGGTGGTTTTTATTTGATTCCCAACTTTTCTCATTACAGCGAAAAATTGAAGGAAAGAGGTGTCGAAACAAGTGGTGATTTTTGTCGGAAATTGTTGGAAGAGACAGGTGTTGCACTTTTACCGGGAAGTGACTTTGGACTTCCTTCTCATCAGTTGATTGCTCGAATGGCCTATGTGAATTTTGATGGAACGCAGGCATTGAAGATAGCAGCTACGGAATATGCCGACCGACCTTTGGATACTGCTTTTTTGGAGCAATGTTGTGGGGAGGCGATGGAAGGGATTGATGTATTATTGGAGTGGTTGAAATGAGGAATGAAGTTGATTGCAAGAACTTAAAACTTTCCTTCTAAAAACGCATACAAATTAAAAGTAGCGTTTGCTTCAAGTTCGGCTGCAATGCTTTGTTGAAGAGCGTATTGGTCAATGTCTTTCATTCGATTGTACTGAATGATTTGCAGCGCTTTTTGGGTGAGCAAATAGGCTTTTTTGGTGTGTAGTTGGTGGATTTGATGGTGGTGGGCAGTGATTTGTTCTGCCAGTTCCGCAATGCCTTCTTTTTTCGTGGCAATGGTTTTGATAACAGGTGTTTGCCATTCACTTATAGGTTTGTTATGGACAAGTTTTTGTAGATTTTTGGCAAAATGATTTGCTTGTGGACGATCCGCTTTATTGACCACAAAAATATCTGCAATTTCCATCAATCCTGCCTTCATTGTTTGGATTTCGTCGCCTGCTTCTGGTACGAGCGTTACAACGGTTGTATCTGCCAAACCTGCAATTTCGACCTCCGACTGCCCTACTCCCACAGTTTCGACAAAAACGATGTCAAAATTTGCTGCTTTCACTACATCTACGACTTCCATAATCTTGTGCGACAAACCGCCCAAAGAACCTCTTGAAGCCAAAGAGCGTATATACACATTTGGATTATTGTAGTGCGTATTTAGCCTTATTCGATCTCCTAACAATGCACCGTAATTAAAAGGGGATGTAGGATCTACCGCAATAATGGCAATTTTGAAGTTTTTTTGGAGGTAATGAATGATCAAGGCATTGACAAGTGTGCTTTTTCCTGCTCCAGGAGGACCTGTAATACCTACAACTGGCACTTGTTTGTCAAAACGCAGGGAGCTTAGAATCTCCTGATAACCAATTGCTTCGTTTTCGACAATAGAAATAACTCTTGCCAAAGCTCGATAGTTATTGGAATCCAGCTTAGAAAGTAAGTTGGTGGCAGCCTTGTTCATTGAAGATAAGGAATTTTAAACTTCAAGTTCAAATAATAAATACGCTTTCAATACAAATATTTGTGTATTGACGGTCTTATTGAACTTGAGTTTGAATCTTGTTTTTGAATTTTTGGCTTATTCTTCGGCAGTCTTGATGATGTCTTGGAGAGAACTGAGCAGGTCAGCAGAAATAGACTTGCGAGGGAGTTTGTTGTGAAGAAAAGAACTTAAGGTTATCTCATTTTTTGTCGGGTCACTTTCGTCTCTGACTTCCGTAAAAAAACGATTCCCATTTTGTTGATGAGGCATTTTGTTTAATGGATTATTATTGTTGCCCGTTTTGCCGAGGTTATTTTTATGTGTTCTATTGTTCATGATACACTATTTTTTGGTGTTTAACAATGTCCTGTATCTAAAGGAATAAATCAAAAAAGCAATTAATTAGTTCCGAATACTCGGAATTTCTTGTTTATTTAACTGTTGGTGTCTTTTTTTGGACTATAAATGTAGTGAAAGGTAACATTTTAATTTGAAATTTCAAAATTCCTTATCTACATTACTAATCTAACAAAAGAAAAAAACAAAAGTTGTTTTATAATGTGTATTAAGCAACGGAGAAGGAAACATTGATTATTAATAAATTAATATCTGAATAAGCTATCTCACCTCTCCATTTTGCTCCAGTAGAAAATCGAGATTTTGCCCTGACCCGACATTTTCCATTATTCCTCCTCGTCTTCCTTAAACCCCATTTGTTTCGCATATTCTCTCAGTGCATCTTTGAGCATGTTTCTGGCTCGATGCAAACGTGAGCGAACTGTTCCTATTGGAATATCAATGATTTTTGCCATTTCTTCGTAGGTGAATCCTTCAATATCACACAGCAAAACCACTGTTTTGAAATCTACAGGTAGAGAATTGAGTGCATGAGAAACTTCATCTCCCAACATTCCTTGGAAAATTTCGTGCCGCAAATCAATATATTGTACATAACTACCGCTATCGGAGTTTTGATAGGTGACTACTTCTTCGTAATCCACCTTATTCGGTTGCTTCGATTTTTTGCGATAGGCATTGATGAAGGCATTCTTCATGATTTTAAACAACCATGCTTTTGCATTTGTGCCTTCAATGTATGAATCTATAAACCGATATGCTTTCAAAAAAGTTTCCTGAACCAAATCTTTTGCATCATCTTCATTGAAGGTGAGATGATAACCAAAGTTATAAAGGGCATCTGCATGAAGCATAAATTCTTGCTGAAAAATGCGATTGTTCGCTGCAAGGCTGCGTTTTGGGGGTTTTTCCATTAATTGTTTATTGTCTTCCGATTGATCCATATTTTGATATTGAAGTGTTGAGCATACAAAGATAAAAAAAATTAAATAACCCTATTTTTGTCAAAACTCTCTAAATAATACTTCACACGATTCAAGAATGTACTACCCAATGCACCATCTACAATTCGGTGGTCATAAGAAAGAGAAGCAA
Organism: Bacteroidia bacterium; assembly: GCA_030427245.1. Classification (GTDB taxonomy): domain Bacteria; phylum Bacteroidota; class Bacteroidia; order Chitinophagales; family UBA2359; genus JAUHXA01. The sequence goes on along the minus strand of JAUHXA010000030.1, from coordinate 14,776 downwards.
TCATCAGGTGACGAATTGCAATTACGTCCCCATATTCAGTTTCGATTACCGCAGGTTTTTTGCGAATCGCACCCACTGCCAAAATTGCTACTTGTGGCTGATTGATAATGGGTGTTCCCATGATGCTGCCAAAGGTTCCCACATTGGTCAGCGTAAAAGTCCCTCCTTGAATTTCAGTAGGCTTCAATTTGTTTGTTCTTGCACGGTTGGCCAAGTCATTGACCGATTTGGCAAGTCCTACAAGACTTTTGTGATCCGCATTGTGAATCACAGGTACAATCAAATTGCCGCTGGGTGTGGCTGTCGCCATTCCGATGTTGAGGTCTTTGCGGATGATCATTTTGTAGCCATCTACGGAGGCATTGACCAAAGGATAATCTTTCAACGCATTGGTAACTGCTTCGATGAAAATTGGCGTAAAAGTCAGTTTTTCCCCTTCTCGCTTCAAGAATGAATCCTTTGTTTTGTTGCGCCAATTCACAATATCCGTCATATCAATCTCCGCAAAAGATGTGACGTGTGGCGAAACTTGCTTTGACATAACCATGTGGTCGGAAATCAAGCGACGCATCCGATCCATTTCTACAATTTCGACATTGCCGTCTGTGTCCACTTTTGGAGGGGTAATGCGTGGAGGAGTAGGTACTTTGGGTGTTGCAGGTGATTGAATAGATGGTGTTTCAACAGGTGGTGCAATAGGCGGTTGAGGAACGGCAATTTTTTGTGGTTGTTCGGTAGGTTGTGAAGTTTTCGCTTGTTTTCGGTCTTCAATGTATTGCAGCATATCCCGTTTGGTGACCCTTTCATCCTTGCCTGTGCCAGTTATGCGCTCCAGTTCTGCCATGCTGATGCCTTCCTGACGGGCCATGTTCATCACCAAAGGAGAGTAAAAGCGTGTTTTGACTTCGGTTCCTTGCACTTGTCGCTGTGATTCCTCCACTTCTACTGTTTGTGAAACAGACGCTTGTGGCAAATCTACACTATTGGTTTCTTGTTGTGAATTGGAAGGGCTGTCACTTGAAGATTCCGCACTTGCAGCTGATTCGGTTTCAATCAATGCAATTGCTTTACCGACTTCGACTGTATCTCCTTCTTCAAACAAAATTTTGCTCAAAACGCCATCAACAGGAGAGGGAACTTCTGAATCCACCTTGTCCGTAGCAATCTCCAATACAGATTCTTCCGCTTCAATGGTATCACCCACCTCTTTGAGCCACTTCAAAATCGTAGCTTCCATAATGCTCTCACCCATCTTGGGCATTATCAATTCGACCTGTGCCATAGTTTTATTCTTAGTTATTGTCGTTTTAGGGAAATTTTCACAGTAATTAAAGGCTGCAAAATTAGATATATTGCTCACACAAAACACTGTCCAATTTACCTTCTCTGCAAATTTACTGTATTTCTTTGTGATTTTTCAGTTCGACGAGGTTTTGGGGTGAGATCTTTGAAGAGCAAGGGAAAAGGGCCTGAAGATGGAGTAGAGGAGACATTGAAGAAAATGATTCAAAGTAGAGGGTTCGGTTCATCAATAGCTTTGGCTGTTTCTTCAATGGATTCCTTGGGGTTCATTTCTATCCGATTTTGTGAGACCAACATTTACTTCAAAAACAAACTTTGTTTTGTCATTTTAATGCCATAATAGAAATCTCTGTTAATGTTTTCCCTCCAATCAGCAACTCTATTATTGAGGGCAATGAGTATTGAATGCTAAAATAAAAAGACCCCTGAATGAAAACTCCAAAAACTACCTCTAATGAAGATTCTCTTCAATCGAACATCGAACCTAATTTTATGCAGCAACTGCAAGAGGTGATTGTCCAACAGATTGTTGATAAAAACCATTCATTGGCAGTAGAGAAATTGGCGGAAACCCTACAAATCAGCAAAAAAACATTGGAGCGAAAAATAAAGGTGCATACCCAACAAACTGCTAAGCAATACCTCCATGAATTTCGACTGCAATATGCACATCGGACATTAGAGGCAAGAAGCTATTCGACGACCAGTGAACTGGCTTTTTCTTTTGGTTATGTCAATCCTTCTCACTTTGCACTGATTTTTAGAAAACGGTTTGGTTATACGCCTAAGTATTTGATATTGAAGCTACAAGAGCAGAAAAATCAAGCAGAGGACACAAAGAGTGTCACCAAAAAGTAAAAAAAAGGAAGCAAAATCGGATGTCTCAAAATTGGTTTTTTTTGACAAAAACACACCCTACATTGCCTTCAATATACCCGATTATTCAAACCAAACTAAGTCATTTATTTTCTTTTCACTTAAACATTTTCAATCATGACAACTATATTACAGAAACATTTTTACACTATCTTTCTGTTCTTTTCTTTTCCTAACTCCTGCTTTGGCTCAAACAACTGTGGTTTGGGATGAGAGTGTGGATGGAGATTTACCAGCGAATACTCTTTTTTTCTTTAGCAATACAAATTTTCAAGATATTACATTAGTCAGTGGTGTGAATATTATTAGAGGAACGGTTGGAAATAATAGTGGTTTTGCTGGCTCTGATCTTGGAAAAGACTCCTTTTCGTTCATGGTTCCTTCTGGTACTACCGTAACTGCTGTTTCACTTTCTGCTTACTCGGAAAGTGGCAATGGAGGTGCTGCCATAGGGGCTTACAGTGGTACACCACTCGCTTTCATCGCTTCAACCAGCGTTTCTGCTCCACAAAACATTTTTTCTTTGTTTGGAGGTGGAAGTCTTACTGCTGGTCAATATGGTTTGGGAGTTGCAGATAGTGACGGTATAAATGGGAGTTCTGTTTATGAAATATCCATTACTCTTACCCCTAATTCTTCAGGAGCAGCCAGTATTCCCACCCTCTCCGAATGGGGTTTAATCATCTTGGCTTTGTTGTTGTTGACTTTGGGGACATTGGTGTTGGTGCAGCCGAATTGGAGGGGGATATTTGAACAGGAATGCTAGATGGAAAGGAACTTTCCGCACTGATTTTGCTCCAAAATTTATATTGAAATTAAAGATGCTCTCGAAATATAGCCGCTGCTCGGAATGGGTGGTGGCTTTTTTTGTGGGTTGTCCACCATTAATCATCAATATTGAAATAAGCACTTTCGAAAAAAAAAGTAAAAAAAAATGCCTGCCCTGTTCACAAGCCTCAAAAAAAAGATACTAAAGAATAAACACCCATAATCTGATCAACATTTTCCACTATTTCTTTAATATTTCAAACAACAGGATCATGAAACACAAAAACAACCTCTTTTTTTCTGCCCTCGTACTTTTTTTCTCTTTTCTTTGTCTGACTCCTACTTTGGCGCAAACGGTGGTTTGGGATGAGAGTGTGGATGGAGATTTACCAGCGAATACTCTTTTTTTCTTTAGCAATACAAATTTTCAAGATATTACATTAGTCAGTGGTGTGAATATTATTAGAGGAACGGTTGGAAATAATAGTGGTTTTGCTGGCTCTGATCTTGGAAAAGACTCCTTTTCGTTCATGGTTCCTTCTGGTACTACCGTAACTGCTGTTTCACTTTCTGCTTACTCGGAAAGTGGCAATGGAGGTGCTGCCATAGGGGCTTACAGTGGTACACCACTCGCTTTCATCGCTTCAACCAGCGTTTCTGCTCCACAAAACATTTTTTCTTTGTTTGGAGGTGGAAGTCTTACTGCTGGTCAATATGGTTTGGGAGTTGCAGATAGTGACGGTATAAATGGGAGTTCTGTTTATGAAATATCCATTACTCTTACCCCTAATTCTTCAGGAGCAGCCAGTATTCCCACCCTCTCCGAATGGGGTTTAATCATCTTGGCTTTGTTGTTGATGACTTTGGGGACATTGGTGTTGGTGCAGCCGAATTGGAGGGGGAGATTTGAACAGGAACGCTAGATGGAAAGGAATTTTTCTGCTTGAATTGAATTAAAAATACTCAGCCATTTTTGATGAAAAATCGTGAAAATGGCTGAGTATTTTTTTATAGGTGGCCATTTTTAAGGAAAAATAATTTATAAAAACACCGTTATATCAGCGTTCTATCTCCAATGCTTCTCTGCGCCTTTGAGTCTCTGTGTTCAATTGATTCGTTCAACTGTTGTCAAAGTCCGCGACTATGGATAAAGTTTCTCTTAGACCGCCTCTACCGCCGAAAACTGCGTATCATGTAACTCCCGATAATGTCCTCCTAATTCCAACAATTCCTCATGTGTCCCCATTTCTACGATTTCTCCTTTGTTGAGAACCATGATTTTATCCGCATTTTGGATAGTCGAAAGGCGGTGAGCAATGACTATTGAAGTACGTCCTTTGATGAGTTTTTCGATGGCACTCTGGACGAGCCATTCCGTTTCGGTGTCGATAGAAGAAGTCGCTTCGTCGAGAATCAAGATGCGTGGATCAAATACCAAAGCTCGAATAAAAGAAATCAACTGCCGCTGTCCCAAAGAAAGCGTTGCACCCCGTTCCATCACATTGTAGTCGTATTGATTCGGTAGTCTTTCGATGAACTCATTTGCACCCACGATTTTTGCTGCCTCATAGACCTGTTCATCCGCAATTTCGGGACTTCTCAAGCTGATATTGTCCTTCACCGAGCCCGAAAAGAGAAATACATCTTGCAGCACCAAACCGATGTTTTTGCGGAGCGATTGAAGGTCGTAGTTTTCCACATTCAAACCATCAATTTTGATTGTACCTTTTTGAATGTCGTAAAAACGGTTGAGAATGTTGATGATAGAAGATTTACCTGCGCCAGTCGGCCCTACAATCGCCAAAGTTTGTCCTGCTTCAATGCTAAAACTCACGCCCTTCAATACCATGTCTTTTTCATTGTAAGCAAACCACACATCTTCAAATTCAATTTTGCCTTTGATGTGGTCGACCTTTTTGCTGCCCTCATTCGAGATGCGTTCTTCTTCTCTATCGAGGAGGTTAAAAATACGCTCAGAAGCGACCAATCCCATTTGAAGTGTATTGAACTTATCTGCCAACATTCTCAAGGGGCGAAACAACATATTGAGGTACATAATGAAAGCTATCAAAACCCCCAAACTCGCTTGTCCGTCAATCACCAAATTTGACCCAAACCATACCATCAAACCCAATGCAGCCGCCAAAATAATTTCCAACACGGGAAAGAAAATAGAATAGTACCAAATAGACTGAATGTGTGCATTGCGGTGCCCCTCATTGATTTTGCGGTATTTTTTCATTTCCTTTTCCTCTGCTCCAAAGACTTGCACAACACTCATACCTGTGATGTGCTCCTGCAAAAATGCATTGAGGCGAGCTACTTGTGTTCTAACGGTCTGAAACGAACCCTTTACTTTTTCTTTGAAAACGTAGGTACTGTAAATAATCAGGGGAAAAGGAGCGAGACACATCAAGGTCAATTTCCAATCGGTATAAAACATCACGCCCATCACCATAATAAGCGTCAATAGGTCTGCAATAATGGTAATCAATCCTTGCGAAAAAATGTCATTGATGGTTTCTACATCGTTGATGGTGCGAGTCGTAGAAGTGCCAATTGCAGTATTGTCAAAATATCGGAGGCGAAACTTCAATACGTGATTGAAGACCCGAACCCTGAGGTTTTTGATGACCGACTGACCGAGCCAATTGGTGAGGTAAATAAAATTGTAGCGAAAAATGGATTCCACAATCAGCACTACAATCAATATCATGGCCATTCTCTCCAAACCCGCTTGATTGGGAATTAGAATGTAATTGTCAACTGTGATTTGAATCAAATAAGGACGAAGAGGAGAAATGACTGCCAAAAGAATCGCCAAGGCAGTTGCGCCAAAAAAGGCTTTTTTGAAGGGGCGAGCCAAGCGAACGACTCGCATAAACAAATCCCAATCTAAAATACCGCCTGTTCGTTTTGTAACTGTACTCAATCGTTTGTGTGGTTTTTGGTCTAAAAAATAGAAGTGTTAGATTTTCAGAAATCTAACACTTCACTACTTTGCAGAACACTTGATTTTGGATATTGTTCCGAATCGTAGGTTAAGTTCTCAACCATTCTTCGGCAACCCATTCCTTGACATTTCGCTCGGCTTTATCAAAACTTATACCGACCAATACAACCGTTTTAGGAGAATTGTAGTAAGGAGTCAAATATTCACGGCTCTTAATTTGGGCAATCGCATCTGCTACATCTTCCTCCAATTTGAATTCCATGATGTAGAGATAGTCGTCTGCTTCAATAAGCAAGTCCAAGCGTCCTTTGTGATGGGTAATTTCTGACTGTACAGCCAAGCCCAAAAAAGAGGTAACCAAGTAAATAACCGTTTGGAAATAACCTTCCCAAGCCTGAAATGCTTTTGCCTCATCTGCCTTTGTGCTTCCCTTTTGCTTTAGTTTTGGCAATAAGTGATAGGAAATATCTGAAAATAAGACCTTCAATTGGGCGATAAATTCCTTCAAATCGTTTTCTTGAAGGGCATCTTCTATCAGAATCATCGCTTGACTGACAATGGTGGGGGATTGATGCGTATAGACTTCCAAAAGATTGTGAATGAAGGCTTCCCGAACTTCTTGATTGGGGTAGCCCAAAGTATATCGCATCCGATAACGCTTTCTTTCGGCTTTCCGAATAGTCAGATAGCCTGTTTGAAACAGCAACATATACATATCTAAATGGTCTAGGTCAAACTTGTCAAAAGAAGTTTCGGAAACGGTGATTCCTTCCATTTCCTTTGGTTTTGTTTTCTGCCGTTGAAGTTCTTTGACCAAAAAAGTAGGTGTTCCCGTTGCAAACCAAAAATTGCGGAATCGGCTTTGTTCAAAGAAATTGAGCAAGGAATAGGGATTGTATAATCGTGTATTTCCTTCAAAAGAATAGCCATTGTACCAAAGCTGAATGCCCTTTAAGAGTTCTTTTTTGGACATCTGCAATTGTTGGGCACTGCGCTGAATATGAAAATCAAAGTAATGCAGCAATTCTTCGTGAGTGATTCCCAACAAATCGTGGGCAACAGGGGAAATGGACAAATCGGTCAGATTGTTCAAATCAGAAAATAGACTTACTTTACTGAACTTGGAAACTCCTGTGATGAACAAAAATTGAAGGTGTCCGTTTTTTTCCAAATTCTTCAAAGGACTGAAAAAATCCCTCAATACTTCTTGATTGGCTTTTGCTTTTCGCCTTTCTGTCAAAAAGTCAACAAGCGGCTTGTCGTATTCATCTATCAATATGACAACAGGCTTGCCTTTTTGGGCAATTTGTTCGACTAGAGATTGGAATTGGAGGGAAAGGGAAATATTGGAAATTTGAAGGTTGTATTTTTTGGCATATTCCTCTAATTCATACCTAAGATGTTCCTCCAAGTTTTCTACTCGATGCCCGTAGGAAGCAAAATTAAATTGGAGGATGGGATAAGCCTCCCAACTGTATTCCGTTTTTTGACCAATAGCGAGGTTTTGAAACAGTTCTTTCTGCCCAGAAAAGATGTGTTCTAAGGTGGAGATTAACAAAGACTTACCGAAACGACGAGGACGGGACAAAAAATACAGATTTCCCTCCAATATCAATTGATAGATTTGAAGTGTTTTGTCCACATACACCAAGTCCTCTTCAATGATTGCCTTAAAATTCTGCCGTCCTGTTGGTAGTCTTTTCATTTATCAAAGATAACAAAAAAGCCTCCAATGAATCCAATCATTGAAGGCTATAAGTAAAATAATCTATCGCCGCTTAATAAAATGTTGTTCACATTTTGAGAGTAGTAGTGACGAGCGGCGATTTGAAAAAATGGGGTAATTGAGAGTACTTCAATTTCTAAATTATGCCTATGCTTCTTTTGTAGTGACCGTTGGCTGCACCAAATACAAAGTTCCTGCGGTCATTAAGAGCAAAGCCAAGATGATCAAGCCCCACTGAGAAAGAGTAGGAATAGCAGCTGGTGGTACAACTGTGCTACTGCCAAATACTTGCACCCTACCATTCAGTCCATCTCCAACCAAAACATCTCCATTGGGGGCGAATATTATTTTAAAAGGTCTATCAAATTGTCCATCTCCTGAACCAAAGCTACCAAACTGACTGATGTAGTTCCAATTGCTATCGAATACCTGCACTCGATTTCCAAAAAATTCTGTCACAAAAATATTTCCATTTGAATCTATATTTATTCCATTGGGTCCATTAAATTCTCCATCTCCCGTACCAAAGCTGCCATACTGACTTTTATACACTCCATTGCTATCGAATACCTGTACTCGATGATTTGCTCTATCGGTCACATAGATATCTCCATTATCTCCTATCACTATATCCGCAGGATTATTAAATTGTCCATCTCCAAAACCAAAGCTTCCAAACTGACTCTTATAGACTCCATTACTGTCAAAAATTTGTACCCTATCATTGCCTGAATCAGCTACCAATATATCTCCATTAGATGCTAATGCAAGTGAAAACTGAAAATTAAACTCCCCATCTCCTGAACCAGAATTACCAAACTTACTTTTAAATACATAGTTCTCGTCAAATATTTGCACATTATGATTGTTTGCATCAACAACAAGAATATCTCCATTGTCGGCAATCACTATTCCATAAGGACTTCGAAATTCTCCATCTCCTGAACCATAACTACCAAAATGACTTTTGAATACATGATTTTCATCGAATATTTGGATGCTAGATGCACTATTAGAAAAATCCTCGTTTCCTACCAAGATGTCGCCATTTTCAACTATGGCAAGTCCTCCAACAAAGTTAAGCAAGCCATCTCCTGCACCTTTGCTGCCAAACTGGCTTTTGTACGTATATGTTGTTTGTGCAGAGACTATTGAAGTACACAAAAATAAACCAACTAAAAGTAAAATTAAATTACGCATAAAAAATTTATTTAAAATTGAGTGAATAAATTTTGATTAAAAAAATATTGGTTTTAGGCTCCACAAAACTCCAATCAATGAATACATTAAAGATTTGTATTTTTTTGCCTAAAAAAATGTTGTCTATCTCTATCGTTGCTGTTTTCTGCAAAAACATTAACAGCCCTTTTTTATTATGACTGAAATATGACAAAAACTCTTTTAGGGTTACTAAAAACGAAAAACCTCCAATGGAAAAAGTCCATGAGAGGTTGTAAACTAAATCGCTGCTAAAAAATGTGTTTTTCACATTTCAGAGTAGTAGTAATCAGCAGCTATTTGAGAGTACTTTTTCTTTCTTTAAAATCAAACTTTTTCTCTGGATGAAATCGGCTGCACCAAATACAAAGTACCTGCTGTCATCAAGAGCAAAGCAAGGATGATCAAGCCCCATTCGGAGAGGGTGGGAACGTCAGCGATACTTTCAACGATGACAGAGGTAGCAGATGTACCAGAACAATTTTCAGTATTTGTCACAGTTACAACGTAATCACCCTCTGCGCTTTTAGTTGCAGCATAAACTGTGGGATTTTGTAGAGTCGAACTAAAGTTATTCGGACCACTCCACGACCAATATGATACTCCTCCACCTATTTCCATCAGATTAAAATCTTCTCCTTCGAGTACCAAACCATTACTCGTTGCTATAGGCATAGGCAAAGGATTGACCGTAAACGGAATGGCAATTGTAGAAGAGCAGCTATTGGCATCAGTAACAGTTACATATTCTGTAAATGTACCTGCAAATGGAGGAACAAGAGTGTTTAGGATCGAGCCTGTTGTACTTGAACTCGCCCATTTATAGGTATAAGGACTTGCTCCTTCATTTGCAGTAACCTCGAATGTGATAGGTGATCTTGCACACAATATTGCATCATCATCAGAAGCTCCTGATGACTCAATCAAGTTGTAGCTTAAATCTAAATCCTCGCATGCCAGGTTTTGTCCACATATCGTACCTGTATTAGAAGTAGCAGCAGAAGTCACGGTATAGTTGTAAGTAATCTGATTGGCTCCTGATCCTACTGTAAAACTATGGCTTCCATCTGTTATATCTAAAGTAATATTGGTTATTCCCCCATAACAATCGTCACTTACCCCATCTCCTGTGTTAACTCCGTCATAAGGTCCTTCGCAATAGCTATCATCTGACTCAAAAGCTTCAATGGTTACATCAAATGTTGTGATACTGGCAGCAATAGGCCCTATAACCAAATTTGCTACGGGACAGCTAAAACCAGGAAATCCTGAATAAATGGGCCCTAAATTAACAGTGCCTGGACTGCTAAAGCTTGATGCCTCTGGCCAGTCTCCTCCAAATAATAGAGAATTATCTCCAAAATCGCAATCCACCAAAATAGCAAAGTCTGCTGTTCCGACAGGATCTGAACCATCTCCAGCCGCTCCATAACAACTTCCCGCTGGTAGGGTAACACTGTTGAAGGTGATGGTTTTATTAACATTTTGTGCCTCTACAGTTGAGGCAAAAGCAAACAAAAAGAGGGCTGATAAAAGTAAAATTGTTAATCGCATAATTTGTAATTGTTTAAGTAAATTAAATGAACGTTTTCTTAGGGATTGGGGCAAAACCTCCAATGAACACCTCATTGGAGGGGCTTCAATTATTGCCAAAAAAAAATGTTGTTGTTAAGTTGGTTCTATTGAAGTGTTTTGAGTAAAGCAGCTAAAGGCTTTCGTTTGGCTCGACTAATCGGGATTACATGAGAGTTGATTTTCACCACATTGGAAGTAAAGTTAATCGCATCAATACAAGGAATTTGCACAATGTATTGCCGATGAATCCGCATAAATCGTTTTGAAGGCAGCATTTCTTCTAATTGACTAATAGGGATTCGAGCCATAAAAGTTTTTCCCGAAATGGTGTAGTTTTCACAATAGTTGTCGTTAGATTTAACAAAGGCAATGTCTTTGATGTACACCTTTTGAAAAGCATCTTTATATTTGAAAAAAAAGTAGTTTTTGTGGACAATGTTATTTTTACTGCTGAGAGTGTCGGTGTTTTGGTTTTTGAGGGTATAGGCTTTGGCAATAGACAATTCTATTGCTGTTTTCAGAGATATTTTCGCAATCGGTTTCACCACATAACCAATCATGTTCGACTGATTTTTAGCAGCGTTGTAATACTCTCTGTCATTGAAGGAAGTGATGTAAAGAATCGGAATTTGTAAATCTTTGATTTGGTGTCCAACTTCAATTCCCGATAAGTCTCCTTTGATGCCAATGTCCATCAAAATAAGGTCGGGCTGCTTTTCATAAATGATTTCCAAAGCATCAGTTGAATTGTCGACTTGTGCCAACACATTGTAGTTCAATTCTTCCAACAACATTTGAAGTTCAAGAGCAAAAGAAAGGTTGTCTTCTACTATCAAAATTTTTAGGCTAAAAGTGGACATAGGCTGAATTATTAAATATCTACTGTGATGAAGAGCTTCATTCCACAACTAATGGAGACGAATATCTGTATCAGTAGTATGGGGCGAATATATGCAATCAATTTCTATTGCATCTTAAATATGTGGCGAATGGTAGGTATAATGTGGCGAATGGTAGTTTAGTCGCTTAGTGTAAATAAAATTAATGTGTACTTACTTTTTATGCACTTGGTAACAAAACCTTACAAGTTGTTCCCTTGCCCAATTGACTCACAATGTCTATTGCCCCTTTGTTGAACTTGACCAGTTCGTGGATGAGATGCAAACCTAAGCCTGTTCCTTTTTCGCCTTCTGTTCCCGTTGTACTCTTGTCTTTTTGGAGCAAGAAAATGTCTTTTAGTTTTCTTTGGGGGATTCCCACACCTGTATCGGTTATTTCTAATTGAATACCTTGTGGAGAGGTCTTTGCTGCAATGTTCACTCTGCCTCCATTTGGTGTGAACTTCAAGGCATTGTCTATTAAATTTCGGACAATTACACGAAGGGCATTTACATCAGTATAAACAGTAATTGGAGAATCCATATCCATCAAAAGTTGGATGTTTTTTTCCTTTATAGTGTTTTCAAATAAAGCTGTAATTTCGGGTACAATATCGGCGAGATTTACAGACTGTGGATGGTAGGACATGACATCTTTTTGGAGAATCGCCCAATTGAGGAGATTGTCGGTAAGTTGATTGAGCGAAAGAGCTTCTTGTTCTATTTCACTGCCCAATCGAATGAGGGTAGGATAGTCTTGTTTTTTCAACAAATAGTTGACCTTCTTGCCAATGCCTCGAAAAGCAATCACAGGCTTCCGCATATCGTGACCAATGATGGCAAATATTCGGTCTTTGGTCAGGTTAAGTTGTTCCAATTTGTCTTTTTGCGCTTTGATGGTCTCCAATAATTCATTTTCCTTCGTTAAGCGAGCGATTTCTTCTTCTCGTTTTTCGGCTTCAAAAGTCGTATTCAGTTCAGCTATTTTGTTTTGAGTAGCGACAGTGTACATTTCTTCCTTCAAAGCCGTATATTTTTCAAAAGCTTGGAGTGCCTTTTCAAAATCGCCTATCTTCTTGCTATTCTCATAGAGGTGAAGATAATTGTCCTTTTCCATGTCTTTCCGACAGCCATACTGTTCGGCAAATGTTAATGCACGCTCGTAATAGCGTATCGCTTCCTTAGGCTGCTCAAAATTGTTGTAAAAATTAGCCATGCGTGAATGAGCCTCGGCTATTTTTTGCCAGTTGCCTAATTCCTCTGATAGTTCTATGCCTTTTTGGACATACTCCCTCATAGTTTGTTCCAATTTGGGATATTCCGCCCTACCTACTCGTTCATCTGCAACGGCTATCGCAATCGCACGCTGCATCCCAGTATAAACATACTGCAATAGGTATGTATCATTTTTTTCAACAGCCTGTTCCTCCATCTTAATATATACCTTTCGCGCCTCATAATACTTAAATTCTTGAGCAGCAGTACCTGCTTCTAAAATCCATGCCCTTATCTGGTTTTTTGGAGTCACATAGCGCAATGCCTCCTTGGCATAGCGTATTCTATCTGCTCTATTTTCGGATACAATAGCTCCCATGTAATAATAATGATCAAAAAGCAATTCTTTATCTCCCAAATGCTTAGCTACTTCTAAACCCAGATTTAACAGTGCAACGGCTTCTTTTACCCTTCCCAAATGAAACAGGTGTTTCGATTTCCAAAGTTGTAAACCTAAGCAATGTATATCGTCCTGCTCCTGTTCAAAAACCATCATTGCTCGATTGTATACCTTACCAAAGTTGGTTTCATCATTTTTATACAGTGCTACAAAATCTCGCCAAGCATGAAAGATATTTTCTCTGTCTCCAAACTGTTCTGCCAATTGTGTATATTCTTCGTGCAATGCTCCATTGGGATCCAGTTCTAAGGAATTGTGGTAGGGAGGGGTTGAAAAAATCTGCTGATAGATTTCAAATTTTTCCTTATTATTCTTACTCGGTATTTGGCTAAGTAGCGCCTTTGCTTGCTGAGGACTAAGGTGTTCCATTTTGATGTACTGTCCAACTTTTAGTGAAAGATTGTCGAGTGCAGCAAAATTTTATCATAACAAGATTTGAAGTCTTTAGGCAAAAAAAAAAATTAAATTAGGCATTTCTGCAATTTACTTTGCTCGCTTACAAAGTATTGTTTGAATTTGCATTTACCTTATTGTTTTCTGTATTCAAAGGTAAAAAAAGAAATGGGAAACACGACAAAATAAGCTATGCTTCCCACTTCTCTAATCTCACCTCTAATAATCGAAATTACTTAGGCACATTATTCGGATTCAACAAGTCGTAAAATTGATTCAACTTCGGCAAAATGATGATTCGGGTACGGCGGTTGATAGAACGCCCCGCAGGCGTATCATTACTTGCCAAGGTATTGTATTCACCTCGACCTGCTGCAATCAAACGATTCGGGTCAATGTTGTAGGAATCTTGCAGTACACGTACCACAGAAGTAGCTCGCTTCACACTCAAGTCCCAGTTGTCTGACATACAAGCATTTTTAATCGGCACATTGTCGGTATATCCTTCCACCATTACCTCCAACTCGGGGCGGGATTCAATGATTTGAGCAATTTTGCCCAATACTTCCTTGGCTCGGTCGGTCAAGTCAGCACTTCCACTTTGGTACAACATCTTGTCCGAAAGATTCACAAAAACCACCGTTTTGTCGACTTTGATTTCTACATCTTTGTCTTCAATACCTTCCTTCAATACGCTTTTGAGGTTGAAGGCCAAGGCCAAGTTGATAGAATCCGCTTTGGTTTTGGCATTTTGAAGGAGGTGAATGTATTTATCCTTTCGCTCCAATTGACTGAGGGTTTCTTTGATGTTTTCATTGGCAGTTTTAGAAATCACAGTTAAATCGCCCACTTGCTCGACGGTTTTATCTCTCGTTTGTCTTGCATCTGTCACCTCTCCCTGTAAACCCATGATTTGTTCTTCTCTCAGTTTCAAGGCGTTGTTAGCGGTGTTTAACTCACCTTGCAATCTAGTCTTATCCTGTTCGCAAGCAGAAAGTCTATTCAACGTTGTACTCAATTGCTCCCCACATTCGGTTAATCCTTTATTCGCCTCATTCAGTTGTGTTTGCAGGGCAGTATATTGTTTTTTGCTCATGCAGGAACTCATAACGACTGCAAAACATATAAATACCACATACTTCATTTGTGATTTCATAGAAAAAAATGATTTTTTGAAAGTTAGTTAATTTTTAATATCCGGCAATGCTCAATAATGAACCCCGCTTAGACTTCAATGTTTTGATATAGTAACACAAAAGAAACAAAATAATTTTACTTAGGTTTACTCTAAGTACAGGACAAAAGTACCATGAGGTCACTGATGTCTAATTTATGGATACATTTTACTCTCAAAAAATCTAAGCCAATCCTAAAAGTAGAATAGAGTTTTGTGAGCCTTCCTTTTACCTTTT
>JAUHXA010000184.1 GCA_030427245.1 Bacteroidia bacterium | reverse complement strand
AAGTCGTCTGCACGTATGGTCAATAACTCTTTTGAGGTGATTTCTTGATTCATCCAGCAAATCAAACACTTTTTTTTCCTTTTTCCTATTTTTAGTTTACCTTTCAAAAGTCACCGAAACATAAGTCATTCATTACAGAAACCTTCTTCCCTGTTTTATTTCCTTTATCATCATACTCTGGAATTTTTGGAACTTCGCCTGAATACCACTTTGTTTTTCCTGTAGAAATCCTATCAATATTATTTGCAACTGAATAACATCCGTAACTGCCATTTACATGAGGGGTAAATATTAAACAAGCATTATTGTCATCCTCAACAATATTCTCGCCTTCAATAATCTCTTTGAGTTTATTGTGTTTATTATTTTGGTCAACTATTATTTGAAATACTAACTCTTTTCGGCTATAATCAAGTAAAGACTTAATGTTTTCATCGCCTAATTTTCTTTCATTCCTTGAAAATTCGACTTTAATATCTTTCAAAACGTTTACGGATGCAGTAGCAGTCAAACCGATAAACTTAGAACTTGGACAATATCTTTGAATAGTTTTTGTCAAATTGAGATAGGATGTTCTAAAGTCATGCCCCCATTCTGACATGCAATGTACCTCATCAATGACCGCATAGGAAATTGATAGGTTAGCGTAAACATCAGCAATATAATCTCTGAACTTTTTTATTTGAAATCGCTCTGGTGAAATCCAAATGAATAAATATTTTCCTTGGGCGAAGTCATTTTGAACTCTGGCTTTTTCTTGTGCAGACAGGTCACTTGTAATGGAATTTGTATTCGTCACATAAGACGCTTTCATGTTAAGTTGCTGGTCATACATCAACGACTTAATAGGACAAACAACGAAACTAATACTTGGCTGAAGCAAACAAGGAAGTTGATAACACATAGATTTCCCACCTCCTGTTGGAAGCAAACCTATTGTATCATCTCGATTTAATACATTTGATATGATAGGAAACTGACCTTCTCTAAATGATGGTTTCTCGTAAATATTCTTTAAGAAGAATTCTAACGTAGATTTATCGTCTGCTGTGATACTGTATTTTATTGGGGTTGTACAGCTTACTTTGAAATAATTTTTTTCTGCTCCGAAATAATCAGTACGGACAATAATCAAATCGGGATGTAAGATGTTTTCATCTGTCCACCGTTCAAATAAACTGAAATCAATATTTACCACATTTGAGGAAGTATTGTAGTCATCTATTGAATAAGCATAACTTATTTGATAATTCGGTTGCCTAAATTCCTCTTTGTGTTTTAATTTGTAAAGCTGCTCATACCAAATGAAAAAATCTTCTAACGCCAATTCCGCAAACCCCTCTAATTTTTCACTTTCTTTGATGATAAAGTTGAAGTTCCAATTGTCATCAAAAGAGATATATTGATTAACTAAAAAATCTATGAGGAGTATTTGAAGTCTAATTATGGCGGTTGGTAGTATTTTTCGTTTTAAAGTTAATTCATTTAATTCACCATTTTTTATTAATTCAAAACTCTCCTTATACAAAGCAAGGCTTTTAGAAATTCTTTTTGTTTTCAGATGACTAACAATCTCTTCAATTTTCTGTTTGTAGCCTCCACTTCTTAGTTCACTTGTTGTAATTCTGATTACCTTATATCCTTTTGAGATTAGATAGTTGTCTCTTTGTTGGTCTCCAATTCTTGTGACATCATTTAATTTATGATGTTGTCCGTCAATCTCAATTATTAGTCGAGCCTGTGGGAAATAAAAATCCACTTGTTGATTGACAAAAGAAGGATTATCTTCTCCGATAATCTCATTAATCTCAACTTCTGGCAGTAGTAATGATTGGATAAAAGAATATTCTCCAAAATCTCTGGGAATAATTACCTCTAAAAATTCTCTTGCTGGAAAATACTGATTTGCTTCATCGCCCTTGATGGTATTTATCCATTTTGGTTGACTTGGGCTTATAAGTAAAAATGGCTTCCTAAAGTCTTCCTCTAAATGAGTTCTTCCCAATTTTTCTTGTAGGTATTCTGATAATATAGTCGGAAAACCTCTTTGCAGTATGTTCTTTAATACAAACAGCAATGCCTTATCTTGTATCTTAGCTTCGTTTTCTACAAGATTTTGAACAACAAAATTTGGATTTGTGAAGGCATAATTTGCCGTATATTTCTTCATTTATTTTAACATTTACCCTCCTCTTAAATAAAATTACTCTGATTATCTGTGCAAATGTTTTCTCAATCGTCAATTTACGAAAATCTTGATATTTAGCTTGGATGTTTGTTTTGTTTTTTTTCTGCTTGCACCGAACGGTCTGTGCAAAAGCAGTAGCCGACGCAAGGAGGCTATTGACTTTTTGCACTTTGTTAGCTTCCGTTTTCTTTTTCTTCTTTTTTATAAGTACCTACTCAAATTTAATGGTATATTTTTCTTTACCAAATTTTCTTAAAATATCAAGCACTGATTGTTCTAATTTTTTATATGTCTCATAGGCATCAAATGGCATCCAAGTATATTTGAC
>JAUHXA010000029.1 GCA_030427245.1 Bacteroidia bacterium | reverse complement strand
ATTTGCAGAAGGAGAAGTTTTGAATGAAAACGATTCTACGACAGAGTACGAAGGATATTATGAGGACATTTTGAAAGTGGATATTTCTTCTAAGTTATGGGATGACCAAATACACAGTTTCTTAATCAGTAAAAATTGGACAGATATTTTCATCTTCCAATTTATTATGGACACATGGAGACAAACATCAAAGAGTCTTACAAAAAATGCGGAACCAGAAGATTTGGGTCTTAGTTTTTCTAAACATGAATTCACCAAATCCACAGATAATGTACTTCGTGTAGAAATGTTACCCAACCAAAAAGTCGCCTATAAAGGAAAGCGCTTTTCCACCAATCAATGGGGAATGAGAGATAAAGAGTATGAAAAAATACCTCCCCAAAATACCATTAGAATAGCCTTATTAGGTGGCTCTCCAACAATGGGTTCGGGGGTTCACGATGAAGAGGTATTTGAAGCCCTTACAGAAAAAAAACTCAATGACAGTTTCGGCAATGATTCCCTTCAACTTGAAATTCTCAATTTTGCCATAGGTAGCGGCGCTCAAACTTTTCAACTTGCCTATTTATTAGAACAAAAAGTTGTTGAATTTCAGCCCGATTATGTAATCCTTGTTGATCACTTCTCCAAAGAACGTATTATGTTCAACAAAATCAAACAAATACTCAGAGATGATAAGACCATCTATCCTGAATTCGAACAGATATTGCAATCACAGGGTATCACAAAAGATGCGACAATCACCCCCGAAAAAATGGTGGAATCAGAAAACTTCATCAAAGAGTGGTCTATCTATCATTTCGCTGGAGTGTGTAAAAAAAATAATATTCAACCTATTTTAGCTTATTATCCTTCATTGGGGCCCGCAAGTAACCTCAGAAAATACAAACTTACTCTACAAGAGGCTGGTTTTCGCATAATGGATTTAGAGTCAGCATTTGATGGCTATTCCAAAAAAGAATTGCATGTATCAGCGCATGATAGGCATCCCAATGCTTTGGCACATCAACTACTATCAGACAAACTCTATGAAGAACTTGCAGAATATTTAAGACTTAAATAAATTCACAAATAAAATAAATCGACAATGAGTATAAATAATACTTCAATGGAAGAGCAAATTAGAGCTTACATCTTAGAAGAACACTTCGATGAATCTCCAGAAGAACTAAAAAATGATATGGAATTGATTTCTTCAGGTATCATTGATTCCGTTTCTATCCTTCAATTGGTGGATTTTTTGGAAGAAACTTTCGGTATTGAGTTCGAACCTCACGAAGTAGATCACAGTAACCTGAATACGGTAAACCTGATTATGGAATTTGTCCAGTCTAAAATGAAATAGCTTTAACGATGTCAAAAACACTGGCTGACCTATTATTAAATAAGGGAAACCCTCTTCCTTCAAATAAAACTGCGCTGTTTTGTCAAGGCAAAGCAGGGCTTAGTTACGAAGAACTGCACACTGCATGGGAAAAGTGGAAGCAGGTTTTACTGAACAAGGGCTTGAAAAATCAAAAGCGAATTGGTGTGTTGACAAACTCTAAAAAAGATGCTCTATTGGCTATTGGAGGAGTTATTTTGTCCGATAATGTCTATGTTCCTTTGGATAAAAATGCGCCTATCGAGCGCAATCTGCACATCATTGCAGACAATCAACTACATGCGCTTATACTTGACAAAGCTATCAAAGCAGATTATCGGCCTCATTTAACGGATTTTGAATGTATAGAATTGGAGAATACTTATTTTCTTCAAAGAAGTAGTGAACCCATTTTGGAAGAACTCATTCCCAACGATTTAGCCTATATACTCAATACCTCGGGTTCTACGGGCAAACCCAAAGGAGTCATGATCAGCCATGAAAATGCAGTGAGTTTTGTCGACTGGGCAGACGAAATTTTTGACTTTTCCGAAAAGGATATTTTTGCCTCTATTGCCCCTTTCCACTTTGATTTGTCTATTTTTGATATCTATGTGGCATTGAAGAATCGGGCATCATTGGTGCTATTTGAACCCGAAGAAACTCAAAATCCTCGTTTGTTGGCAGCTGCTTTAGAAAAATGTCAGGTTTCGGTATTGTATGCAACTCCTACACTCTTAGGAGCTTTGGTAAACCACGGTAAACTTCAACGCTACAACCATACAACCTTGAGGTATGTGTTTTTTGCAGGAGAAGTGTTTCCGATTCCACCTCTACGAAAGCTCAACGCACAATGGGAGCAGGCTCGTTTTTTGAATCTGTATGGTCCAACAGAAACCAATGTTTGCACTTGGTTTGAAATACCCAATAGTGTTCCCAATGATAGAGTAGAACCCTACCCGATAGGAAAAGATTGCAGCCATGTCCAAACGAAGATAATGGACAATCAAGAGGAAGGAGAACTATTGGTCAGTGGCAGGGCTGTTACGCCTGGTTATTGGCAACAATCTGCAAAAAATGAAATGGTATTTTGGGAAGATGAAAACCAACTTGTTTGGTACAAAACAGGGGACATCGTTCAAAAAAATGAGGCTGGTGATTATGTGTTTATGGGGCGTAGAGATAGGATGGTCAAGCGGAGAGGTTATAGAATAGAGTTGGACGAAATCGAAAAATGCATCGGTCAACATACTTTTTTGGAACAAGTAGCAGTAATTGCTCACCAAAAAGCCAATCACCAAACCATTATTACCTGTTTCTACAAATTGAAAAAAGGACTTCCAATAGAAAATGGTTTTTCTTCCAGCATTTTGCGAGAATACAGTTTGAGTGTATTGCCCATTTATATGTTGCCCGATAAATTTGAAGTGATTGAAGTTTTCCCTACGACTTCTACCCAAAAAGTAGATTATCAAGCCTTGCTAAAAACCCGAACCTCATGAATCTCGATTTTACCGATGCTCAAAAATCACTACAAACAGAAATCATTGATTTTGCAGCACAACATCTAAATGAAGGAGTGGAGGAGCGAGAGGAAAAACAGCAATTTGACCGAAGCCTTTGGCAGAAAAGCGGCGAATTGAAACTACCAGGTTTGCCCGTTCCCGAATGTTGGGGCGGACGAGGTTTGGACGTTGTTTCGACTATGATAGCTTTGGAAGCATTGGGCTATGGATGCCGAGACAATGGATTTAGTTTTGCGATTGGGGCGCATTTGTTGGCTTGTGTCGTGCCGATATGGCTCTATGGAAATGAAGACCAAAAGAAAAATTTACTGCCTTCGCTTTGTAATGGAACTTGGATAATCGCCAATGCCATTACAGAGTCAGAAAGTGGTTCGGATGCCTTCAATATGCAAACAACGGCTGTAAAAGAGGGCGAAAACTATGTATTGAAAGGCGAAAAAAACTTCTGCTCCAATGCCCCTGTTGCAGACTTGGTTTTGGTGTATGCGACTACGAATCAGGCAAAGGGAATGTTTGGAGGAATCAGCGCTTTTGTACTGCAAAAATCACTGGGACACTTTGAAGTAGGTAGTAAAGTAAACAAAATGGGTTTGCACACTTCTCTCATGAGCAGTGTGTTTTTTGATAACATTGTATTGTCCTCCACTGATTTACTCGGGAAAGAAGGCGGAGGGGCAGTAATGTTCACCAAGTCCATGATATGGGAGCGAATTGGCTTGAGTGCTGTGCATTTGGGAACTTTGCAGCGATTGTTGAAGGAAACCATTCAATTAGTGAAAAAGCGAAAAAAGGCGGCTGGCAGAAACAAGGAGGGGAATTTTCAAGCAATATCGCACCAATTGGCAGACTTAAAGGTAGAATTGGAGGCTGCTCGGCATTTGGTGTTTCACGCTGCTTATTTGCTTCAAAACAAAAAATCGGCTGACTTGTATGCTTCTATGGCGAAACTAAAATCATCGGAACTGTACAAAAAAGGTACAATGACCCTACTCCAAATACACAATAAAATGGGCAATACGCACCCAAAAGAATTGATTCGCACCTTCAAGGATGCGACTGCAAGCACGGTGTATTCGGGCAGTTCCGAAATTCAAAAGAACATAATTGCTAAACGTTTAAAGATTTGAACGGGAAGCGAGAAGTAGGGTGTAGGATACAGAATCAAACACTCTCATTATCAATATATTAAACAAAAAAACAAAAGACATGGAACTGATTCCAAAAAAATGTGAAGTATTGGTCATTGGGGGTGGTCCGGCTGGCTCTATGGCGGCTTCTTTATTGGCACAAAAAGGCGTTGATGTAGTCGTATTGGAAAAGGAAAAATTTCCGAGATATACGGTAGGCGAAAGCCTCATTCCCCACTTTTGGAAGTTTACTGATGCTATTGGAGCTTCAAAGGCAATTGAAGTTGCCAACTTTATCAAAAAAGCGGGCGGGTTTGTGCATTGGGAGGGAGTTCTGAGAACGGTTTCTTTCGGCAATTTTGGCTTTACCCGTCCTGCCCTACATGTAGAACGAGCCGAATTTGACCAAATTCTTTTGGATAGAAGCAAAGAACTCGGAGCAAAAGTAGTGGAAGAAACAACCGTCAAAGGGGTCAAGAATCACGACAAAGGAGTGACTGTTCGCTACCGACATTCAACGAGCAAAGAGAAAGGAACGATTGAAGCCCAATATGTGATTGATGCAAGTGGGCAAAACGTGGTCGTAGGCAAACAACATAAGCTCATAGATTTTGACGAAAACTTCAAGTTTCAGGCTGTTTGGGGATATTTTGACAAAGCCGATTATTTGAACAAAAAGGGAGAGGTTACCCCTTTTGAGCGCAGGTTTGAAGATTCACCCATGACCATGATTTCCGATACAGGAGAATGGGGCTGGGTTTGGCAAATCGTATTGAAGGACAGTGTCAGTTTGGGTGCTTTGATTCCCCGAAATCACCTCCAAAAATTCAAGAGTGGAGGCGAGAATTTGGAAGAACGATTTTTGACCTATATTCGCCAAACGCCATTGATTCACAAATTGATTGAAAATGGGAAACTGGTCAGTAAAATTAAAACGGTTCGAGATTATGCTTATAAACCTCAAAAATTGGCTTTTGATAGATGCTATATGGTAGGTGATGCGGCTGCTTTTTTTGACCCGATTAATTCTGAGGGAATCACAATTGCGATGTACGGGGCCACTATAGCCGCTTGGGCAGTGGAAAAATCACTGAAACGTCCTCATCGAAGTGACTTCTATAGAGATACTTTTTGCAGAAGCCTTCAAATCCGATTGGACTTGTTTCAACTATTGGCTTTTCCCGATGAAATGATTCCCGAACATTTGATTCAAAAAGTCAAAGACAGTGTTTTGAATCAAAGTGACAATGAAAATTACTTAACGCTTGCCCAGTTGATGCTCACAAGCAGAGGCAAAGATTTCCCCGAACTCTTGGAGTCTATTGGACTTTCTGATAAAGAAGTTTATCAAACCATGGATGTACCAAGTGAATTGCAAGTGCCAATAGGTGTTTAATTAAAATTTTCAAAAAATGCGTTTTTTTTATACCAACCCCAAATCCATCTTTTCTTCTTATCTGCAATGGTTACTCGTTGTCTTGTGTATTTCTTTGTTTAACTCCTGTGTGACTGACCATAGCTCACATTCACATGGAGATAGCCAGCTACACAACCACAAGGAAAATTTAGTGCCTCACCCAGAAATAGACAGTCTCTATTTGGATATGACCGCTATCAATCAATCAGTAGATTGGCACAAACCTTTAGAGAGTCCAATATGGCAAAAAGGTAACGCAGCAAGTCACATGAAAGAAGACGATACAGTAATAGGAATTTTGATAAACGGAGAACCTTACGCTTTGCCATGGTGGATTATGAAAAACCACCACATCGCCAACTTAACTTTAGGGAATCAAGCCATACTCGTCACATTATGTGAACTCTGTGGCAGTGGGAGTGCCTTCAAACCTGAAATCAATGGTCAAAAAATGCGGTTTCTGCAACATGGTATTTATAAAGGAACATGGTTTATGCGCGATGAAAAAACGAGTTCTTTTTGGCTACCCTTTGAAGGAAAAGCGTTTTATGGTACTTTAAAAGATTCCGTATTGACCAATGTGGATACCTATCAAATAGCGTGGAAAACTTGGCTGGAAGAAAATCCTACTACACAGGTACTCTATGATTCCCAAAGCAAAAGGAAAGGACATGGTTCAAAGGAGTATTTTGGATATGATAGAATCCCTAAAACATACAGAGGCACTTTACCTGATTCAATTAGTACTGCTTTGCCCATGTTTGATATTGTTTTGGGAGTAGGAAGTGATGGCATTTACAAAGCCTATTCTATGACAGATTTGGATAAAGCGGGAAAAGTATTGGAGGACACGCTTCCGGACGGAAGCCCTGTTGTCGTATTGCACAAACCGAATACGACCATGAGTGGCGCTTTTCTCCCCTCTATAGAAGGCAATGCGCTTTCCTTTACTACTGATGATAAGAGTCACATTGTAGATACTCAAACGGGTAGTCAATGGAATTATTTGGGAAAATGTGTGGAAGGGGAACTAAAAGATAGTCAATTGCCGTCTTATTTTTTCATCACTAAAGAATGGTATGGGTGGTATGGTTATCATCCGACTACAGACGTTTACAAAGGGAAATAAAATGTGGATGGGGTCTTTCTATGAAAAAACATATTAAAAAACAACACTTTATATGCTAATATTATTAAACAAGTTTATTTTGGGTATTATCAGCATCTGCCATCTACCTATATCTATTTTACTCAGGAGTTTGCTGGTCTTAGGTGTGGCTATTTTTTTAGGGGCTGCTCGATTGGGATACGGTTGGTCTCCTTTGTCGGGTCATGGCTTAACCGTATTAGCGACTATTTTTATGTTTCGCACCATCCTTTATCTATATGAATTGAAACATGAAAAGAAATCCGCTTCAATATGGCACCGCTTGAACTATTTTTTCATGTTGCCTAATATTATATTCCCTTTGTTTCCCATTGTAGATTATAAAACGTACTTGAATACCTATTATGATAAAACCGACACATTTATTTATCAGCGAGGAATCAATCTGATATTGTGGAGTATTATCTGCTTACTATGCTATAGATATTTGTATTACTTTGCTGTACCTGATTTGGAAACCGTAGATGGAGTCGAAAAGTAGGGCAATACATAATTGCTACCTATCTAACAGTCATACGGTTGGTTGGAATTTTGTCTTTTTCAGTAGGTATCTTGCGTTTGTTTGGTTATAACCTTCCCGACATTTTCAACTATATGTTTTTGGCGAGTAGTTTTTCAGATTTATTCCGACGCATCAACATCTATTGGAAGTCTTTCTTGATGAAAATTTGTTATTATCCCTCGTATTTCAAACTTCGCAAAATTTTTCCAAACAATGCCTTGGTATTGTCTGCTTTGATTACCTTCTTTTTTACTTGGTTCTTTCACATTTATCAGTGGATATGGATTACAGGTAGCAATCCCATACGACTCACCAGTATTTTGTATTGGGGAATCTTTGGTACCTTGGCAACGATGAGTATGCTTTTAGAAAACAAAAAAGCAAAAATTTCAAAAACCTTCAAAGGTTGTTTGATACATGCGGCAAAAGTAGTGGCAGTATTTTTATCCATTGCCCTCTTGTATTCTATGTGGACCAATACTACCTTGGAAGAATGGTGGGCAATTATACGAATTGCCTTTTACGATGATTGGATATCTTGGATAAAGTTAGCTACTTACATCCTGTTGGCAATTTTGGCGGTCGGAACGGGTTTTTACATCTATCACAACTATCTTTTAGGCTATCAACTAAGCTTACAAAAAGCAAGAATTTTCTTGCCTTATGCTTCTATAATTAGCCTATATATTGTATTTTTCTTTATCCTTCAAGAAAAGAAACACAACCCTAAAGTTAAGGCTTTTGTATCTGGTAAAATTCTAAACAAAAATGATGTGAAAGAGAATTATGAGGGATACTACGAGGACATCTTGAAAGTGGATATATCGTCTCAATTGTGCCATTCTTTGAATATTCAACCTATATTAGCCAACTATCCTTCAATTAACAAAAACAATTTATTTACAAAATTTGAAGGTTTTGTAAAAGAGGTAGGTTTTGACATTATAGATATGCACGATGTATTTAAAGAATATTCAGCTAAAGAAATGGTGGTATCTATAAGTGATGGTCATCCAAATCCACTTGCTCATCGGTTGTTGGCGGATAGATTCTACAAAGAGTTGGTTGATTACTTGGATTTAACAAAGGATAAACATGATAAAAATTGATTTCATAGGCATTGGAGTTGGTAAATCAGGAACAACTACCGTGGCAAGATTATTGGAAGCACACCCTCAGATTTGTCTGTCTATACCAAAAGAAGTATGTTACTTCAATGCTTTCAACAGTTATCGTTTTAAAAAAAGAGACAATCACCACCGCCTCAAATCATTTAATTGGTATTTCAATCATTTCACCCACTGCGAAATAGACAATGTAAAAGGAGAATTCTCGCCTACCTATTTTATTGACCCAGAAGCACCTAAAAACATTTATGATGCCTTTCCTGAAGCGAAATTGATTGTTTGTTTTAGAAACCCTGTTGACAGGGCATATTCTCATTATCAAATGGTGAAAAATTATCATTTGGATGAAGAAAGACCTTTTTCGAAAGTAATCAGAGAAGAACCTGAATACATTGAAAAAGGACTATATTACAAGCATTTAAGTCGTTATTTGGCTTATTTTAAGATCGAAAATATTCTCATCCTAATATTTGAGGAAATCAAATCTGACCCTGTAGCCACTGTCCAAAAGCTGTATAGTTTTCTAAATGTAGCAGATGATTTTGTTCCTAAAAATATTCACATCAAAGCAAATAGTGCTAAAAAAACGCACTTAAGAGCAGTTATGAAATTCGAATTTTGGTTCATTAATACTATAAGCGGCTGGGGAGGAGGAAGATTAGTGAAATGGTTGAAAAATATCAACTGGATACATAAGCTATACACCAAACCTTATACTTATCCTCCCATGAAAAAAGAAGATCGAATATGGCTAAAGGAGCAATTTATAGCTGATATTGAGCAATTGGAAGAATTAATTCAAAAAGATTTTTCACATTGGAAGTAATAATAGCTAACTGTAAGAAGATAGACGTGGGGATGTGAAATTTAATTTTTTAACGCCCTTTTATAGATTCATTTATAAAACATAATTACACTAATCAAACAAGGATAAAACCCAGATTTGAAAGGCACTCAAATGCTGCCTCCAATCATCTTTTTTTCGAATACCTTGAAAACCATCTCTAAATTGCTTTCGAGTGTTAGGGTTGCCTGCCCTTACATGAAAAATTCGATTTTTAATTTGATTTTGAAAATTCTCATAACTTACTTCTAAAAAACTTCCCAGTTTTTCCATCGTTTCTTGTGGACGAAAGCGTATATCTTTACTATGAATGATAGTATGTCTTAAATTATTGACCTTCAAAAATCGCTCAACCAAAAGATTTTTAATTTTATAGGACAAAAATCCTTGTAAAAAGCCAAACCGATAGCGTTTTGTATAAGAAGCAACAGTGCCATATAGATCTCTTTTTGTATAAATAATGTGGACATTGATTTCTTTGTTCTGTAACAAATAACTCAGTCGCCAAAGATTTTTAGAGGTATCCAATAAATACCTTACTTCTTTGTTTTTTTGTTGGGTATCTTGATAGATAGCTTTTAAGAATTGATAATCATTTGTATTTTTAAAGTAATCCTGCTTTATTTTTTTACCCATAAAAATATTAATGGCAGCCCAAAACTGCTTCAAAAAAGCATGTCTGTCAAATACAATATACTCTTCTTGATAATACTTTTGCCAAAATGGACAAACCGATGATTCTTTTCCACAAGTACATATTCTATGTATATTGCGGTTAAACATTTTCAACTCTCCTAATGTCTCTACTTTCTTGACCGCTCCTAATAGAAATCCCAATAGTGTTGAACCACTATAACTTGTTCCCACAATGTAGATTAACTCTATGTTTTTATCTTTTTGCATTGTATCTTTAAATATTTATTTACAAAGATACCTCACTTGCTTCAAAATGAGAGAAAATATATTCTACTCCTATCAAAATGTTTTGGTCAAGCAGATTGTAGATCCAAATATCAACCTAGAAGGATACTTGGTAATAAACAAACAATTCAATGGATTGAGTTGTGGCGGATTAAGAATGATGCCAACCATCACTTTGCAGGAAATCAAAGATTTGGCGAGAATCATGAGTCTAAAGCAGGGTTTTATTGGCTTACCAAGAGGAGGTGCAAGAGCAGGCATCATGGTAGAAGATTCCATATCAGATATAGAAAAACAACAGTTAATCAATCGTTTTGGTGAACTTATCCGAGAAGAGTTGATAGATAGACGTTACCTACTCGGACCAGATGTGGGAACAAATCCTACCCTCATTAATGAAATGTATCGACACTTACATATTGATGTTCCCAAACCTTCCAAAACAAGCGCCAATTCGGGTTATTATACCAGCATTTCCGTACAGTACTGTATTGAATTTGGCCTTCAACTATTGGGCAAAAAACTGAAAGGTAGTACAGTAGCCATTGAAGGTTTTGGAAGAGTAGGCAAACCTTTGGCTTTAAAGTTGCACGAGTTGGGAGCAAAAGTAGTAGCTGTTTCCAATTTTTTTGGAGGAGTTTACCGTTCAGAAGGTCTAAACATCCTTGATTTGGCAGCATTTGTTGAAAAAAATGGAGAAACAAAACTTTCTTCTTTTCCCAATGCAATGGCTATTTCCAAAGAAGCTTTATTAGAGTTGGAGGTAGATACGCTAAGCCCCTGTGCGACAGATTCGACAATTTATTCTGGAAATGCAGAGAATATCCAAGCTCCTTTGGTGTGTGCAGGAGCAAATAACCCTGTTACTGCAAAAGCGGACGAAATATTATTTAAAAAAAATATTCTTTATTTTCCCGATTTTATTACTAATTGTGGAGGGGTATTGGGCAATGCGGTGGAATTTGCAGGATTGAAGGAAAAAAACACCCATCAACTTATTCAAGAAGAAGTTATCCCCATTTTATTGAAAATGTACAATTTATCTAAACAAAGGCAGATTTCCATACATAATATGGCAATTGAAATGGTGGACGATAAAATGAAACAGGCTCAAAATACTTCATCTTCAAAATCTATGCTGAATAGCCTGACACAGTTAGGCCTGAAATTTTACAGAAAAGGATGGATTCCTTCTTTTTTGGTGAAAGAATATGCTTACAGAGCTATTCAACAAAGACTTAGAAACAACTTATTGTAATTCATGGAATATAAAATTCCGTATTGGGATGAAAAAGTCCATGAATCTTGTCGCTCTTGATAGTCTTGTAAAACAAAGAATGTGTGATTTTATTGGTGGTGCATTACCTTCCAAAACATCCCGAATTAGCCCATAAAAAATGTTTATTTATCTTTTTCGTAAATTGCATTGTTTGCTTATTTCCCATCACTCAATTTATCTGATAGATGATCCCTCAACCCCACAATAGTCTTGATGACCTTACCATTATTGAAGTAAGTATTGTCATAGAATGGGAGAATGTTTTACTATCCGAATTGGATAGAACCTTTCTCATGTTGAAGCAGTTAAAAAAACAAATACTTGAATTTACACACACAGTTGAAGTCATTGTTTTGTTCAACATTGCACAAATCGAAAGAAAAACGATTGAAGCGATATTGAAAGAGAATCTATATGGCGATAGCCCCGAATTGACTCACTATTTCAGACTAATCGAAACAGAGAATAGCCATTACTTCGACTTAAAGAACATAGGAGCTACTCATGCAAAAGGAGAAATTGTGGTTCTGTTGGATAGTGACGTTATACCCGAAGCAAATTGGTTAAATGAAATTACTCGATTGTTTTTTGAAAACAAAGAAGTAAGAGCCGTAGCAGGGCATACTTACCTAACATGCAATACATTCATCGGAAAGGCTTTCGCACTCGGATGGATTTTTCCGATTCATCAATCCAAACTTGAAGTTCACTCAAACTACAAATACTTCAAAGCAAACAATATTGCATTTCGTAGAGAGGTATTTCTGGATTACCCTTTTCCAAAGCTTCCAAGTGGTGTCACTCGTGGAGCCTGCCGAAAATTAGGAGAGACACTACACGAGTCGAATATTACGCTGTGGACGAATACGGGGGCTCAAGCCAATCACCCTCCTCCTTCTAATTTTGAACATTTTAAGATGCGGGCTTTGGCACATGGCCGAGATAAGATATTGGGCCGAAAAATATTTGGGCTATCGTTTTTAGGTGCAATAGCTTCCTTGTTTTTTTGGGTGGGCAAGCGAATTTTCATCAATTTGGTGAAAATCGTGAGTAAAAACAGAGAGGTGAATCTTCCTATTTGGCAAACACCTTTTGCTTTCGGAACAATGATTTGTTTTTATTTACTATCATTAGTCGGAGGTTTTATTTCCATTTTCTTTCCTCAATATGCCCTAAAACACTGGCAAATTTAATCACAATAGTATGACCCACCGCATCTCCTTAATTATCCCCACTCTCAATCGTGATTCACTCTCATTGCTCAAAGAGGCGATTGCCCACCAAACCCTCGCTCCAGATGAGTTTATCATTATTGAAGACAAAGAGAGAAAAGGCTCTGGATGGGCAAGAAATAGAGGAATCGAACAAGCTACTGGAGACCTATTAGTCTTCACTGACGATGACTGTATACCAACTGCCAATTGGATAGAAGAACTCGTACAAGCACTTACGACTTTTCAGGGAGATGTAGTAGGAGGAACAATGAATGAATCCGACCCGTACCTACATGAATTTAGAATGACCAAGAGGTTTCCCATGACTACACAAATAGACGAAGAAGGATTTGTCGCTTCTACTTGCAATATTCTATACAAGAAGTCATTTTTGGAAAAATGCAAAGAAAAAGATGGATATTACTTCAACGAAAAATTCATCATTTCTCAAGACAAAGAACTCGCCCTAAGAGTCAGGGCATTGGGTGCCCGTTTTGTATTTGTAGCCAATCATCCCAAACATTTAAAAAAGGTCAATTTTTGGTCTTACCAACGCCTCATGTATAACAGAGGAATGGGCATTGGGATGTTACACGAAGCCTCACTTCAAAAGAAAAACCCTCTAAAACCTGTTCAAAAAAGCATGGTTTGGGGCAAATCTTCAAAGAAAGGTTGGAAAAAGTGGTTGTATGTTTTTTTCCAAAAAACAATAGGACCTTTTGATAGAAAGAGTTTTAGCTCCAATCGTTACTTTTTTCGTTATTGGGTAGGCGAAAAAACAAAAGCAATAGGCTACATAATGACTCGTATATTCAAAGTAGCTTAGTTCAATAATTTCTTATACAGGTAGGACAGTTGATTTATTTTGCCTACTTTTAGTTACAATTGCATCTGCTTTTTGAATTTTAAATCTAAACATTCTCATTGGTTTTCTTATTTTTATATCGAAATAATTCCGCTGAGAATTTTAAAAAAAAGAGCTTTACATTTTCAATAAAACCCCAAAACGATGAAAAATTTTACTTTTGGAATAATGCTGAAAACCCTATTTATTTTACTTTTTTTAGGAAAAAGCATATATGCTCAAACTACTTCCACCAACCTTGCAACTCAAAAAAAATTGGAGAAAGTGGAAGGAACAACAGATATATCGTTGTTTTTAAAACCTTCTTTCCTTCAATCTCAAACTTTCAAACGTTCTCAAAACTTGGTTCAAAAAGAACTGACTTTTAAAACTTTGATAAAAATTTCTCCGAAGGCGAAACTGCAAGCGGCAGCATTGAAGGAAGTAGATAAAAAAGCAAAAATCCATTATTCTCCTCAAAACAACACCCCCTATTTCATTAGTGGAGACAATTTGCATCCTGTGGATTTGGCAAAAAACAGCACAACCACAAAATTAGACGCAGCGTATGATTTTATGGAAACATATAAAGAATTGCTGCAAATAGCGAGTCCTACAACAGAATTTGAATTAAAGACAATAGAAACCGATCTTTCTGGCAAAACGCATATCCGATTGTTGCAGCAATATCGTGGAATTCCTGTTTGGGGAAGTGATGTCGTGGTGCATCTAAACGATTTGGGAATCGAATCCTTCAATGGTCGCTACCAAGTCACCCCCCTATTGGAAAACATAGAGGCAAAAGTGACCCCTGATGCAGCCTTGGAAACGGTTGAAGCGGATTTACAGACTTTCACCACTATTGAAGTGCTATCTGAACGAGCCAAAGAACTCATTCACCATGAAGACCAACTGATCGAACTAATCATTTATCCGCACCACAAAAAACAATATTTGGCTTGGAAAGTGAGTTATTTTGCGAGCTTGTCTAATCATTGGGAGTATTTTGTAGATGCTCAAACGGGGCAGATTCTTCACAAGTATCAACACATCTGCAAAGATGGTCCTGCTACGGCTACGGCGCAAGATTTGAAGGGAATCAATAGAAATTTCAATACCCATCAAATTGGAAACAGTTATTTTATGTTGGATACCCAACGCCCTATGTTCAACACTACACAATCCAACCTTCCTGATGATCCCGTAGGTGGAATATTGACTTTGGATTTGAATGACAACCCTTTGAGTAACATCAATTTCCAATTAGGGCATGTTTCATCTAGTAACAATAACTGGAGTGGACAACGCACCGCTGTTTCGGCACACTACAATGCGGCTGTGTGTTATGAATATTTTTTAAATACACATCAACGAAATTCATTGAATGGCAAAGGCGGCACTATTATCTCCATTATCAACATTGCAGAAAATGACGGTGGAGGGATGGACAATGCCTTTTGGAATGGACATTTTATGGGTTATGGAAGCGGGCGTTCTGCTTTTTCTGACCCTTTAGCGAAGTCTTTAGATGTAGCAGGACACGAAATGACACACGGGGTGATTCAAAATACAGCAAATTTGGTGTATCAATATCAATCGGGCGCCTTAAATGAATCCTTTGCAGATGTTTTTGGGGTATTAATAGACCGAGATGATTGGACGCTTGGCGAAGACATTGTGAACCCAAATGTGTTTCCTTCTGGTGCACTGAGGAGTATGTCGAACCCCAATAACGGAGGCAGCAATTCTAATCACAATGGCTGGCAACCCAAGCACATGTCGGAGTATGTAAATACTAATCAGGACAATGGCGGTGTGCATATCAATAGTGGCATTACCAACAGAGCTTTCTTCCTGTTTGCGAGTCAAGTAGGAAAAGACAAAGCAGAAAAAATCTATTACAGCGCACTGAAAAATTACCTTACCCAATCTTCTCAGTTTATTGACGCAAGGTTGGCAGTCGTACAGGCGGCAAAGGATTTGCATGGCAACAGTTCATCGGAAGTAGCTGCGGCTCGTTCTGCTTTTGACCAAGTGGGTATCTTCAATGAAAACGAAGAAGTGGGCGGTGAAGAAGGGGAAGTGACAGACTACGAAATTGACTTGCCAGCAGTAGAAGGAGAAAATCACATGGTCGTTATGGATGCGTCTAATAATGACCCCAACGCCATTTATGACTTATTACTCAATGCCTCCAATGGTTTAGAGACATTTACGGCATTGACTACGGATGCCTTTCCTGCCATCAGAAAAATCAGTGTTCAAGAAGATGGAACGACCGCATATTTTGTATCGGATGACAAGCATATTTACAGATTGCTTTTGAATGGAAGTGCTGCACCTGAGCAAATTAGCCAAACTGCGGAATGGGACAATGTGGCGATTTCTCCCGATGGTCAAAAATTAGCTTTGGTGAGTATTTTTATTGACCGTTCTATCTATGTGTTCGATTTGGTGTCAGGCGATTCAGAACAATATCTACTGACTAATCCTTCAACGGCAGAAGGTGTTGACGAAAGTGAACCTCAATATGCGGATGTTATCGAGTGGGATCCAACAGGTCAGTACGTTCTATACGATGCATTGAACCTTCTGAGCAGCAATTTTGGAACAGAAACCGACTATTGGGACATTGGTATCATTAAAGTTTGGGACAACAGCAAGGACAATTTTGACAGCGGTGTTATCTTCAAACTATTCTCGTCTTTGCCTGATGGTATTCAAGTCGGGAACCCTACTTATGCCAAAAATTCTCCTCACATTATCAGCTTTGACTACATTGACAGTTTCTCTGGAACCAATACATTGGTGACGGCCAATACAGAAACAGGTAAAACTTTTGATGTTTTTGACAATTCTATTCTCAACTTTCCTTCTTATTCACCTAAGGACAACGCCTTGGCTTTTACTGCAATTGATCAAGGAGATACGATACTTGCCGTTGTTCCTTTGGCAGCAGATAAAATTACCCCTTTGGGCAATGCCAATATTTTGGCGAGGGAAGCCAAATTTCCTACTTGGTATGCCAAAGGAAGTCGGTCATATCAAACACCAACGGCTGATTTTGCTGCAAATGTAACCGAGGCGGGTGTTCCAATTACAGTGAATTTCTTTGACAAATCGGTGAATATCCCTACTTCTTGGTCGTGGACTTTTGAAGGAGGTAACCCTGCTAACTCAACTCTTCAAAATCCCATTGTCAGCTACCAAACTCCTGGCAATTATGATGTTGGGCTGACGGTCACCAACCCTGCAGGGAATGATGCAGAGTTTAAAAATGGCTACCTTTCATTGTTTCTAACAGATATCGAAGAAGAATCAGTTCTTCAAAGTTTGATGATTTTTCCCAATCCAAGTACCGGTAATTATTTGCTGCAAATAGAAATGGCTCAATCAGAAAATGTAATTTTGAAGGTAAGCAATATCTTGGGTCAAAAAGTAATGGATAGAAAGTTTGAAAACATCCGCCAATTGCAGGAAAATTTGGATTTGACTCTTCAACCAATTGGGACTTATTGGTTAGAATTGCAGATTGGAGATTCTCGAAAAATTTATAAATTGGTAAAAATATAGGTGTAAAGCCTGCAGTCATTCGACTACAGGCAAGAGAACACTTTAAGACAAGGTAACTCTACTACTTGGTAGTAGTTAAGCTTTTTTTGAATGAATTGTTATTTTTTGGACTTTTCAAAACAGTATTTGTCACAAAATAAGCTTCTATTTTATTGCTAATCCTTTTGTTAAAAAACTTCAAATAAAATATTGGTTGATAATTTATATAAAAAATGAATACATCAGTTAAGACGAATGAGTTCACTTTCTTAGAAAAGGGGTTGGCATGGTCTGTACAAGCCTTTACTGCTTCGGGTGCTATTGCAGGTTTTTTGGCAATAGTAGCAATCAGCGCACACGAATGGCAAAAGGCTATGTTATGGTTGTTGATTGCTCTAATAATAGATGGGATAGATGGGACATTTGCCCGTTTGTTTCGGGTCAAAAAGGTATTGCCCAACTTTGACGGCAAGGCCATGGACTATGTGATTGATTTTGCCAACTATGCGATTATTCCCACTTATTTTTTTTACGAAATGGGTGCAGTAGACGAAAGTTGGCGAATGCCTTGTGTGGTGGTGATGTTAATAGTTTCTGCTTTTTATTACGGAACACCAGGGATGGTTTCCGATGACTTTCATTTTGTGGGCTTTCCTGTATTGTGGAACATTGTGGTGCATTACATGTTTTTCGTGTTCACTTTTTCTTCTTTTATCAATGTTGGACTTATTTTTTTCTTTGCCATTTTACATTTTGTTCCCATCAAGTATCCTTATCCTAGTCGAACTTCTAAAATGATGTGGATGAATATAACGAATACTGTATTGTGTATAGTGAGTAATGGGGCGATTATTTGGTTATATCCAGAGGTCAATATTTGGTGGACGGCTCTTTCAGTAGGAACGATTGTCTATTTTATTGCAGTGGGTTTACACAGCACTTTTACTTCAAAAATTTAGCGAGGCATTTCTCTCAATAGTGCAGTAGCCTGTTTGTAATTCCAACGTTTTTTAGCAATAATTTCATGAAGTTCCTTCATACCTTTTTGAGTATCTCCACTTTTTAAGTAGCAGAGAGCAAGATACCATTTGGCTTCATCCTCCGTATAGCTATTTTGAAGCGTAGTAATCTGCTGAAAAGTGTGAATAGCTTCCTCTATTTTCCCCATATTGTAATAACAGCTTCCTTTGAGGAGGGTCATTTTTTCGTCAGATACAGAAAACTCGTCAATTGCTTGCAAAGCAGCTTCATAATCCCCTGCTTCGTGTAGGTCATAAATTCTTTTTGTAGTCCTTTCTATCGTTTTTGGCATCCCGCCTCTTCGAGCTTCAGCATAAGAAAACTGAGCTGTTTCACTCCAATATTGGCTTGCCAATTGATCGGGTGACGGATTTGAAATGGGCGCAAAAATATAAACAGTTATAAAAATCAATAGCAAGGCTGCTATGCTAAGTACATACCGACCAAATTGACTATGCTTGACGTTTGCCAATGTTTTGATGACAGTGAATGGTTTGTTGAGCTCAGGCTCCGCTTGAAGAATACCTGTCCATTCTTCAATTTTTTGTTGTTTGTCGAATTCCTCCAAAAACAAATTGGATTCGATTACTAAGGATAAATATTTGTTCAGTTCTTTTTCTGTACTGAGCCTTTCTTCAAATGATGTTTTGGCATCTTCTGTTAGTGTATCTTCTAAATAAGATTCAATCAATAAAAAATCTTTATCGTTAATCATAATGATTAGTTTTCAGATGAATTTATAATAAATTCAAATTTTTGAATAAACGTTTTGCGACATCGAGACTTTGCCATTTTGATGGCATTAAGGCTCACAAAACCAAGCGACTGTTGTAGATCTTTAAGCTTTTTTTTGTGGATAATAGATTGAACAAGTAATGATTGGCATTTTTTGCTTAGCTGTTGCATGGCCTCATTCATAGCTTTTTTTCTTTTTGCGTCTTGAAGATTTAGTTCAGCTTGATTTTCTGCTTTTATCAAGGGATCAAAACTTTCTTCATCACCAATATTACTGCTTTCGTTGTCGAGGTGTGTCTCAATAACTTCATAGGGAGAGCTAAACACTTTTGTTTTACCTCCTTTTTCCTTTCTATTTTTGTTGAGCCACTTATTTCTCGCACTCACAAGAATAAGTGCTTTCAAATTACCTTTGTGTTTGATTCTATTCTCCTGCAAATCTTTCCAGAACTGATAAATGGCTTCCATAAAAGCATCTTCCGCATCTGCTTTAGATTGAGTCAAATGTACCAGTCGAGGAATACAATAATTATACGCTTCCTTTAAAAATTGTTTAAAACTTTCTTTATCCATTAGAAGAACACTTTTTTCCCAAAAGGTAACATTGGTTATATAAAAACAAAAATTTTTCCAAAAATTAAATAAATTAACTTCAAAGATAGTTTTTAGCTGAAAAATAAATAGTTAGATACAGAAAAAGTTTTATGAGGATACAAAAAATTGAGTTGAAAAATAAAAAGGATGTTACCTTTTTGAAGTTCTCGTGTTCATTAACCGAAAGTCAGCAATAATCGTTATACAGCTCGTTATTCCATGAAATAGTTGGAGGCAATGATGCATAGCTGAGTACCTCAGCGTTCAGCTATGCAATTTTTTTTAAATTATATAAACCTAAAACCAAGAAAAACTAATCATTACACTCAATTTTTCACATTATGCATATAAGGAAAGTTAGCGACTATCAACTTATTTGGAAGATAGTCGCTATTTCTGTATCTATGTACTTCGATTTTAATCACTAACCAAACCTATACCTATGTCAGAGAAACCGAAAATTGCAAACATCAAAATAAAAATGAGACCCATAGGGGAAATTGTTATAAATGTCACAGGAGGAGATCCACAATATTTTGCTACAACCATAAATCTTTCTATAGTTGACTCCAATGAACCTAACTGTACTAACAATCCTGTTCCTGCGCCGTGGAGCGCTACCGAACAAGCCTACATTGGCCAAGCTACTTTTGACGAAGACTTAGTGCCGAGTAGTTACGGATACGATGCAGATGTCACCTTCTTCTTAAGCGGAGTCAATGACGGAACAGAAAGAGGTATTCCCGTTGAAGTTCTTGCTCCTCCTTCAGTATAGTAGAAATAATCCATATTTTATAAAAAAATCAATATTTTTTAAACAAACTGTATCGGTCTTTTAAGCAGATGTTGTAACTTCGACCTAACGAGTTACTATAATCACTGCTGAATATGTCAAAGCCGATGCTGTTTCTTTTGTATCCAATATGGATACAAACAGCTCTTTTATTACTTTCTCACTCTGTTATTTGTATAGCAGTTGAATTATCTCCTGCTCAAAATTCCCACAATGAACAGGTTCTTCTACCATATATTTATTTAGAAAGAGCCGATTCCCTCCAAAATATACAAAATTTTGACAATGCTGAAAAAAATATAAAAAAGGCGCAATCCATTTATCAAAACAAAGGTGAATGGATTGCTTATATAGATTGTTATATTTTGTTATCAAAATTATACGAGAAAGCCCATTTAGATAATAAAAATAAGGCTTGCCTTCAAAAGGCCATTACCGAAGGAAAAAAGTATTTGGGTGAAGACCACAAAAGCCTTGGTCATATATACAAGCACAAGGGAGAATATCTATTTTCTAATGGACAGTTCAAAAAAGCGAAGGACTATACACAACAAGCAGCCCGTATTTTTGCCCTTAAGCATCTCTGGGAAGACTATACTTGGTGCATGTACTTACAAGTCCTTGCCTCCTACTACACAGGCTTATATAACGATATGGAATGTGCATTGATTGATGGGCTAGTGGTTGCAATAGAACTACCAGAAACCAAACGTAAAATAGATCTTCTTGCTAATCTGTATCATTCGCAAGGAGTCTTATATGAAACCAAAGGAAACTTCAATCAGGCAATGAAGGAAAGTCAAAAAGCATTGGTTTTATACAAAAAACGGGGTGACTCAAATGCCATTGGAGCTATTTACAATAATATTGGAGCTATCTTTTTTGCAAAAAGTGATTACAAGCAAGCCATTAATTTCCTCAATCGTTCCATTGACATTTACAAAAAAATAAGTGGAGAAAACAGTATTGATTGTGCTGAGATTTATGCCAATATCGGTTTGGCGCATTTGTATCAAAAAGAATTCGAAGAAGCTCTTCGGTATTTTGATAAGAGTTTGCAGATAACTCAAACAGATGTAGATGACAGATCACTCGAAAATACGATTATTTGTTATAACAATCTTTCTCAAGCTTATCTCCATTTAGAAAAATCCGATTCCAGTCTCTATTTTGCTCAAAAAGCATTTGAGATTAACAGGTTTAATCTTTGGGATTTGAACATTACTTACGAACAAATGAGTGCTGTATATAGAAACCAAAAGAATTATAAAGAGGCTCTTAGACTCGGCCAAGCCGCACTAAATATTAGCAAAAATAAATATGGGGATAGACATCCAAGGGTAGCGATAAGTTATACAAATCTTGCAAAAGTTCATTATGGACTAAACCAATTGGACACTGCCCTTCATTATTGTCAACAAGCATTGATAGCTGTTTCCCTTCAGTTTAATAAGGAAGATATTCAAGACAATCCTACCTTAGAGGATGTAAACGACAAAAACACTTTTCAAAAAATCTTGGACTTGAAAGGCGAGTTGTTTGCTCTCTTGTTTCAGCAAAAAAAGAAAGATCGAAGTCTATTAGTAAGCGCATTGAATAGTTTTGAGTTGGCTATAGAAGTTATTGATGGTATGAGACACGATTTTCAGACTGAAGCTTCAAAACATACATTGGCTGCAAACGCTTTACCTATTTATGAGAAAAGTATCCAAGTTGCCCTTGAGCTGTCTAACTTGGAAGATACTCCGGCAAAGACTCCCTCTAAAATAACGGTCAATTACCTCAAAAAAGCCTTCCTATTTGCAGAAAAAAACAAAGCCACCATTCTTTTGGAGTCCATCAAAGAATCAAAGGCCTTGCTTTTTGGTAATATTCCGCAAAGCATCCTGAATAGAGAGGAGCTGTTGAAACGGGATATGAGTTTCTATGAACGAAAGTTGTTTGAAGAAAAACAAAAATCTATTGAAAATGCAGATACATCGAAAATATCACTTTGGAAAACAAAAATATTTGATTTAAAACAAGAATACCAAACCCTAAGCGACACGCTTGAACTATTCTATCCTGATTATTATCATCTGAAATATGATATTGAAGTCGCTTCTATTGAGGCTCTTCAAAAGCAGCTAACTGAAAAAGGAGACGTATTGTTAGAATATTTTGTAGGAAAAAAAGATGTTTATGTTTTTATTATTACCTCCAATACGATTGAAGTAAAAAGTATTCCTAATAACCATTTACTGGAACAGCATTTTCAAACTTTGCTGCAAAACTTAAGGGTTAATCCTTTTCAAACCAAAGATATGGAAAAATCTTACTGGGCATATTTGTATTCAGCTCATTGGATATTCCAATACCTGGTAGAAAACATGCTTCCTTCTAAAAATTCACTTCAAGATATTGGACAGCTGACGGTCATTCCAGATGGCATCATGGGTTATATTCCTTTTGAGGCCTTATTGATGACTTATCCACAAAACATTAACAAAATAGGTTTTGAACTACATAATTTGGACTACCTAATCAAAAAATACAGTATTAGCTACGCTTATTCTGCGACCCTTCTATTAGAGGGATTGGAAACGGATACGAGGGGAAGAAACAAAAAAGAAAACTACGTGGGATTTGCGCCTGTATTTGAAGAACGAGGAAGCCATGCTACAGTTAGGAAAAATGGCAGTTGTTTGTCGAGCGAGCTTCAAGAACTGAAAGCAAGTAAGCGGGAGGTAGAACAATTAGGAGAGATGATGAAGGGTACTGTATTTTTGAAGGAAGAAGCAACCAAAGATAATTTTATCAAATATGGTGCAAATGGATATATTTTACACTTGGCAACTCACGCTTGTCTGAGCGAAAAAGATCCAATGTTTAACACCATACATTTTGTAACCGACTATCTTTCTACTTATGAATTATTCAATATTCGCTTAGACGTTGATTTGGCTATATTGAGTGCCTGCAATACGGGTTCGGGAACATTGAGACCAGGAGAGGGCATTATGAGTTTGTCAAAAGGATTTTTATATGCAGGATGTCCAAGTATCGTCACGAGTTTGTGGAATGTGAATGACCAGGCTGCCGCAGATATAATATTGAATTTTCATGCCAATTTGTTAGAAGGGCAATCTAAAAATGATGCGCTGCGAAGTGCCAAACTTCAATATCTTCAAACGGAACCTAACCGCCTATTAGCGCCCTACTTTTGGGCTACTTTTGTGCATATTGGCAATCCTCAACCTCTCGAATTAAAAACTTCTTCAATGAATTGGATGTCTTGGGTAGGTATTCTATCAATCTTGATAGGGCTTTGCCTAATAGCAACTAAAAGATGGTGGAATAAGAAGGAATTACAAACACTTTAGGCAAACTAAAATAGTGCCTGAACGGAAACTCACAGAGGGTTTATAATCAATGTATTGTAGTTGAAAAAACATTTGAACTTTTTTGAAAATCAAAGAACTGATATAAGTTCAATAAATTCCTAATAAATGATAGTCAGTTTGCTATGGAAATACAAAAATTGCCTTAAAAAGTTCGTTTATTTAAGTATTTAGTTATGTTTTGAAATTCAGTTAGTTAAGGGTTTCCGTTCAAG
Source organism: Bacteroidia bacterium (assembly GCA_030427245.1). Lineage (GTDB taxonomy): Bacteria > Bacteroidota > Bacteroidia > Chitinophagales > UBA2359 > JAUHXA01. The sequence continues at coordinate 56,137 of JAUHXA010000029.1, read as the reverse complement.
CACTAAAATATTAAATTAGTCATTGAATTCACATAACCATTTGACCAACATCAAGTAGTTTTCATTTTCATTTGAGTTTTTACTTTTGATTTGCCTTAGTTGCTAACAATCCATTAACTCTCCGACTCCATTTCCATCATCCAATTGGCTCGGTCATCGGGATTGAATTTCCACACGGCATAGTTCGTTTCGATGTTGTTGAACATCAAGTTCCACTCTTCGGGAGAATTGGATTCCTCCAAAATCAGATAACGGCGAAGTTCCAAAATAATGTTTAGAGGATTGATACTCACAGGACACTCCTGTACACAAGCATTGCAGGTTGTGCAGCCACGAAGCTCTTCCACCGAAATGTAATCGTGCAACAGTGATTTACCATCGTCAAAATCTGCTCCATTTGCTCTTTTTGCAGCCCCCAACTCTTCAGCTCTATCACGAGTATCCATCATGATTTTTCGAGGTGAAAGCAATTTACCAGTTTGACTCGCTGGGCAAGCTTGCGTACAACGTCCACATTCCGTACAAGCATAGGCATCCAACATATTTTTCCACGTCAAATCTGTCACATCCTTTGCCCCAAATTTTTCGGGTACAGCATTTGGATCTTCCTCTGGCATCGGTGCATCGGGATTCAACATCAGCTTGATTTCCTCCGTAATTTTGGGCATGTTCTTCATCTCACCTTTCTCTTCGCCCTGATCTAAAGGTCCAAAATACGCATTGGGGAACGCTAAGAAAATATGTAGATGTTTGGAATAAGTGACATAGACCAAGAAAGCAAAGATGCCCAAAATATGCGCCCACCAAGCCGTACGCTCTATGATAATTAAGGCTGTTTCTGAAAAACCTGTAAAAGCAGGGGCAAACAATCCAGACACCAAAAAACTACCTGTCGGGTAATAATGTGCGGATGGATATTGGGTTTGAAGTGTCAAATCCGCAGCGTTCATGGTCAAAATAGCAGTCATCAACACGATTTCTATCACCAAAATCATATTGCCGTCCAAACCAGGCCAACCTTCCATTTCTTTGGCTTTGAAGCGAGCCTTTTGGGTAAAGTTTCGGCGAACCAGAAAAACCACGCAAGAAATAATGACCAAAACAGCCAATATTTCAAAAAAACCAATCACAACATGATAGAAACCGCCCAAAATGGGGGCAAACATTCGATGTGTGCCAAACAGCCCATCCAATACAATTTCGAGTACTTCAATGTTGATCAACAAAAAACCTGCATAGATGAAAAAGTGCATAATGGCAGGCCCCATTTGTCGAAACATTTTTTTCTGACCAAATGCCAACATCAGCATGTTTTTGAAGCGCTGACCAGAATCGCCACTTCTATCTTCTGGTTTTCCCAGTTTGATATTGCCACTGATTTCTAATACCCTTCGACGGAAAAAAAATACAGTGATGCCCAAAGCAATTACAAATAGTACTTGTTGAAGTATCGTTGGTATCATAGAAATGATGAATTTTGGATGATAAGGGAGAATTTTGAAGAAAAAGTTTAGATTTTCTTTTTCAAAATCCAAAGCCTGCAATTTGTAAAGCATAAAAATAGAAAACAAGCACCTGAAAGCGAAATTAAACAGGGTAATATCGCAAGCCATCGGCTGTTTTTAGTACAAAAATACTATTTTCTATCAACAACAGGTCTAAATATCCCACCAACATCGGAATTGTAGGAATAGAAAAATTGATTCCATACAGTTTTTGCAGTAATCCATAGAAATCCGAGATGCCCTCGCTTACCCACTTCAAACATTCCAACTTTCGAGCTTCAATTCGATTGATTTGGTGTTCGATAATGGCTTTGGGATTATCAAAAGGTTTGTAGTGACCAGGGTAAACAATGGAAATGTCTAACTCTGAAAATTTTTGGTAGGATTCAAGCAATTGGACAATGCTTTTATTTCTGGTATGAGGCGGCTCTATGCTTGCGTCAATGACTGGAGTGGGTGTAACCTTTAATATCATGTCTGCTGAAAACAACTGTTTGGTTTCAGGTTGATAAAAACAAACTTGGTCAATACAGTGGCCTGGCGCATGAATTACTTCCCAAGATTGTCCTCCAAATTCTAACCTGCCATCCATAGGAAAAGTCTTTACACGATTGGCAGGAATGGGAAGCCAAAAATGATTGAATTGGCTAAAGACGTTTTTAAATACCTGATTAACAGGAGAATCCCCCATTGCCTTCAATGTTTCGCTGATAGTATGCAAGCGTAACTCTCGCATTTCCTCCAAATCCACCGCCCACTTGTAAGTATATTCTGAAACCCAAATCTCTGCATCACTGTGTCTGCAAACTCTTCCTGCCATACCAATATGGTCAATGTGTGCATGAGTGATAATGACTCTTTTGATGTCAGAAACTTTCAATCCATTTGCAGCTAAGCTTTTTTGCAGTACATTCCAACTTGCGTCAGAATTTTCACCACAGTCAATAAGCGTTGGTTCGGGATGAACAAATAAGTAGGAGTTAACTGTCTTCATTCCAAAGACCGTCGGCAATTCTATGCGTATAGGAGGGGAAAGAGGAATTTTTTGTGAAAAAGAAGAAGGGATTTGAAGGTGGATTTGTTTTTCTTTATTCATTTCATTTTCCATGATTAGAGGTAGACTTTGGCTTATTGAACAACCGTACCATATAGGTCAAATTCTCCTGCATCATGGATTTTTACATTCGCAAAATCGCCCAATCGCACATAGTTTGTAGCTGCATCCAGAATGACTTCATTGTCTACTTCGGGAGAATCGTATTCGGTACGTCCAATAAAATGACCTGCTTCTTTGCGATCGATTAAAACCTTGAAGGTTTTGCCAATTTTTTGTTGGTTCAATTCAGCAGAAATTTCTTCTTGAATCTCCATGATATATGCCGCCCGTTCTGCTTTCACCTCTTCAGGCACATCATCCTCCAATTCGTGGGCAGACGTGTTTTCCTCATGAGAATATTGAAAAATACCCAACCGCTCAAAACGCATATCTCTAACAAACTGCGCCAATTCTTCCACATCCTCCTCCGTTTCACCAGGAAACCCTACCAAAAGTGTGGTTCTAATAGCAATATTAGGCACTCGCTCACGAATGTTTTGGATAAGTTCGTAGGTATCTGCTTTGGTGATGTGCCTTTTCATTCGCTTCAAAACGGCATCGCTGATGTGTTGCAAAGGCATATCTAAATAATTGCAGATATTGTCTTTTTCTCGCACGACATCCATAACTTCTATTGGAAACTTGTAGGGATAGGCATAGTGCATTCGTATCCATTCCAATCCTTCTACATCCGATAGAGCGCTCAGTAAGTCCGCTAAAGCTCGTTTTTTGTAAATATCTAAACCATAGTAGGTCAATTCTTGGGCAATCAACATGACTTCTTTCACGCCATTTTTGACCAAGTTTTTAGCTTCTGCCACCAATTGTTCGATGGTTTTGGAAACATGCTTCCCACGCATCAAAGGAATCGCACAAAAAGAACAGGTACGATTGCAGCCTTCCGAGATTTTGAGGTAGGCATAATGGGAAGGAGTTGTTAAAAGAGAGCGTTCTCCAATGAGGTCATGTTTGTAGTCTGCGCCCAATTCTTCCAGCAAAAAAGGCAAATCAAGTGTGCCGAAATAAGCATCTACTTCAGGAATTTCTTTCTCCAAATCGTCTTTGTACCTCTGCGACAAACAACCTGTCACATAGAGTTTTTCAATCTCACCTTTTGTTTTGACAGAAGCATAATGCAAAATAGTGTCAATTGATTCTTGCTTTGCAACGTCTATAAAACCGCAAGTATTCACCACCACAATATTGGCCTCTTCTGTATCACTTTCGTGCGTCACTGCAATATCATTGCCCTTCAATTGATTCATCAAAACCTCCGAATCCACAATGTTTTTGGAGCAACCCAATGTCACTACATTTACCTTATTGTTTTGGTTAGCAGAAACTTTTGTTTTCATAAACTCTTAACCTCGCATTTTAATTAATCGAAAAATATCAACATTCTATGCACTAACTCTGCCAAAATCTGGGATTAAATTTTGAATAAACTGTCGACAAACTCTTTTTTATTGAAGACCTGCAAATGCTCTAACCCCTCTCCTACTCCAATATATTTGATAGGAATCTTAAACTGATCTGCAATGCCGATTACTACGCCGCCTTTTGCAGTACCGTCCAATTTGGTAATCGCAATGCAAGTCACCTCCGTTGCATTGGTAAAATGCTTGGCTTGTTCCAGCGCATTTTGCCCTGTTGAGCCATCTAAAACCAACATTACATCATGCGGAAAATCACTGTCAATTTTTTTCATTACCCGCTTGATTTTGCTCAACTCGTCCATCAAATGTTTCTTGTTGTGCAAACGTCCTGCTGTATCAACCAAACAAACATCGTAGTTTCTCGATACTGCCGCACTGACCGTATCATATGCAACGGCTGCCGGATCAGAACCCATTTTTTGTTTGATAACTTCTGTTCCTGCTCGATCTGCCCAAACCGCTAATTGCTCAATTGCAGCTGCTCGAAAAGTATCTGCGGCCCCCATTACCACCTTTTTACCCTGTTTTTCAAACTGATACGCCAATTTCCCAACAGTCGTTGTTTTACCTGTCCCATTGACTCCGACAATCATCATCACATAAGGTTGGCCACAAGTGTCAGGAAGATCAAAATCAGTATAATCAGGAGTATTGTTTTCTGAAAGAAGATCAATGATCTCATTTTTGAGCATGTCGTAAACCTCTTTTACATTGAGGTATTTATCTTTTTCTGCTCTCGCTTCCAGTCGCTCAATAATTTTGATGGTCGTATCTACTCCAATATCAGAAGCCACGAGGGCTTCTTCAATACTATCGAGTACATCGACATCAATTTCCGATCGTCCTGCAACTGCTTTGGAGAGTTTGGAAAAAATGCTTTGACTGCTTTTTTCTAAACCTTTGTCAAGGTCTTCTTTTTTATTTTTGGAGAATAGATTTTTGAAGAAGGACATGGTAGCTAATGAGTTAAAATTAAATAACAAAAAGGCTTCTCCTTTATCACTGCAAAAGAGAAGCCTCCAATAAAGCGATTGAATCATCATGACGACTCAACACTTTATAAGGTGATAGCAAAATAAAAACACAAAAAGCTTACTGAATGCTCTTTATGTATTCATCTAATTTATCTTTATGAATCATTTTTTCTTTGTAAACATAAGACCCTGTTTTGGGATCTTTTTCACTTACAACGATTTTGACGTGATTTTTGCTGGTATTCTCGCCAGTACCACGAGTTACTCTGGAGTTTTTAGATACTTTACCCATGACGAATTATTTTATTTCTTTATGAACAGTATGTTTTTTCAAAATTGGATTGTATTTCTTCAATTCCAATCTTGAAGGAGTATTTTTTCGATTTTTGAAAGTAGAGTACCGAGAAGTACCTGGTACACCAGTAGCTTTGTGTTCAGTACACTCCAATATGATCTTTAAGCGATTGCCTTTGCTTTTCTTTGCCATGATTATTACTACCTTTTAAATAATTTAAGCCTGTAAATATTTCTTACCCGTTTTCTTTTCTACCTCTTTTAGGTACTCATAGATACCTTTCTTATCAATGGTTCTTAGCGCAGACATTGAAATTTTAAGGGTAATCCATCTATCTTCTTCTGGAATGTAAAATCGCTTTTTTTGGATATTAGGACGAAACCAACGCTTCGTCTTTCTGTTTGAATGCGATACATTATGACCTGTAATAGGTTTTTTGCCAGTTAATTCACAAATTCTTGACATATCTTTGAGAAATTTTGCTTTCAATTTTCGGAGTGCAAAGATGCAACTTTTTAGATAAATTTCCTAAAAAGATGAAAGAATATTGTTTTTCCTATACTGAAATGCCAACAACAACATCGTACTCAACAATAATAAGCCGCAAGCCTGATGTGCTACTCCCAAAAACACAGGCACACTTCCCAAGGAATTGAGCAACGTAAAAATGCCCAACAATACCTGTGTAGTCAACACAAAAGGCAATGCCAAATTGACTTGTCGAAAGAAAGGATGGTTTTCTCCTATACGTTTGACAAGGTGTCCATAGGTGAGAATGAGAACTACCAACAGATATGCTATACTTCGATGTGTGAATTGAATCGTCGGAATGTGTTCGGTGAAATTGACCCAAAAAGGCTGCATTTCAAATAAATTGTGTGGGATATATGCTCCATTCATGTCAGGAAAAGTCGGGTAGTGAGAAGCTGCTTTGAGTCCGGACATAAATCCTCCGAACATAATTTGCAGTACCAAAATCCCCACCAATATCCATGCAAATCGCTGCATTTTGGGGTTGTAAATTTTTGATTCGGGCTTGACCACTAAATCGGAAACATACCACAACACATAAGCAAATAAAAAAATCGCCAGTAGTAGGTGAGCCGTCAAGCGATAATGACTGACTTCGGGACGATCCACCAGTCCGCTTTTGACCATAAACCATCCCAAGAGTCCTTGTGCAATGTAAAGCAACAGGAGAAGTGAAAATCTGCCTATATGCTTTTTATCCAACTTTTTCTTCACCAAAAAATACGCAAACACCCCAAACAAAAACAAAAATCCCCATCGCCCCCATACTCGATGCAGCCATTCCCAAAAGAAAATGTTCTTAAACTCTGAAAGGCTCATCCCTTCATTGATTTCCTTATATTCAGGCGACTGTTGATAGGCTTCAAACTCAGTTTCCCATGCCTCTTGTGTCAAAGGAGGAATGCTTCCTGTGACTACTTTCCAATCCGTCATAGAAAGCCCCGATTCGGTCAGTCTTGTAATTCCTCCAACGATTACCTGAAAATAGATGATTACCAAAGAAACCACCAATAACTTCACCAATAGATTTTTATCTGTCGTATTCATTTAGTTGGGTATTTTGCTGCAAAGGTACAACACAGAAAAGGCAAGGCGGTTGAAGAACTCCAAAAGAAAAAGGTCAGTACCGAAAATTTTTCGATACTGACCTTAATGTCATTTTCTTGTGTTTGAATTTGCACTTTCAATTTGAGTTTTCCTTAGTCTCTTGAACCCATGAAAATCATAATAAAGTACAACAACTGTCCCAATGAAGCCATTGCTGCAACAAAGTAGGTCATCGCAGCCCACCATAAGGCGTTCTTTGCTTTTTCGTGCTGCATACTTGTCGTTATGCCTGAACCATTCAACCAAGCCAATGCACGATTACTTGCATCAAACTCAACAGGCAAAGTCACCAGACTGAATAAAGTGGTAAAAGCAAACATCATAATCCCTATCAGCAATAACCAAGTTTGTCCCATTGACATCAACAAAATACCGGCTAATAACACCCATTGCACCCAGTTTGCACTGATTTGAACAACAGGCACTAACTGAGATCGTAAGTTCAGCCACGCATAAGATTGAGCATGTTGAACAGCGTGTCCACATTCATGTGCGGCGACAGCTGCTGCGGCTACATTCCTTTGGTCATACACCGCCTCACTAAGATTTACTGTTTTATTTGCAGGATTGTAATGGTCTGTCAATTGACCGCCTACCGACATCACTTGGACATCGTAAATGCCATTGTCTCGCAGCATTTTTTCGGCCACTTCCTTTCCAGTCATTGCCATAGGAATCTGAGAATATTCCTTAAAACGCCTTTTCAGCATACTGCCAACAAACATGCTTGCCCCCATTGCAACGAAAGTGATAAGCATATAAATCGGATCAAATACCATATTATTATAATTTTTTGTTTTTTGAAAAATTGTTCTTACTTACACCGATACAACACAAAAATTGGTGATTTTGTTCCCATCCGTCTTCCTTCAAAAAAAATCAATGTAATTTAGATTTAATCAGCTTTAAATCAATGTTTTTTTGAAGTATAAAGCCCCTTACATCTTCACCCATTTCTGCTCACTATTGCTTGATTCCACCACTTTTTCGATAAACAACATACCTCTCACACCATCCTGCACCGTTGGAAAATCTTGGTAAATCGCATCAGGTGTTTCGCCCTTCAATCGTGCCTGTATGCACTTTGCCACATTTCGATAGATATTGGCGAAAGCTTCAAGGTAGCCTTCGGGATGTCCTGCGGGGATTCGAGCATGAGCAGCCGCTTGTGAAAAAACATAGCCATTGCCTGTTTTATAGATTTGTTTGGGAGCATCCAACCATTTGACGGTAAGTGTGTTTGGTTCAGATTGCAGCCATTCTAAACCACCTTTTTCACCATACACTCGAATCTTCAACTCGTTTTCCTCCCCTGCCGAAATTTGGCTCGCATAGATAATGCCCTTTGCGCCATTGTCGAATCGCACCAACACACTTCCGTCATCGTCTAATAAGCGACCTTCTACCAGTATGCTCAAATCGGCACAGAGTTCGGTGATTTGCAGTCCAGTAATGTATTCCGCCAAATTTTCGGCATGACTGCCAATGTCACCAAAGCACCCACTTGCGCCTGAACGTTTGGGATCGGTTCTCCAAGCTGCTTGCTTTTGGTGAGTACTTTCTAAGAAGGTACTCAACCAACCTTGTGGATATTCCGCTACCACTTTTCGGATTTTTCCAAAAGCTCCACTTTTGACCATTTCCCTTGCCTGCTTCACCATCGGATAGCCCGTATAGTTGTGGGTCAAGGCAAAAATAAGTCCTGTTTCTTTTACCAAACGCTCCAAATCTTTTGCCTCCTCTAAGCTGTATGCCAACGGCTTGTCGCATACTACATGAAATCCATTTTCCAAAGCCATTTTTGCAGGCGCATAATGCACGTGATTTGGCGTGACGATAGATACAAAATCCATGCGCTCGCCTTCGGGCAGCTCTTTCTCCTTCAATATCATTTCCTCAAAATTGGCATAAATCCTATTGGAAGGTAAGTACAGTTCTTCGCCAGACCTTTTCGATTTTTCGGCACTGCTGCTGAAAGCTCCACACACCAATTCGATTTGTCCATCTATGCGGGAGGCAATTCTATGTACTTCTCCAATGAAAGCACCAATCCCACCACCAACCATGCCCATGCGTATCTTTCGGTTCATTTTCTATGTATTTAGATATTTATGTTTGTGTTGATAATTGTATTTGAGTATTTGTGTGGCAAAAAAACTCTGCGTCGCTGTGACCCTGTGTTCTATTTCAAATCCAGTGTTTACATAGCAGGTACATCCTCCATTCTCACCACCGTCAAAACGACATCACCCACAGCCTTCAAAGTATTTTTGTTGATTACCTTCATATTGTCATTGTGCGTATGCCAAAATTTGCCAAATCCTTGAGGCGAATGATGAATGATGTCAATAGTAGGAATTTTAGCGAATTTGTTGACATAATAGTGGTCATCCGTTACGCCTCCTCCGTTTTTGTAGGTAAAATAACTACCATAGCCTTTTTTTGCAGCCACATCCCACACTTTTTTCACCACATGGGGAGCATACTGCATGGAGTAGTATTCTTGATAGAAAAGTGCGTCTCCGGCTCCCACCATATCCAATAAGATTCCAAATTCGGCAGTATAGTTTGGCTTGTGTAAATTCTTAGACCAATACTGAGAACCCAAACAATAAGTATCTTCGGTATCGCTCAATCCTTGGTCTTCTACATCAAAAAGAACAATATCCACTCCAATATTTTGCAGTGGGTTTAAGGAGATTTGACGGGCTATTTCCAACAATATGCCTACACCGCTTCCTCCATCGTTTGCTCCATCTATAGGTTCTTTTTGTTTGGATTCGTCCACATCTTGATCTGCCACCAATCGAGTGTCCCAATGTGCTGTCAGCAAAATTCGTTTGGAAGCACTTGGATTGAAGGCTCCTATAATATTGTACATCGGTACTTTTCCGCCCAAAGAGGCCTTCACCTCACTTTCTTGTACCATCACTTCTCCACCAAATTCCTTCAATGTTGCCACCAACCAATCTGCACAGGCTTTGTGCGCTGTTGAACCAGGCGTTCGAGGTCCGAAATCTACTTGTTTTTGAACAAAGTGATAGGCAGAATCAGCACTGAAATTAACGTTTGGCAGCATCACTTTGGGAGGAACAGTGGTTTTTGAAGAGGGCTTTTTATCTGATTCACAGGCTGAAAATACTGTGAAGAATAAAGCAACTACCCATATAGGGAGAAATATTTTCTGCATTTTTGATTCTTTTTGAATTTTGCAAAAAGTGGTAAGAAGGTAACTTGTGAAGTCCAAAAGGTGTACTGAATCAAAGTTGCTCCTTATTTGGATTATATCATACTACTCATCTATTGAAGCTTCCTCGATTACAGGTATTACTTTCTTCGTGGCTCGCACTATTTCTTTTGCATTTGCCAAATAATGAGGATGTTTTTCAATATCAGGCTTTGCTTTCGCAAATTTAACCAAATCCGCCGTTTGCAGCATGTCCTTCAACTTGTTCCAAAGTTCTCCTTCAAATTCCTCTTCCTTCAAATCCTGCAAAATTTCATCCGTTGTGGATTCCAATGCCAAAATATTGTAGCGTCCTTCCAGATATTCTCTGACGATATTCGTCAATTCACTGTAATATTTTTTTACCTCGCCCTGTTGCCAATATTTCTCGCCTTCCAAGAATTGAAGCTTCTCAAAGGCTACTTCGTGAGCAGGTCTTGGAGGCGGAATATACGCAGCAGCAGACGCTTCTTTTTGTTTGCGTTTTCGCCACCAATAATACAATCCTCCTAAAATTAATAATGCAACTAAGGCCATCAATAGGTATGGAATGGCATCTCGCCAAGTAAAAGGAACGTCTTTGATACCTTTGATGTCTCGAATATCTGCTCCCGCTACTGCCGCACTATCTTGCGGATTGGGTGTAGGTAGTGCATTTTCGAGAGGAGATGTAACGAAAAAGGTGAGTTCTTCGGTTGCAAATTGACCTTTGATGTTTTTGTCGGGATTGATGTATGAAAACCTCATGGAAGGAATGACATATTGGCCTGTATCCCAAGCCTGTACCCTAATGACTTGAAGGTTGCGAATCAAACCACTTTCCAAACTCGCACTGTCAATATCTCCAATTTCTGCCACTTCAATCAATTCGCTATCAAGCTTTAAAAGCGGAAATTGCACCTGCATATCAGGGGCATATTCTGCTATCAATTGCAGTTTGACCTGTTCGCCTACTTCAATTTCGTAGCGGTCAAGGCTTGCCGTTATTTTTGGAGCCTGTGCTTTTATTGAAGTAAAAATGCACAACAAACATAAGATAATGAAGAGTTTATTTTTTTTCATTTTTAACATAACTGTAAAAATGCGAAAATACAGTTTTTTAGCTCAAATACATCAATCTTTTAGTATCGAATTTGATTTATGCGAAGCAGAATAAATGAACTATATTTTCTTGCAGAAGAAACTACTCACATTAACAATCATGTTCCATTATCAGTTGAAGAAATATGGATGGAACATAAATGGAATTATCCCAATAACCTATACATAGAAGAAATAGAGGAAGGTTACCAATTGGTGATGAGACTATCAGAGGAATTATTCAAAGATTATGGAAATACTTGGATCATGATGATTGGAGAAGAGGAAGTAATACCCTCTATACAAGGAATAACTCACTTCTCACACAAACCCTCCTCCTTCAGATACCATCTGAGTTAATATTTATAAATTAGAAAACCCTTTCCACTTTATGAGTCCAAAAGAAGTAGTGAATGAGGCAAAATCATTGGGAAGTTTTGTTCTAACAAAAAAAACAATCAAAATTTAATGATATGTAAATTATTGAAGTCAAGTCAATTCCCAATCTTGATGGTAAAAACACTTTGGCAAAAGGATTTTATCCTGTCAAAGTCAATGACGAACAATTACCCATAGGTATTTACATCTGTCAATTGAAGTACAAAGATGAAATAGGATAAGAACAGCGAGTTTATTTAATCCCACTTTTCTCACTTACCTCAAATACATCAATCGCTCCGAGTCCAACTTGACCAATACAAAAAGAAGAAGTGTAAAACCAATCAAGGAAGATCCTCCATAGCTGATAAAAGGCAGGGGAATCCCAATAACAGGCACCAAGCCCAAGGTCATTCCGATATTGACCAAGAAATGAAAGAAAATAATGGAGGCTACACCATAGGCATAGACCCTCGTAAGTTTGGATTTTTGGCGTTCGGCAATGGCAATCAGCCGTAAAAGTAGAAAGATAAACAAGCCAATTAAGATAACACTTCCCATAAAACCAAACTCTTCGCCGATGGTACAAAAGATAAAATCGGTACTCAATTCTGGTACAAACTTACCTTTATTTTGCGTTCCCTGCAAGAAACCCTTGCCCCACAAGCCACCCGAACCAATGGCGATTTTGGATTGATTGAGGTTGTAGCCTACTCCTCGATTATCTTCAATTGTGCCTAAGATAACTCCAATTCTATTTTGTTGGTGAGGCTTCAAAAAATTATTGAAGGCATAGTCGACCCCTTTGACATAGATGGAACAGCAAAACAAAAACGTCACCAGAATATATACAAATCGCTTTGTTGCCAGAGAAACCAATATAAATAGGGCTACGCCTATCAGTAGTAAAAGCAACATAGTTTGTGACTCTAAGTAATATGCTCCTGCAAACAATAGGGTAACAGGTATTAGGTATCGAAGTAGTAAAGAAATTTTAAATCCTCTTTGGTAAACCAGTCCTATAAATAACAAAATACTCAATGCACCTACGACTACTTCAAAAGGCTGCAAAAGGCTGAGAATGAATAGAACAATGGCTAATACTCCTAAAAGTAAATACCCTCCTGAAAGCCCCTCTCGATACATCACCAAAACCAGAGATGCATACACCACTGCCGAACCTGCATCTCCTTGTAGCAAAATCAGTAGAACAGGAGCTAATAGAATAGCCCAAGCAGTGATTTGTTGTTGAGTGTCTTTGAGACTGATATTAAGAGTACTGAGGTACTTAGCAAGTGCGAGACAGGTCGCAAATTTGGCAATTTCGGAGGGCTGAAAATTGAAGAAGCCCAACTTAAACCAAGAGCGAGAACCCGATATTTCAGAGCCTAAAAACAAGACCAATACGAGCAGAAATAAGGAAAAGGCGTAGATGAAATAGGCAAACCCTGTGTAAAATCGTGTATCGAGTATTTGGATAATCAATGCCAATACCAAGCAGACTGCAATGGCTAAAAACTGTCGTCCATACCGCTGATCAATAGAAAACATACTTGCATTGTCAGGATTGTAGTCGGCTGTATAAATTGCCAACCACCCAATACCTACCAATAGCAAATAGTTGATAATCAAAAGCCAGTCTATGCTTGTTTTTTTCGTGCTCACTTTGGTTTATTTTGCAGCTATTTTTGGAGGATGAATGAGATCTGCTTCCAACATTCGGGTTTCCAGCCACTTTCTTTTTTCTCCAATCTCTCTATTAAGGTATTTTTCAATCAGCAAACTCGCAATCGGTGCACCGTATCGAGAACCAAACCCTGCATTTTCTACCACTACGGCAATGGCGATTTTTGGATCATCTTTGGGTGCAAAAGCAATAAATAATGAATGGTCTGCTCCATGTGGATTTTCAGCAGTTCCTGTCTTTCCACAAATATCCAAACCTTCCACATTGGCAATCGTTGCAGTACCTGCCAAAACTACTTTGTGCATCCCCTCCACAATGGTTTCAAAGTGCCGACGTTCAATGTCAACTGTTTGTTTTTTTAAGTATATACTGCCTGTATCCGAAGGATGTGGACGAACTACATGTGGATAATAGTAAGTACCTCTATTGGCAATGGCTGCCGTAGAATGTGCCATTTGGAGAGGAGTAACTCCCAATTCTCCCTGTCCAATCCCCAAAGAAATAATCATACTCGCTCTCCATCGGTTTTTACCATACATTCTGTTGTAAAGCGAAGTGTCAGGGGCGAATCCTTTATGAGAATGAGGTAAATCAAGCGGTAATCTTCGCCCCAGTCCAAATTGATAGAGGTATTTGTCCCACTCCGTCAAGCCTTCTGCTACATTTTCAAACTGGTCTGCTTCGATAAATAGCTTGAAGAGGTGACAAAAGTAGGCATTGCAGGAGTGCTGTACCGCAGAAGCAACACTTCCACAAGAAGCATGATAGTGACAGCCTACGGTCAAACTTCCCAAACGATAGCCACCATTGCAACCATAGTAAAAGTTGGGGTAAATTACCTTTTCTTGCAGTGCCAATAAGCCCATAATCGGTTTGAAGGTAGAACCAGGCGGATAATGTGCCATCAATGCTCGATTGAACAAAGGCTTGAGCGTATCGGCTTGCAGCATTTTCATGCCTATTCCTCTGGCTCGCCCAACCAACATATTGGGATTGTAGGCGGGACTACTAACCATGGTCAAAATTTCGCCCGATGAAGGCTCAATAGCCACGACACTGCCTTTTTTGTTTGCCATCAACTGCTCTGCATAGCTCTGCAATTCAATGTCTAAGGCCAAGGTAACTCGTTCGCCCGCTTCTGCCTCTGCAATATCGCCTCCATCGTAGGTATCAATTTCTCGATTCAGCACGTCTACGACCACATACTTTTTACCTCTTTGTCCTCTAAGGTATTTTTCATAGGTAAATTCGATACCGCTGATGCCTGTATAGTCACCTAACTTGTAGTAATCCGAGGTATCAATTTGTTTTTGGTTCACTTCTCCAATATAGCCTAAAATATGGGCTGCACTTTGGTAGGGATAGTGTCGAACAGTACGCACTTGTGGATAAAAGCCTGGAAATTGATACAGATATTCTTGCAGTTTGGCATAAATATCATAGGGTATTTGCTTGAAGAGAACTTGGGGTTTGTAGTTCGAGTAGCCTTTTGATTTTCGGATGGCTTGCACGCTTTTGTCGAATTCTACTTGAGTGATGCCCAACAAGTCACATAGTTTGAGGGTGTCTATATTGCTGTTTCTTGCTTTTTTGGGAATGACCACCAAATCATAAACAGCTTCGTTGTTTACAACCAAGTTGCCAAATCGGTCAAAGATGAGTCCACGAGCAGGGTAAATCGTTACTTCTCTTACCGAATTTTGTTTGGCTTTGTCTTCATAAGTATTGTCCAATACCTGAATAAAGAACAAACGCGCCAACAAAATGACGGCTGTAACGATGAAAATAAGTTGTATGATGTATCTACGTACGCTTACGGCTTCCATGTTTTCCTAACGTTTGGAATAGAACAAATATTGGTAGATGATAACGATGATAAGCGACATTATCGTACTTGCAACCACCTTTGTTAAGGTATAAAAAAAGTAGGAGAAGCTATAAGATTCGAGGAAAAAAAGAGCGAAATGATGAATCGTGATGCAGACACCTGCATAGAATACAAACCAATTGAAGCCCAAACTTCCTATATTAGGTTGATGAAAACTTTCGTAGCCACTGATGGGTTTGTTGAGTCGCAAAACAACAGGACGCAAATAGGCTATCAACACGCTTGCTGCTGCATGAAGCCCTGGAGTATTTGTGAAAAAGTCAATCGAAATACCCATCGCAAAGCCTAAAAACAACAAAGCCCATTTGGGAGTTTCAAACGGTAACAATAAAATAAACAAAGGGTATATGTATGGATTGACAACTCCATGCAGTTCCACTTGGTTCAATATCAGTGTTTGAAACAACAACAGACCAATGAATCGAATAATATTTGCTGTTACCGTTCTACTCATTCTGAGTTTTTTCTTCTAATTCCTTTTTTTCTTCTTTGCGAATATAATCTACCACATAGACATATTGAATACTATTGAAGTTGGTAGATAAGGCGATGTCTATTTTGTAAAAATTACTTCCTTGGTCTGAACGAGGTTCATCTATGACGACTCCTATCAGCACATTTTGTGGAAAAAAACTAGAGTAACCGCTTGTAAGAATCGTGTCCCCTTTCTCAACATGTACGTGTTTGGGAATATCGTTCAGCACAGCCCTGTCTGGACGTGTTCCTTCCCACCGCAAAGATCCCACAAAATTGTTTCGTTTGATTTTTGCACTGACCCTCATACTCCTATGCAAAAGTGAAATAATGGTCGCAAAATTTTCAGACACGTCTTTTACCACGCCAACCACGCCATTTTGTCCAATGATTCCCATTTCCCTCGCCACACCATGTCGACTTCCCTTATTGATGGTCAGAAAGTTATTGGCTCTGTTTGTAGAATTATTGATGACCTTTGCACCAATAAAATGGAAGATAGAATCTGCAATAATTTGTTCTCCTTTATTGGCTATGTTTGTATCGTTAGTGTTTGTCGTGTCTATCACTGAAGGAGTTGCTACTGCTGTTACCTTTGCCAAAGTATCAATCACCGTTGTATCATTTCCAAAAACAAATTTTCCATCTTGCACATCTCTTTCCAACACACTTTTTGCTGCTTCCATCTCTGCCATTAATCGGGCGTTTTCAGACATCAGACTGTCGTTTACCTGCTTCAAATCTATGTATTCTTTCCATTCATTTGCCTCATTGTATAGGTAGCCCACGAAAGCCTGAGAGGAGTTGATAAAACTCGCTCTTTGGAAGTGATTGTGGCGCACAATAAGCCCAAAACTTACTATTTCTAATACTAAAAACAGTAAGAACGCATGGTACTTAAAGATGAAAAGAAAAAGATTACGCATCTAATTATTTGTTCATCAAGAAAGGATATTTGGCTACATTCTTCAAAGCTGCGCCTGTACCTCTCACTACCGCACGCAAGGGGTCTTCTGCAACTTGTACGGTAAGCTTGGTTTTGGCTGCAATACGAATATCTAACCCACGCAAAAGCGCACCGCCTCCAGTAAGATAAATGCCTGTTCGATAGATATCGGCAGCCAATTCAGGGGGAGTAATTTCGAGTGCCTTTAGCACTGCTTCTTCAATCTTAGAAATGGATTTGTCTAAACAATGTGCTATTTCTGAGTAGTTGACCGTCACTTGTTTTGGAATACCCGTCATCAAGTCTCGTCCATTCACTGCATAATCCTCTGGCGGATTCTCCAATTCTGTCAATGCTGACCCTACATTTATTTTGATATTTTCGGCAGTTCGTTCACCAATCAGTAGGTTGTGTTCACGTCGGAGATAATCCATAATGTCTGCGGTGAATTCATCACCTGCCACACGAATGGATTGGTCACAAACAATTCCCATCAGTGCAATTACTGCAATCTCGGTCGTTCCTCCTCCAATGTCAATAATCATATTTCCCACAGGTTCGCTCACATCAATGCCTATCCCCAAAGCCGCAGCCATAGGTTCATGCACCAAATATCGCTCCTTCGCACCCGCAGCTTCAGCAGAATTGAAGACTGCTTTCTTTTCGACTTGTGTAATGCCCGAAGGAATACAAATCACCATTTTGTACTGAGGAGTGTACCAACGCTTTTTGTCGTAGAGCATTTTTATCATCTCTCGAATCATCGCCTCCGCCGCCTCAAAATCAGCGATTACCCCATCTTTCAATGGGCGTATGGTGCGAATATTTTCATGCGTTTTTTCGTGCATCTGCATTGCACGATGTCCAACAGCAATTACCTTTCCTGTGGTACGGTCTATCGCCACAATCGAAGGTTCATCCACAACTACCCTATCCTTGTAAATAATCAAGGTGTTGGCAGTTCCTAAATCTATAGCTATCTCGTGTGTTAAATCGAGGAAATCAAAGAGGCCCATGTTTTATAAAAAATTGTAGGATTGGTTTCGTAATAAATTACCTTAGTAGAAAAATAGAGGAGCATAGTAAAAACGCAAGGATGCTAACCATAAGTTGCATCTTTACGCTCAATTGACATATAAAGATAGAATTATTCAGTGAATAAATACACTAAGCCATCAAGTAAAAATTAAAATCAAAATCGAAATCAAATCACTTATTGGTTTTCAATATTTTACAAACCCAAATTGAAGTATTGGAAGGTAAGATACAGATATTAAATTCAGCAGAGAAGAAACATCAACTTGACAGTTCTTCTATTTTGACAGCAATTGCCTCTGCTTCCTCATACACTAAAGCCGCCTTGACTACATCACCGCTACGTTGAATATCTCGCGCTTTTTCCATCAATTGAAGATACTCTTTTTGCAGTTTTTTGACAGGGTCTTTTTTGAAAAATCCAAACATATTTGTTATTCATTTAATAATTGAAATAGAAGAGAGTTTAACAAAAAATTCGCACCTGTGTTCATATCAATCTCCAAAAATAATTACTTGCAATAAATTCTCGTTGATGAAAGCACTGCATTGCCATTCGAACTTATGCTTTGAAGTGAGAATTTCGCTTAGTCTATTTCCTTCAATATCTCATCGCAGTCTTGCCCTACTTCAAAAACGGTAACCTCCTCTTCCACAGGAGTCATTTCATCTTCCAAATAGTTGAATTTAGGACAATCGCACTTTTTAAAGATAGAACAACTACTCGTACCGACTGTAAACAAAAGAATGGATAGAATCAAAACTATGCGTTTCATATGTATCTGCTTTTTGATAATTAAGGAAAGAATCTGGAGTTTGTTGGGTAAATTCGGGGCACTCCTCACAACGGGATTTTTTACCTCCCGTACAGCTCGCAAAGCCCAACACACCTATTAACGTCAAAAACAAAAAAAATCTTTTACTGTTCATCTTTCTTTTAGATTCAAATTGAAGAATAATATCATCAACCACAAAAGTACGAGTTTATAATCGTTCCTTCACTTTCACTACTTTACTATACGATTTCTTGTGGACTTTAGTGCTTTATATACTCAAAAAACCCTTTCATGCCCCAAAAATTCCCTTACATCTACTTTGGTTTCAGAAACCTTAGTATCCGCCATATATTTGCAGCATAAGAAAACACTAATAACCCTATTAAAAACTAATTATTGAAAAAACGAAAATCGCCAAAACCTTTTTATTAATCCTAAACCTAATAACCAAAATCCAATTGTGAAAAATAAGTAAAGCGACTAAACCCTTTTCATTGTTTACACCCTTTAAAACCTAAGATTAATAAAGCAGTTCAGTTTCAGTTCAGTATAAAAATGCCTCACAAGTTTTTGTGGGGCTTTTTTTATGTCTCTATCTTGAGAACTCCCTCAAACTCCTTTCTTTAACATTTTATAACCTTTCTCCTCACATTTCCCATTGAAAAACCACTCATTATCTGTTATATTGCCCTTCTTAAAAAACCTTCAAACCATCAATATGAAATCAACCCTCCTACTTTGCCTATTCATCACAATAGGATGTGCGACTCAACTCTCTCCAAAACAAGACAAAACTGCGCCTATTCTTTTGAAGGAGGTTATCACTTCAATAGAAGAACAGCATTTGCAGCCAAAAGTTATTGATGATCAATTATCCAAGGAGATATACGATTATTATTTGGCGCAAATAGACCCCAACAAAGAATACTTGACCCAACAAGACATCAGTCTATTGAAGCCTTTTGAAAATCAAATAGACGAAGAACTTACCAATGGCACGTTTCACTTCTTGAATCAAGCATTGCAGCAAATTCAAGAAGGTATTCTCAAAGCAGAAAAATACAGCCAAGTAGCTATCAAAAACGATTTAGATTTCCTTTCCCATGAACAATTAGAAACCAATCCTGACAAACTGACTCCTGCCTCCAATAACGAAGCATTGAAGGAAAGGTGGCGTAAAAAAGTCAAATATATGGTATTGCAGGAATTGTGGTCCTTAAAAAACCAACCCATTAATACTGCCTTTGAAGAACAAAAACGACAAGCAATCAGCCATGTCAAACGATTATTAGTCAGCAAATTTCAAAAAGTAAACGCATTCACTCAAGAGGAGCGATTGCAGCAATATGTAAATGCATATTTGAAAGTACACGATGTCCAAACCGAATATTTAACCAATACCCAAAAGGTAAAATGGAATGAAGATTTCACCCGAACCCTCGTAGGTATAGGCGCACAGCTCGAAATTATCAACGAGTATCCGCAAATCACCGAACTTGTCATTGGAGGGCCTGCGTGGAAAAGTGAGCAAATCAAAAAAGGAGATGTAATCTTGGAAATCAAACCCGAAAACCAACCGCCCATAGACCTACTCGGAAAATCAATTGAAGAAGTTGTCCAGTTACTTAGAGGCGAAAAAGGCTCTACTGTTCGCTTGGCGCTCAAAAAAACAAATACCGCCGTTGAGGAAATCGCTATTGTGAGAGATGAAATAGATTTAGATCCTGCAATGGCTTTTCTATTGGAAGACAAACAGCAAAAACACAAAATTGGCTACATCAGATTACCTCGATTTTATGTGGGTGAAGAAGGTTCGGCAGCACACGTATTGGCGCATTTAGAACAGCTTAAGGCGAATGAAATAGAGGGAATTGTGTTTGATCTACGAAACAACAAGGGCGGCGCAGCCAGGCAAGCCATTGAAATCATGGGCTACTTTTTAGAAGGCGGTGTAGTGATGCAAGGAAAATATCGAGATGGCAATCATCGGATTTGGGAAGATACCAACTCAGAAGCGCAATACAAAGGGCAACTCTTAGTATTGACCAACTCTCAAAGTGGCTCTGCATCAGAACTTTTTGCAGGCACGATGCAGGATTATGGTAGGGGAATCATCGTAGGAGGTCGGACGACTTATGGGAAAGGAACGATTCAGCGTTTTGTGGATTTGGAAGGCAGTACAGAAGATGGAAGCGTCCATTTTGGAGAGATTAAAATGACCATTGGCAAATTTTATACGGCAAGCGGTCGCTCTCCGCAATACAAGGGCATTCATCCCGACATCGTTTTGCCTGACAACGATGCCTTTGTCGAATCGGGTGAAAGGGTTTTTGAATACGCCTTTCCTCCTACTGACCTTGAATCCACAGCAGTAAAGCAATCTGTCACCATTAAACCCAATATCGAAGTCCTCAAAGCTCGTCACCTCCAAAGGCTCTCCAAAGATAACCGCCTTCAATGGGCTACCCAAAAAGCGCAACAAGTCAAAGACCTACAAGACCAAACCCTCGTGAATTTGAACTACGAAAAATTTCAAATTCAACAAGCAAAAACAAGATTCTATGATACAAATTTCAAAGACAAATTCGGCAATATTGAAGGCTTTCAGGTGAGTCCTTTGCCTTCAACCACCATCACTCAAGACTCTGCTTCCCTTCTTCAAAACCAACGATGGATAGAAACACTAAAACGAGATCCTTATGTGCATGAGTGTTTTTGGATTGTGAACGATATGTTGGGCTAATTCACTTGAATTGCAGTCACAGCTTACTTCAACAGCAAAATATCAAGAAGCCATCCGCTGTCCTTGCTTCTCCAACAACTTCTTAAAATAATCAGGGTGCAAACCACATTCTGATTTCTCCTGACCTTGCCAACGTCCTTCTCGACCACAACCCTTTGAAGTACAATGGCTGCAACCAATCGAATCGTAACCTTCTGACTTCAATGGATGCTGCGGCAATCGGAAAAAATTCACATATCTATGGAAATGTTCCTCGCTTACATCAATCAGTGGATGGAATTTGAGGAGTCCATCTTTCCACTGAAAAATTGGTAAATCCGCCCGATAGTCCGTTTGGTGCCCCATCAAACCCGACATCCATACTTTGTGCTGAGCCTTTACCTTCTCCAAAGGCTGTACCTTATTGACATCGCAACATTGATTGGAGTCAGTCGCCCAAAGTTCGGTTTGGCGAGTAAATTCATTTGCAGATTTTTCAGGTACAATATCAACGACCTTTAAGCCAAAAGCTTCGGTGATTTGTTTTTTGTAGCGAATCGTTTCCTCAAAATGGTAGGTCGTATCTATGAAGTGAATCGTTTGAGTAGGGCGAATTCTACTCAACAAATGCAGCAAGCCAACCGAATTTGCGCCAAAAGAAGACGTGAACAAAACGTCCTTTTCTTCAAAGTGGGCATACAAACGTTTTACTCGCTGAATCGGTGACAATGAGGCGAACTCACGATTGAGCTCATCCAAATTAAATTGTATCATACTAGGTGTTTTTTTAACGATGCAAACTTGATATAGTAATGTGGTGTTGACCAAGTTCTGCACACGAAGATAAAAAGTTAACGGTTTTTACTTTATTGGGTTGAAAAATGCGTTGAAGATCAATTTTTACTTTTTTCTAACAAACTCTCGGTTAATTCATTCAGTGTATTTACTTTATCTTCAAAGTTGCCTTTCAACTCATTCCGAAATAGATGCAAGTTTTGGAGTAAACGACCCGTATTCTGTGGTAAAAGACCTTCCAGAAATTGCCGAAATCGCTTGGCAAAAGTCGGTGATTTACCATTCGTAGATATAGCTACCTTCAAATCTCCTCTCGTCACAATGCTACCCAAATAGAAATCGCACAAATCAGGCGTATCGGCTACATTCACCAAAACCCCCTGTTTTTTAGATAACTTTTGCACTTCCTCGTTTAAGCTGCGAATATCCGTTGCCGCAATCACCAAGTCTTTTCCTTCAATATCACTCGCTTCAAAAGCCCGCTTCAAAATCGTCACCCTATGTCCGACTTTTTCCTTCAATAAGTCCGCTACTTTCGGTGAAATCCACGGTGCAACGACCGTAATGTTTGCATCGGGACTACTTTTCAAAATAAACGATAACTTTTCATGCCCTACTTCACCTGCTCCAACAATCAGCATTTCCAATTGATGCAGTTTCAAAAAAATGGGGTATAATGGATTTTGTTGTGTTTGTGTATTCATGTATTTCTGTTGATAATTGTGTTTAGGTATTCACCTATGAAATAAAAAACTTCTGTGTCACCGTGTTCAATTTCCAAAACCGAGTGAACAAAAACCTCTCCGTTCAATTTCCAAAGCCAAATGAGCAAAACCATTATGCTACTTCCGCCTATACAATCCACTTCAACTGTTGTCAAGGTTTCCAACCATTGACAAAGTTTTTGTTCATTCAAAAACCTCTGTATCACCGTGCTTCCGTATTCAAACCCCGTCTATCGTCAGCCGTCAGTCGTCCACCGTAAACAGCCCTTGCCGCCTCCGTATCTCTATTCTCTCTCCTTGCATCCATCCAAAAATCGTTGTGCAATCGCACCACTTCCCCAATCACAATAATCCCCGGCGCACCAATCCCAGCCTCTCTCACCCGTTCCACAATCGTCCGAACCGTCCCCAAAACCATTTTCTCTTCATTTCGAGAACCATTTTGAATCACCATCACAGGCATATCTCGCTTACCCGCTTTTTCAAAAATGCGACTAATGGCAAACAACTTTCTCATCCCCATCAAAATCACAACAGTTGCCGAAGACTGCGCTGCCACTGCAATATCTTGAGACAATTTTCCTCCACGAGTCGTACCCGTCATCACCCAAAAACTCTCGTTCACACCTCGTCTTGTCAAAGGCACTTTCTGCAATTCAGGAACAGCAATACAGCTCGAAATGCCAGGCACAACCTCCGATTCAATCCCAAATATGTCCGCATATTCGATTTCCTCATGTCCACGCCCAAACACAAAGGCATCGCCCCCTTTGAGACGCACCACATGACCATGACTGAAAGCATATTGCACAATCAACTGATTGATTTCTTCTTGCGAATAGCGGTGATGTCCCGCCCGTTTACCGACAAAAACCTTCAAAGTAGATTCGGGCGCAAAATCCAACAATTCGGGATTTGCCAAAGCATCATATAAAATGACATCTGCATTCTGCAAGGCTCTAAGACCTTTGATTGTCAGTAATTCGGGGTCGCCAGGTCCTGCACCAACTAAGGTGAGTTTTTTTGTAGGTATATTATTAGGAATTTGTGTGTTCATGTTTTTTATTTTTTTGATTTTGAATTATGCCAAATCACAAATCAAACCTCGACTATCATAAATCATACATCCACCAACCACGAGTCCATGATTCTGCAAGCTCACTCTATTTGGATTTAGGATGTATGATTACATGATTTATGATATTAGATTTTGAATTATGCCAAGTAATGATGCTCCAAAACAAGGCTATCTTCTCCCGCTTCCTGCAATTGTCGCTTGCGGATATGGCGAACCGCCAATAAAAAGTCGGTAGCCAATTGAAGGTAATGTGCTGCAAAACCTTCAGACGGCTCGTTTTTATTGATTTCCAGCACTCTTGAAGCGAAATCCGTTTCAAAAAATATTTCACCCGTTTCGACATAATGTTTGTCAAAATCTGCAATGATGCCTTTTTGCGTATTGCATTGAATTTCTTTTGCCAATAATAAAGCCTTAGCACCTACGACAAAAGAACTGTAACTGTGGTAAATGCTATCTGCAAAATCACCTTGTTCAAAAGTCTCTTTTGCCAAACCATTTTTTTCAATCGCATCACCGATAATTGCCCCAATCACATCATAACTCACTCCTGCACATTCACCTACGCCAATCGCTTGTTGGTACTCTTGTTCTTGTCCCCAATCGAAATATTCACTTCCTTCGAGCGTAGCCACATCCGCCAAAGGCTTCAACAAAGCATAAAAATACCGTTTGCCCAATCGCTGAAAATAGGTATTGAAGTACTCGCCCTCTTGACCATTTTCTTCAAAATCATTGAGCAAATACCGAAGCGCATCGGGAATACGTTTGGTCGGTAATTTGATGATTTTCTCGGCAATAAAACCTTCGCCATTTTCAGCCACGCCACCGCCCAAAACAATCTGCATAGCGGGAATGACCAAAGGACGTTTTTTGATGGAACTGCCGTGGAAACCAATGTTTGCAGCCATGTGCTGACCACAAGAATTCATACAGCCGCTGATTTTGATGTGGATGTTTCGCTCGTCAATCAATTCGGGGTATTCTGTTTTGATGACATCCTCCAATTTGGTTGCCAAACCTGTACTGTTCGTCACGCCCAAATTGCAGGTATCCGTTCCAGGACAAGCCGTAATGTCCGCAATCGTATCAAAACCAGGTTCTGCCAAGCCCAATTTGTCCAACTCATTGAAGATGTGCGGCAAAGCTTCGGGGCGAATGAATCGAAGCAAAAAACCTTGATTGACCGTAATCCGAATATCGTCTGCCGCCCATTCTTTCACGACAGCCGCCAATTGACGAGCCGTTTCTGCGTCAATATCGCCCAAGTGAATTTTGAGTTGGACAGCAAACCAGCCTTTTTGCTTTTGCTCAAAGACATTGGTTTTGAACCAATTCGCATATTTTGTAGTGTTGTTTGGGGTGCTTGTAGGAGGTGTTTTTTGCAGGGGGAAAGCGGGATTAAGCACCGCATTTCGGTTGATAGTGTAGGTTTTATTTTTGAGGGCAGTCCATTCTTCTTCTACCAAATCCATGAAACCATTTAGACCCAATTCTTTAACCAAAAATTTCATGCGGGCTTTGAAGCGTTTGTTTCGCTCACCATAGCGGTCAAAAACCCGAATCGAAGCCTCCATAAATGGAATGATTTGGTTTTCGGGCAGAAATTCATAAGCCGTTGGCGCAATGATGGATTGTGCGCCCAATCCTCCGCCAATGACGACTTTGAAGCCTCTTTGTTCCTCGCCAAATTCGTCCTTTCGGATGCGTGGAATGAAACCGAAATCGTGAAAATAGGTGTAGGCAGAATCTTTGTCGCTTGATGAAAAAGCAGGCTTAATTTTGCGCCCCATTTCTTGACAAATCGGATTCCGCAAGAAATACTCAAAGGTTTCATGCACATAGGGAGTGACATCAAACAATTCGTCGGGGTCAATGCCTGCGTGTGCCGAAGCGGTCAAATTTCGGACGGTATTGCCGCAGGCTTCTCTTGCAGTGACTCCCGCTTCTGCCAAGTCTGTCCAAACACCTGTCGCATCATCCAATTTAATGTAGTGATATTGAATGTTTTGGCGAGTCGTCAAGTGCAGATTGCCATTGGTGTATTTTTCGGACACGTCGGCAATGCGAATCAATTGGTCGGCGGTCAATTTGCCGTAAGGAATTTTGGTGCGAAACATGTGAACGCCCGTTTGTCGCTGTCCATATACGCCTCTCGTCAATCGGTAATGCTTGAATTTATCTTCAATCATTTTGCCGCTTTTGAAGTCGGCGATTTTCTGCTGCAATTCGAGGATGTCGCTTTTTGCAGCCGCTTCTTTGACATTTTTTAAATCAAGATTGGTATTCATTATACTGGATATTTTTTGTTTTGTGTGTTTAGGTGTTTGTAGAGATGTTTTAGTAAAACGTCTGTACGTGTTTAAATTTGAGTTTTCAGTAAATAAAAAAGCCCCTCCGTTGTATGTGGTGTTCTACTACGGAGGGGCTTTAAAGCATTGTTGCTGAATATATTGCAAACCTTAACCATCTCGGTAGTGAAAACTACAAGTACAGCAACAGCAACAACAGTTATTAATGCTGAGTCCAAGATGTAAAGGATGATATGTTGAAAAATTGTTACTCATTTTAAGTTTTATGAGTGGAAAATAAATTTGTCGAGGTTAGTCACAAGATTTTTACAAAATGACACGTACTATTTGATAAAACTAAAAAAGCCTTTCCAAATTTACTTTGGAAAGGCTTCTCTTTTATTCGTGTCCGATTACCAAGACTACAATAAATGAATTAAACAACATCCTACCAAAGCTTATGCTTCAATTTACAACAACAACAGCAGCAGCAACAAAAGTTTGCAGCAAGAATGTTGATATGTGTAAGGATATTGGTCATTTATTGAAAATTCTTTAATAAAAATTGTGTTTTATTAGAATAGCTGCAATACTAAACCATTTTTTTGAAAGTTGCAAATTTATTTTTGTGTTCTTTTTGAAACAAATCTTTTTTTGTCACACTTTCTTCATTTCTTTAGCTTGACTATTAAAAAGGAACTTTTGGCATAGATTTCGTATTTTTGAAGTAATTCTTTATTAAACCACACCAAACATACAAAGTCCAAATGTTAATAGATTGCACCCCTATAACAATTGGAAATCCTTCACCTAAAAATTCAAAACAATAGTACCATGAAAAAATCACTCGCAGCATACTTTTTCTTATTTGCTTTTATACTAAGCTCTTGTAGCAGCCAAAAAGTGGCAACTTCAAGTAGTTCAGTCTATCCTACTGCTCAGGAGAACAATGGACAAAAGAAATTTGTGGCAGGTCAAACTGCAACTGAGGAAGCCAGTCCTACTATGCGTTTAGACAGTTTGAAATCTCGTATGGCAATGTTGGAAGCACAATTGGAGTCTATCAAATCTGGACGTTCTAGCAAAAGTAAAAAGGCAACTGCAAAAGAAGTAGCTGCTATCACTAAGGAAATCGAAAAGGTGGAAAAAGAAGCTGTTGCTTCTACAGATAAGCCCGAAAAAAACGGGCAAAAGAAATTTGTAGCAACTCCTAAAACAAAAGAAGAAGTAGCGGCTGCCAACAAAAAAGCAGCAGCAGACAAAGCAGCGGCAGATAAAAAGAAAGCCGAAATCGCTGCGAATAACAGCAATCCAAAAGATACGCCCAAAGTAGAACCTACTAAGAAAACAACGCCTCCTAAAAAAGATACAAAAACAGCAGAGAATACTACTACAAAACCACCTGTAAGTACCAAGCCTCCTGCTCCTCCAAAACCAAAAGTAGTCTACAAAACCATCACCGAAAAAGTGTTGGGTAACTACTTCATGGACGGTTCTACTTCGAGCCAAAATATGTTTTGTTTGCACAAAACAGCTCCAGTAGGTACACAAGTAACCGTGGTCAATCCAATGAACGGAAAACGATTAACCTTGAAGGTATTGGGAAAAATACCCAACTTGGCAGAAGATATGGGAGTGGCTATTAAAATTACATACAGTGCAGCACGTCAATTGAATCTTCGAGACAATCGTTTTGAATTGAAATGTACCTATAAAATGCCCTTTCTTGTAGATCCGATTACAGGTGCAAGCGCAAGTGCGGACTAAGCGAACATCTTAGGGAAATACGAATTCAATCTTATTCCTTTGTAAACGATTTGTTTGGGTTCTTAATATCCAGAAAACCTCCAAAATTTGTATAAATTTTGGAGGTTTTCTTATTTTTGGACATTTCGATTTTCATTCTCACTTTAATTTTTATTTAGGTATGTCTCGAACTGTGAAATTTTTGATTGTTGTTTCTATTGCCTTTTCGCTTTTTTTGGTAGGAGGTTTTTTATTGCCCAGTCATTACCAAGCCGAAAAAGAGTTGGTGATGGAGGCTGCATTTGAAGATATTTATCCCTATCTGACCGATTTGAAAAAATGGAATGATTGGACGGCTTGGAGCAAAAAAGAAGACCCAAGTTTGGAAATTCGATACGAAGGAAACGAAACGGGAGCGGGTTCTAAACAAATCTGGAAAGGGAATAAAATGGGCGATGGTGAACTGATGCTGACCGAAAGTAATCCAGGCGATGGCGTGTATTATGTGATGAAAATGAACGAAGGAAATGTGGAAATGAAGGGTAGCATTGTATTTCGACCAGTAAATCCTACACGTACAAAAGTCTTGTGGAATATGGGTGGAGAGTTGGGCAACAATCCTATTTTCAGGTATTTCGGTTTGTTGATGGAAAATATGGTTGAAAAAGATTTGGAGCTTGGATTGAAGAATTTGAAGGAAATCGTGGAGAAACAATCCACCCAAAAATGAAAAAGCCCAATTGTCAACAATAGAAATGACAATTGAGCCCATATTTTTTAGTCTAATTAGAAGTCACTCATCCTCCAATCACTATACTACTTCTTTTTCTTCTTTTTACTTTCCTCTTCTACAGTTTCTCCCACCTCTTCAACAACGGGGGAATCCTCTCCAAAAATCTTGGCTTTGATGCGTTTCTCCAACTCAATCGCCAATTCGGGATTGTCTTTCAAGAAGGTTTTTACATTCTCTCGCCCTTGACCAATCTTATTTCCTTCAAAGCTGTACCAAGACCCACTTTTGCCAATCAAATCCATTTCCACGCCATAATCAATGATCTCGCCCAATTTGGAAACCCCTTCACCATACATGATGTCAAATTCAGTGGTTTTAAAAGGAGGCGCCATTTTGTTTTTCACGACCTTGATTCGAGTTCTGTTCCCTACTATGTCTGTGCCGTTTTTGATTTGACCAATTCGGCGAATATCCAAACGAATAGAAGCGTAAAACTTCAGTGCATTCCCACCCGTAGTCGTTTCGGGATTGCCAAACATAACACCGATTTTTTGACGCAATTGGTTGATAAAAATACACATACAACCCGTTTTGCTGATTGCGCCCGACAATTTACGCATCGCCTGCGACATCAAGCGAGCCTGCAAACCCATCTTCGAATCTCCCATTTCACCTTCAATCTCCCCTCTCGGCACCAAAGCCGCAACGGAGTCAATCACCACCAAATCCACTGCTGCCGAGCGAATCAAGTGTTCGGCAATCTCTAATGCCTGTTCACCATTATCAGGCTGTGACATGAACAAGTTGTCCACATCCACGCCCAAAGCTTCTGCATAGGCCTTATCAAAAGCGTGTTCTGCATCAATAAAGGCAGCAAGACCACCTCTCTTGTGTACCTCTGCAATCGCATGAATGGCCAAAGTGGTTTTTCCCGAAGATTCAGGACCATAAATTTCGATAACTCGACCTTTTGGATAACCGCCAATACCCAATGCAATATCTAATCCCAAGCAACCCGTAGGAGTTGTATCCGCTTTTACGATGCCTTTGGTATCCCCTAATTTCATTACAGTACCTTTTCCGTAAATTTTATCTAATTTGGCTACTGTTAAGCCTAAAGCTTTCAATTTGTCTGGATCAACTGCCATAACTTAATGATATATGTTTTTGTTAGTAATAATTTTCTTTGGATTCAGCCTTCAAAGATAACAATTAAAATGAAATAATTGCCATTTTTATTAGCAAATTCAAGTATAAAACTAATTTTTTTGGAAAAAAGTTTCACAAATACTATTTTTCTTCAAAATTATTTTTACACTGCAAAAGGTAGTAAAAAAAAAGAAAAAGGGTGCTATTTTTACTCCAACTTTAAAAAACTCTGGATTTGAACAAAACAAGTATGCTTCCTTCCTTCGATATTCTTGCAGTAGGCGAACTGTTAATTGATTTGATAGGTAAACACAAGGCAAACAGCCTTCAGGATACAGTCGAATTTGAACGGTTTCAGGGTGGTAGTCCTGCAAATTTCGCCCGAAATATGTCTAAACTTGGCAATCGAGTAAAATTGGTGGCAAGTATTGGTGAAGATGGTATGGGGTATTTTCTCCAATCACAGATTGTTGCTTTGGGAATAGATTGCAGTGATGTAAAAATACATCCCTATTTTCCTACGACCATCATTACCGTTGCGAAAACCGATGATACGCCCGATTTTCAGCCTTATAGAGGAGCCGATGCCCAAATTTTAGCAGACCAATTGAAGCCTCAAATATTGCAGCAAACGAAAGTTTTTCACACAACCTGTTTTGCACTCAGCCAAAACCCTGCTCGAAAAAGTATTATGGATGCGGCTCAAATTGCAGCGAGTCATGGCTGTCAGTTGAGTATTGACCTCAATTATGCACCCAAAATCTGGGCAGACCGAGCAGAAGCACAAGGTGTTATCGCTACCTATTGCAGCTATGGTGCATTGGTCAAATTAAGTAGGGACGATTGGAACAGAACCTATCAACAGACAACGGCAAGCCCTAATGTTATCATTGATTTTCTACATAATTTAGGCGCAAAAGAAGTATGCTTGACCTTGGGAAGTGAAGGAAGTTATGTGTCAAGAGGCAGCGAAGAACCTATCTTTGTTCCTGCTCGAAAAATTGAAGTAGCGGACGTAACAGGTGCGGGAGATGCTTTTTGGTCGGGCTATTTAACGGCGTGGCTAGATGGACACGAACCTAAAACCTGTGCTTTGTTTGGCAGAAGCATTGCAGAGATAAAATTGCAGCATGTAGGCCCCTTGGTAGAGGATATTGACAAAGAGATGATTTACAAAGAGATATTGGAAGAAAATTAAATCTTCTTCCCTTTCATCGCCACTGCAATCGCTTGGTCCATCACCCGTTCGGCAAAAGGTCGAGTGAAATCATTGAGAGCTTCAATGTGTTGATGAATAATGTCTTTGTTGCGAGAATCCAAGCTTTCCTTCAAAGCATTTACACGTTCCACAGTACCTTGTATTTCGACTTCCGTTAATAATTCCCCATTTTTCTCAACAAAATTCTCAACACTGCTAATCATACTATTCGCCTCATTTAGTGCCTCTTGCAGCGAACGAGCCTGCATATCCGATTGAGCATTTTGAATCGAATCCAACAACATTTGTGACATTTCCTCCTCACTTAGACCATAACTCGGCTTCACTTCAATACTCTGCTCAACGCCCGACCGCAACTCTTTGGCTCTTACCCTTGTGATTCCGTCTGCATCTAAAATAAAAGTGATTTCAACTTTTGGCAAACCTGCGGGCATTGCAGGAATTCCCTTGAGGCTAAATTCACCCAACTTTCGATTATCGCTTACTAAATCTCGCTCGCCTTGATAAACCGTGATTCGCATTCCGCTTTGACCGTCTTTTTGAGTCGTGTATTGTCGGCCTGCTTTGATAGGCAATTTCGAATTTCGGGGAATAATGACATCCATCAAACCGCCCATTGTTTCGATACCCAAAGACAAAGGAGTAATGTCAATCAATAACATATCCTTCTGATTTCCAGCCAAAATATCTGCCTGAACTGCTGCGCCCAAAGCCACCACTTCATCGGGATTCAAGTCATCGTGTGGTGTTCTGCCAAAAAACTCACCCACTGCTTGTTTGACCAAAGGAACACGAGTCGAACCACCTACCAATACCACTTCATCAATTGCTTCAATCTTCAAATTCGCATCCGCCAAGGCTCTTTTGCAGTTCTCCAAAGTCCTATCCACCAAAGGCTGCACCAATTCTTCAAACTTGCTTCGTGACAATTTCAAGGTCATATAGCCTTCTGTTGTTTCAAAATCCTCATGCTTGCTTAGGTGCATTTTTGCTTTTTCTGCTTGTAAACGAAGAGTTTGCATCCATTGTTTGTTGAGCTTCAAAGCCGCCACATCCATTTCGTTTTCTGCTGCCCAATAGTCCACAATCGCTCGGTCAAAATCGTCTCCTCCCAAAAAAGTATCTCCATTGGTGGACAAAACTTCAAAAATGCCGTTGTCAATACTCAAAATGGAAATGTCAAATGTTCCGCCACCCAAGTCATAAACTGCAATCGTTTTCTCTTCCCCTTGCTTCAATCCAATTCCATATGCCAAACTTGCAGCCGTTGGTTCGTTCACAATCCGCAAAACCTCCAAACCAGCCAGCTTTCCTGCATCTCTTGTAGCTTGACGTTGGGCATCATTGAAGTAAGCAGGAACGGTGATAACTGCTTTGGTAACGGTTTGATTCAAAGCCTTTTCGACCCTGTACTTCAATTGTTTTAGAATCAATGAAGACAATTCAATCGGCGTGTAAAATCGGTCGTTCACCCGAATCTTCGCCAAACTTTCGGTATCGTCGTCAATGACTTGATAGCCAAAATATTCGCTGTGTCCTTTGAGGTCGTTGAAGGATTTACCCATCAAACGTTTGACCGAATAAATGGTATTTTCGGGCTGCGCCACCAAATATTCTTTGGCATCATTGCCCACCACGATTTCTTCTTTTTCAGTATGGAAATGTACAATAGAAGGCACCAATTTATTGCTCCCACCTTCGTCTTTGACAGCCATTGCAGTCCCGCTTTCGGAATTGATATAAGCCACCAAACTGTTGGTCGTGCCTAAGTCAATGCCTACAATGATGTCTTTTTGAGGAGTTTCGTCTTTGAGAAGTGTACCTTGTTTTATGTTGATAGATATTTTTGCCATGTTTCCTATAACAGTTTTGCCGTTTACTTTGTTTGAAGCACAAAGATAGGCTTGATTCAGCAAGATTTGTGTATATTCACAAAAGATTCCTCATTCATCCATTTTTCACTTTTATTCTAATTTTCATTTTAATTAAAATTGCCAATTTACCTCCAAAACTCAATGAATGAAGTCCTTGTTGCAGAGGACAAGCCACTCGGTGCGCCAGGCGGAGAGGGAAAAGTGCATCGCATTGTATCGGGTTTGTATCAAAACTGTTGTGTCAAGATATATTATCCAAAACTGCGGACGGCGACTCGAAAGAATAAAATCCGCTATATGATGGCCCACAAGCCTGAGAACTTAGAATCTCGCCAATACAAGATTTGTTGGCCCATAGATATGGTCTATATTAAGGGTGAATTTGTGGGTTTTATGATGCCTTTGGCGTTTCCGAACAGTATCCAACTCTACAAACTTTGCAAGAGCAAACTGAGTAAACGCCTCTCTCCTATTTGGCAAAAATACGGTCGAGAAGAGGTGCGAGGTTTGTTGAATCGCTTCAAACTCTGCCGCAATCTCGCCATTCCCATCTTCAATGTTCACCGTTCGGGCAACTATGTCTTAGTCGACTTGAAGCCACAAAATGTGTTGGTGACGGATGCAGGCAAAATTTCGGTGATTGACTTGGATTCTATACAAATTGCAAGCAATGGAAAAGTCTTGTATAACGGTCCTGTAGCGACTCCCGAATACATTCCGCCAGAGGGCATGACGCACAATCCAAACGGTGCAGATTATATTGCAGACACTTGGGATAGGTTCTCATTGGGGGTGATTTTTTATCAAATTTTGTTGGGCTTGCATCCCTACACAGGCACAGGATTGCGGCAATATCGAAACTTCAATACTTTGGAGGAAAAAATCGTAGAAGGCTTATTTCCTTTCGGTAAAAAGGCAAAGTATGTGCGTCCGGCAACACCGCATCAACAATTTCGACAGATGCCTCGCTTCCTGCAAAAAATGTTTATGGATTGTTTTGATGCGGGGCATAAAGACCCCGAAAAACGTCCTACGGCAAACGATTGGGGAGAAGCCATGTTCAAAGCCGTTCAGCCAAGTTCAGCACTGCAATTGAAGACACTCGCCAATGTACTGACGACTAAGTTTAAGCTTGTTTGGGGTGATTTGCAGCAGATGGGCAATCAAGCCGTTCAACAACTTTCGCAAGTTTCAATTGCTTCACCCAAACAAAATCAAACGACTACTCCTTCACTAAAAACCCAACAAAAAACAAAAACAAAACCTCTCCCTCCTCCCATTCTCGCCAAACCAAAACCACTGACTCTGAAACCGAGATTGGAATATGCTTCTTTTAGGTCGAGATTGATTGCAGGAATTTTAGATGTGTTACTCTACTTCAATGTGACGGTTGGAGCGTATGCTACTACAGTTGGTTTTTTGTATTTGGCCCACCTACATTTCCAACTTCCTCAACAAACACCTGAACAATTTGATGTGGTGAGTATTCCCATTGTAGCAGGTTTGGTACTGTATTGGTATTTCCCTTTCTCTGAAGCTTCGTCTTGGCAAGCGACTCTTGGCAAACGTTTTATGAAATTGAAGGTGACGGATTTGCAGGGCAATCGCCTAACTTTGAAGCAAAGCTCGATACGCTCTGTTTCCAAATTATTGACAATTGTTACCGCTTTGGTTGGTTTTGTAATGCTGGCTTTTAGGGAAAAAAAACAAGCGTTGCATGATTTGTTGGGAGAAGGAAGTTTGGTGGTGAGAGAATAAAATATATTAATCTCCAACATAACTTTTTACTATATCCAGTATTTCGGAATTTATATCCAATCCATCAGCTAATTGTTCTACTTCATCTTTGGTCATCGTTTGTTCAAACATTGTAAACGCATCCCGAGAAGCTTTCATAATAATATCGCCTAAACCTTCTTCATCTACAGGTTTACTTGGGTTCACATATTTGAGTAGCATACTCCCTAAAGAATATCCTAACATAGGACTATCATCCATTATACTTCCTTGAGTTTTCACAGACTTCCCTTTAGTTCCTGTATTCTGTTGATCAATTCCAATAAATCCCTGTTCGATATTTTGAGGATCAATCATAAAATTAGAGGAGTTTACATTGTTATCACCTCCCACTCCCGATACTAACGCAAAACGATCCATTTCTCGAATCATAATATCAAAAGCCAACCATTTCCCCATAGACCTACCTAGATTATTTACTTGTGATACACTTAATTGAGGTCCATCTTCTTTGAGGTCTGCCATTTGAATTCCTTGAACAAATTCCATTATCAAAAAAGGCTCACTGAACCCATTAATACCCTTTTGAGGCAGTAGTTGCTTTAGGGAAGCTTGCTCAAATTCCGTTGCTTTTCGGGTTGCAGGAGCAGTCATACCCACTGCATTCGCTAATCTACTGGCAAATATTTCATTACTATTACCGCTTTTGACTATCAAAATTCCATTAGAGAAGGTAATCCTTACGGCTCCTCCATTACCTGAAGACAGATGTTTCCAAGCAGTTGCCGAGGAAAAATCGTGTTGATCTCCTATTGCATCAAATCCTCCTTGATACTCATCAGAACTACCTTCGGTGCCCTCTTCTATAAGGATAATGTCTTGATGATGATTTCCACCCAATGTTACCAATTCCCCTTGTATATCCTGTTTTAATTGTTGCAAAGCATTTGCTCGGTTGGTCATAGCGATATCTCCTTCCGTAACTTCTTTTTTATGAGTAGTATCATTGAGCCAGTGGTCGCACAATAATTCAAGGGCATTGAGTTGATTGACAAACCATTGATTATTTTTCTTTCCCTTGGCTTCCGCTTTTTCATAAGCACTTAGTTTGCTGAGTATTTTATCGTAAGTGCTTTTACCAGCAGTTAGGGTAAAAACTTTTTTGGCACGAGCAGAATGGGTAATGCCTCCTCCTGTCATTTTTAGACGATTGTAAGCTCCTCTCATAGCTGCTTGCACAACTTCTGTACTACCTGTAGAAATACTCAACGCCGAGTTATTTTCTCTTGTTTCTTTCATCTGCAAAGCCTTCCCCCCCATCACATCTGCCTCTCGCTCCAATCCCTTATCATCGTTCACATTCACCCCTTGCATCTGCATCGTAGGCTTCACTCTTCCTTGTTTCTGCTGAACAACGTGCCAAGCTTCATGCGGTAAATGTTTTTCTTGACCCGATGCTACATGAATGTCCGTTCCTTGGGCATAAGCGTGTGCTTGCAGTTGAGTAGGTTTGGAGGAATTGTAGTGGACATTCACATCGTCCATAGACATTCCCGATAGGTTTTCAATGCCCGATTTGAGGTTGTCGGGCAGACCTGTTTTATTTGGATTTTCCTTTTTTTGAATGGGAGTGTGTTTATAGGCAGGCAAATTGCCACGATTGTCCTTGTCTGTATAGGAGGAAGCGTCTAAACCGAATGCTTGAACGGGATTGAAGGAAGTGGGAATTTCTCGCTTGGGTAGAGTTTTTTTAAAGAATTCTTTGTCCTCATTCACATCTGCGTAAAGTTGAAAGGGAGTAGGTGTGACACTTGTTTGTTGGGTAGTAAAAAGGGGTGTTACTTTAGGTGTATCGTTAACATACGTTTCCTCTCTTTGGAGTTTTTTTTTGTAAATCATCAGAGTGTAGCAATATTTGGAAAAATTGTTTTCTTATTGCAAGATGATAATTTCCAGTCATTTTTACAAATATTATTGGGTAAAAGTCTGAAAACAAAGCTTGGCTTTATTTTCAAAGGATTGATATATCTATGTAATTGTTATTATTTTTAATTAAACGCAAAACTTTTCATATATGATGAGTTATAGTCTTGAGCATTATAATTCAGTTGAGTCCAGTCATTAGGATTCAGTAACTGATTATTCTGTTGCAAGGTCTTTAAATGGTCTTGTAGCTTTCCTACACGTTGAATCATTGCTATTATTTCTTGTTCATTCAATAAATCACCCATCGCTAATTTTAATAATTCTATATCTATATTTAAGATTTTATTTGCCATATCCTTATCTGCATATCGAGCCAAACCAGGGTATTCTTGAAGTTTTTTATCTATCCCCGTTTCTGTACCAAAAGACATGTCATTATCTATACCTGTTATACTAACAACATTTCCACCTTGACGCCTAACATACATGTTTCCCTGATTTCTATCTACTTGAAGTGCGATAGTATCTAATAGTTGTAATTTATTTAATAATTGTTTTAGTTTTCCACTATTTTTTAAACGATTGTATTCGCTTTTATCATTCATATTACTCAACTCTGATGATAAGGCTCCTAAAGATTTAGAATTTGCTCCTGCCCCTATCTGAACACTACCTACAGTGCTCTGTTGATTTACAGTAGAAATTGCTATTTTAGTTTTTGCAATTAGTCCCGCATTTAATAATTGATCTAATCTATAAGAAGCCAACTCTCGATTTTTACTTCGGGTATCTTTTGTATCTATCTTACCCTTCTCGGTTACTTCCGTTCTTGCTTGTTTTCCACTAAATGCCTTCATTTGTTCTTGATTAGTCGGATCTAAATTCAATCCCGCTTCATTTTCTTCGTTCATACTACCAAAAACATCCAATTCAGATTGATTAGGCTTGAAAAACTCTTCATCATTTCCATATACTCTTAATTTTGACATTCCTCCTCCCACTTCTCTACTAAATGAACCTTCATCTGTATTCAACATTGAAAAGTCTTGACGCGAAATAACAGAATTTAATAATGGTAATCCGCTATGGTTCTTTATTGCCATTAAATTCATAGTTGATCGCTCCAACATACGTGTAATAGTGCTTGTTTTTTCGTTTTGAATCAACAGTTTCATTTTTTGAAAATATATAGTTTTAGGACTATTCACATCCTCGGTATCATACGCAGAAAGAGCAGTGGTAATTCTATTATACATTCCTAGTAATACTTTGAGTTGGTCTATTACACCCGCTTTATTGTCAGCAAGAACAGTTTTACTTACATGATTATGAAAAGTATTTGTGTGTATAAGTATATTCTTATACTTACTCGACCTCATTTTAGGCTTACCCAGTGTCTCCCGAATGGCATTTGGTGTTGGCATTCGTTGTACAACCTGCTGTCGGGCATTTTTTTCCTTATTTGTATTGTTATTATCAACACCCTTCATCTGCAAAGCCTTCCCACCCATCACATCTGCCTCTCGCTCCAACCCCTTATCATCATTCACATTCACCCCTTGCATCTGCATCGTAGGCTTCACTCTTCCTTGTTTCTGCTGAACAACGTGCCAAGCTTCATGCGGTAAATGTTTTTCTTGACCCGATGCTACATGAATGTCCGTTCCTTGGGCATAAGCGTGTGCTTGCAGTTGGGTGGGTTTAGAGGAATTGTAGTGGACATTCACATCGTCCATAGACATTCCCGATAGGTTTTCAATGCCCGATTTGAGGTTGTCGGGCAGACCTGTTTGATTGGGAGTTTGTTTTTTTTGAATAGGAGTGTGTTTATAGGCAGGCAAATTGCCACGATTGTCCTTGTCTGTGTAGGGGGAAGCGTCTAAACCGAATGCTTGAACGGGATTAAAGGAAGTGGAAGTTTCTCGTTTGACAGTAGGAAACGCCTTTTCTGCTTCTTTGGCATCTGCATAGAGTTGAAAGGTAGGATAGGAACTTGTTTCTTGCTGAGTATCCGTAGAAGTTAGTAATTCTTGATTTTTGAGGAGAGTCTTTTGACGTACCTCTTTCCTTTGAAGGTTTTCTTTGTAAAGCATCGAGTGTAGTATTTATCAAAAAAAATATTTTAATTGCTAATATGACATATTTATGGCATTTATTCAAATAAATGAATAATAATTTTCAAAGCTTGACTACTTTACTTCACTTTCCATCCCACTACCAAATTTTTCACATCAGGCGCTTGCAATTGAAAGATTTCATTTCCATTCTCCTGAGATATTGATTGAGGCGGAACATTGAGCCATTGCCCCTCTCCCATCAGGCTGCAATGCTCGTGATTCAAAGCAATCGCATGAACTACATCATATTCCAACAGTCGTTCAACCAACTCAGAATAAGTTGCCCCAACTGATTCCCGAGTCCTTCCATTTATACATAAAGCTACCAACTCCTTATTCTTGTCCAAACCCAACGCAATTTTGGGAGTGCGAATAGAATCTCTTAACTGTAAAAGTTCAGATTGCCAACCGTCAC
Source organism: Bacteroidia bacterium (assembly GCA_030427245.1). GTDB lineage: Bacteria > Bacteroidota > Bacteroidia > Chitinophagales > UBA2359 > JAUHXA01. Next base: position 17,176 of record JAUHXA010000029.1, on the reverse strand, counting down.
CTTTCAAGTCAAGCACAGCCTCACCTTCTTCAATCAGGGTCGGTCCCGCTTCCAATGCTGCCAACACCTTTTCAAAGCCATTGACTTGCATCTCCAAAACCGTTTCACCCGCTTTCCAACTCACAGGCAACATGGCAGGAGGAATAGATAAGACCAAGCCCGTACCCTTTGGAGGGACATTTTGCAGGGGGTTGGCAGCAGATACAATTGCTGCAATTTGATTTCCAGCCAAATACACTAATACATTCCCCTTATAAACAGGTATTTCGTTCCCTTCAAACAGCGCATCAAAATAAGCCGTTGAAGCCTCCGAATTATTATAGGCATCAGCTCCAAAAGACAAACTGTATTTGCCTTTTTTGACCGATAACCCTTGACTACAATTCACTCTTTTCAGCTCAATCGTTTCATTTTGGTGGACGACCAAAGCCATGCGATTGTGTTGTGGAGGAGCAAGAACTTTACCCGCTGAAATCACCAAGCCCAAAGGCTGATAATCATATATTTCCGAAAGTTGAAAATTTGTCGTAATCTGGGAAGTGAGGTAATACCCACCATTCACCGCAAAGCGAACTTTGTGCGATTCTTGACTGTCATAGTCTTCTATCAAATCAGACAAACTTTCCAGTTCTTCGCTTGCCGACAATACCTTGAACTCCCAATTCGTGGTATCTATATGGGTCAAAACCATCGAATAAGGCATTTTGTCTTTGTACAAACCCAATCTATATTGAATCTCAATGGCAGATTTCACTTTCTTTTTTCGCTTCAAATGTGTGCCCTTCAACCCTTCCAAAAGCATTTCAAAAGGCGTACCTTTCTCGGCTGCATCTTCTCGCAATACGGCCAATACTTTTGAAGCGCCAATTTTTCGGCAAAGCTCCTTGTAGAGGCGGTTTTTTCGGATTTCGTAGAAGTCTTTAGCAGTTTGAATCGGTGTAGGGTAGCCCACTGTTGTACGTACACCTGCGGGTGTAAACTGCACAAAACCACTGTATCTTTCAATCCCCATCATTCGAGCAGAAGTCACTTTGACGGCCTTGCCTATGTGAAATCTGTCAATATCAACAATGTCGGTCATCAAAGCAGCGTGTTCGCCATTCGCAATGATAAATCCTCTTTTCTCCTTGACATGCAGCAGCTTTTGAAGCGCATCTTCACCCAACTGTCCCAAATGAACACCTACCGTCCATTGTTCGGTTTTGATGATTTGGCAGATGTTGTATTTCACCAAACGACGCATTTCACCATCCTCATTGTTCGCCAGATATTTTTCAAACGTATCAGCCGTTAGCCAACGGCGAATCGGGCGATTGACACAGAAAATATAAATCGGTTCGAGTGTATGATGACGTTCTTCGAGAATTTCATCGGTCAATTCCTCCTCCGTTCCCAAACCCAAACGTTTACGGATGCTTTGCAGAACAAACACTTCCAATTCATACCGCACATAACCTCCAGGGAAATAAGCAATAGGCACATTTTCTTGAATTTTTCGATACAAAATATCTCGCTCATCAATCGCCAATTTGGAGCTGTTGGTCAGTTGCGAAATAGATAATTTCCAGTCTACAAAAAAGTGGGGCGTTTTCTCGAACCGTTGGGCGGGAATTGGCGTAGCGACTTCATGAAAAATGGCACTTATCAAGCCCGTCAATTCTTGATAGGTCAGTTTTCGGTAAGGATAACGTTGCAGACTTTTATGCTTATTAGAAAACGAATGGTCATGAAGCATCGGGACTTCTCCATTGTGGTAATGAAAAAGGCTGTCCACCGTATTGAAGTAGTAGTGGTATTCTTTGGTGCTCAATGGCTTTTCTATAAGTGTTTCTCGAAGCACTTTCAATGCAAAACGCATTGCCTTACCTCGAATCAATTGTTCTTCTTTCCGAAAATGACTCGACTCTGTGAAGGATTCTAACATGCCCATAAACGACATTCGGTGATAGCCTGCTATGTACTTTCGATGGCGAGTGTCAATTATTTTATCAAAAGTCTCGGAAGTTGTTTGGGTTTGCAGCAAATAATTATCGAGTAATCGAACCGCCATTTGCATGGCTTCACTATTCTCCTGAAGCTGTAAGTAGTATTTGTAGAGCAAATCTTCCAAGTTCTTTCGGAGAGCGGAAATGCTGTACCGCTTTTGAATGACCATGTAATTGTGTTCGACCTCGTTGTTGTAATTTTGTGGGAAAAATACATGGTCAATCACCGATTTCACCAAAGGTTCTTCAATATCGCCTCCATCATATTCGATTACCTTCAATCTTTCCTCTTCCGACAAATGTTCACCAATCACCTCTGCATAGGCTTTTGCGGGATCGTATCGGCGGCAAAAAATGGGCACACCACAAGCCGTAGCTTCAATAATCGGCAATCCTCGACTTTCGGTTTCACTCGGCAACACCACCAAAGAGGCCATATTGTAGAGGTTGGAAATATCAATCGGTTTGTGAAAATGCTTGCGAAAACGGGGCTTGTCTATTTCGCTGAATAAGAAGCCCAAAAAGATGCGATTGCGGAAGGTTGAAGGTTGTGAACGTAAAAAATTGCCAAACTCATTTACGATTTCGTCAAAATATTTGGCGTGTGCAAGGGGCAAAGAACCCGTCACCAAAATGGTAATTTTCAGTTGTGGATTGTCCTCAAATTTTGGAATAAAATCGGGGTCTTGCAGCATCATTTGCAGCAGATAAAAACTGGTTTCTATCTGTTTTCGTTTCAAAATTCGAGTGGGCTGCAATAAGACCACATTGTTGTTAGACAAATTAGGTTTCAAGCTTTTACTCGCCCCTATCAACAAAGGTTTTGGGTCGGAGATTTTAAATACCTTTCCCTGCAATACTTGTTCGGGAGCATACAGTGCCAAACGATTTCCATAGTGTTTAAAAGCCGTTTCTATTTGCATTTGGGCATTGATGGCATCTCGTTTGGTTTTGACTGTAAACTTTTGAGTATCAATTGCAGTCCCAATTTCGGCAACATTGGCAGGATTGTGCCCGTTTTTTTCGATGAGATGTTTGCTTTGGTTGCGATTGACATTGATGTTGAACCAACTACGAGATTCCCACGGAAACAAGCGTTCTATCAAACTGAAAAAGTCGCTGATGTGTGCATTGGTGAAAAAATGGTCTCTTGAACCTATTTTTTGCTTGTTCTTTTCGGGGCGACTGCCGCCTTCCCAATAAAATTCGTGGTTGTTGCTGATAACTGGCAACTGCAAATATTCGGAGAGTAAAACGGTTGCCAAAGTAAGAGATACATTACCTGGATGAGAGGAGGTATTGAGGGTATAGAGCAATTGAATATCGTTTTCTTCGATATACTTGCCCAATTTGTGAAAGATAATCAAAGTTTCTTGCCAAAATCGGTGAAAAAGTTCTCGGTATTCTTCGCTCCCTTCAATGTGTTTAACTTTGTAAAAATCATCGTATAGCGACCAATCTGCAAAACCTCGCATCTCTTTGATTTTATGTTGATGGCTATTTTCCTCAAAAAGCGTGCTGGCATCAGGTGGTATTTCTCCCGCCAAAAAATGCAGTTGTGCATTGGGCGCAAATCGCTTAATGGCACTTGCATATTTGCTCATTTCGACCGTCACTCCATAGACTCCATAATGAAAGGTAATAAAGCCAATTCCTTTGGAAATGTGTTGTTTGAAGTCCTCAAAGTCTCCCTTGAAGACGGCAGTAGGTATGGTTTTCGCATCCCGCAATTTGTCCAAAAACTGCCCCAATTCTGCCCACGTTTGGAGATTGCTGCTTTGTAAGGTGTCAAGTGCTTGTTGAAGTTTCATATTACTGATTGGTTTCTCTTAGCAAAAGTAGAAAAACTGCTTGTGGAATGGGCTAAATCTTTGAGAAAACCTTTAGAATAGCTTTTGGAAGGGCGGAAAATTTGATTTTTAGCATTTTATAATTCTGCCCTCTCTGACTCCTTCTTCTCCTTACACTTCTCCCGCACTTCCTCAAAAACCTCCCTCAACTCCGCTGCAATTTCGACAGGTGGATAGCCCCCGATAATCCAAAAGCTATCATGCGTTTTGCCTCTCGGTAATCCGTAGGCGAAGGATTTGGAAAACAAGTGGGAGTAATTTCTAAAGATGTTGTGGAGATAGAAGATAAAGAATAAAAACCCAAAACAAAGAGAAAATGTCGCCAACATCCAACGAATTTGGCGACATTTGAACGACTTTTCTACAAATCGTCCAAGTCTATATCGTCAAAATCCAACTCGTCAAAATCTATATCCTCTAAGTCCAAAACCTCTAAATCAAGTTCATCTTCTCCAAAATCAAAATCTCCCAAATCCAATTCATATTTAGGTTCTTCAAACAACTCTGGCTTCTTCTCCTTCAATTCCGCCACCCATTCCTCCGACAAACCTTTGCATTGATACAAACTTTTGGCTTGTAGCAACTGTTCAATCGTCAAATTTTTTGTACCTTCTAGATTAGCGCTACGAAGGTCTGCGCTACGAAGGTCTGCGCTACTAAGGTCTGCGCTACGAAGGTCTGCGCTACTAAGGTCTGCGCTACTAAGGTCTGCGCTACTAAGGTCTGCGCTACTAAGGTTAGCGCTACGAAGGTCTGCGCTACGAAGGTCTGCGCTACGAAGGTCTGCGCTACTAAGGTCTGCGCTACTAAGGTCTGCGCTACTAAGGTCTGCGCTACTAAGGTCTGCGCTACGAAGGTCTGCGCTACGAAGGTATGCGCTACGAAGGTATGCGCTACGAAGGTATGCGCTACGAAGGTCTGCGCTACGAAGGTCTGCGCTACGAAGGTCTGCGCTACTAAGGTCTGCGCTACGAAGGTCTGCGCGACTAAGGTCTGCGCGACTAAGGTTAGCGCTACGAAGGTCTGCGCGACTAAGGTCTGCGCTACGAAGGTTAGCGCTACGAAGGTATGCGCTACGAAGGTCTGCGCTACGAAGGTCTGCCCCTGCTAGCTTTGCTTCTATCAGTTTTTGTTTAGCGAGATTCAAAAACGGAGGAGAGGTTTCAGAGACCATACACCGAAGCAAATAAACCCATCGTTTTTTGACATTTTCCTCTCCAAAATCCAAATAATTATCGGATTCTTCCTTTAAGTGCATCAAGACCATCCAATGCCCATAAAAGACATTCATGCTTTGCGTAATTGGAGAAGTAGCAGATTTTTGACTCGCCTCATAACTATACAGATAATCGTGTTGAATCAAAAAAGGCATATTTTTATGCAGTCGTTCTATCAAATCCTCTTTTTGCTTTACATCAGTATCTTTTTGTATAATCTCAATCAGATAGCCCATAATTTCCTCGCTCAACCTTTTGGCAGCAAACAACTTGGAGAGTTCTCGCAAAAAGGGTAAACCATCCTGCAATCGGTACTCTACAAAACCGTATTCCTCTTTCTGCTCCAAAAAAATCTTTTTCAAATCCCGCCATATTTTTTCGGCAGTTAGGTATTCTTGTAGCGATTTGTGGAGGAACTCGATGGCGTAGTCGTAGTTCTTTTCTTCCTGTGGCAGTAAGTCCTCGGCATGTCTCGGCACTTCTTTCATGTAAAAAGCCAACATCAAACCCTTCAAAACACTGTTTAGATTGCCTTCTTGTAGTTGTGCTTTGAATCGCTTGATGTAAGGCAGTTGCTCTATTTGACTTTTGTGAAGGTATTCGTTAGGCGATTGGAAAATCTCGAAGGCGATGTCTTGCAAAAAAGCGTGTAGAACAGACGGCTGCAAACCCTTGATTTTGCGGAGTTTGTTTTTTGCCCACTTTCTATTGATGACGATGCTGAACAGTTGGGAATAAATATCGGTGATGTGGGCATCTTCGTCTATCAAATAGTTGGAGGAAGCCACCATTTGCAGCAAAATCGGTTGATTGGTCAGTTCTTGCAGTCGTTTGTATTTTTTATCGAAGCCTTCATGTATGCTCTGTAGTTTTTCTGCGCTTAGTTTGCAATTGGGATAAAAACGCTGATAGTTGTTGAGCCATTGCAGTTGCTGTTCAAGAGAGAAGGTTTGCAGTTGCAGCAGTAGGGCTTCTTCTTTTTTGAGGCGTTTGAGGTCTATATAGCCGAATCGAGAGGTGACGATGATTTGCAGTTCATCGTGATTAGCTGCCAATTCTATCAAGTCCAAGCAGAAGTTTTCGATGCTTGTTTGCGGTAGATTGTTTTGTTGGTGCAGTTCGTCCAGACCGTCCAACAACCAAATAGAACGCATAAATTGCTTTTTGGAGAGTTTTTCTTTGGTGTCTCTTTCGTCGTCTATGTGTTCTTTGAGGACATTGGTGGGATTTTTTAGCAAATCTCCAACGGCAGAAATGTCTCGCAGTCGAATGAAATGCAAGGGTTTGGAGAGGGCTTTGTCGCCTGTATAGGTGTCGAATAGAAGCCGCTTGCAGAAGGAGGTCTTGCCCTGTCCGGGGTAGCCAAACAAAAACAAGATGTTGGATTTTTCGGATTGAAGTGCTAAAGGTTTCTTTCGATGCAGCCAATCGTCCACAAAATAATGCAGGGATTTGGGTGGATAATCGACTTTGACGAAATTATCAGAGCGATGCCCAACCCGACTATCCCCTTTGTCGAAACAATAGGAATGTACTTCAAAATGCGGTTCGACATAAATATCCACCAAACGCATCCCTTGTTCATCGCCCCAAACGGGTTCGCAATATTGGTTTTTCAGTCGGTTTTTGTAGGCTTCTTTTTTCAGCACTTCCCGCATTTCGGCGTAGGAATCGCTTTTGAGGTATTTGCGGAATTTGTCAAAGACGATTTCCGATTCCTCTATCAGCTTCAAAAAATCGTGCTTTGCCCAAACTGCCATGTATTGTTCGACAGCCGTTTGTTGTCCTGCGCTTAGGTCGCTGTGCTGCATGAGGTAGTAAACAGGCAGTTGGTAGTTTTGGACGACTTCGTTTTCGAGATAGTCATTGATGTCGAATAGGGCAGCTTTGGTGGGTTGTTTGGCGTAATAGTTTTGGATGAGTCGGTAGGTGTGTAGCAGTTCTTCGGCAGTGATTTGAGGACTCAGGTTGTTTGCCTGAACTGCATTCAAAAAGGTATAGAAATAACTTTTGGCGACGGCTTGCTGCAATGCTTTGTCCACATCTTCGATTTTCACCAATTTTTTCACAAAAAAGCCCAACAACTTGCCGAAAGGAATGTCGCCCAACCAACTGTCGTTTTTGAGCAAATCCAATTTTTCGATGACTTTGATGGAGGTGTCGGTGAAAGTCGAGATGATTTCGGGTAGATTGTCTTTCGAGAGGATGGGAAGTAGAGAGTTTTTGTTTTTATTGTTTTTGGGCATCGGTATGATGTGTTTTGGTTTAGTTTGCTGCGTTAAATATAACAATTGCAGGGGATTCACAAAAGTTCCAACAAGAAATGATTCTATTTAATTCCAAACAAAGAAAGGTGCATTTTCATTATATTTGTAAAGCAAAACACATAGTATCATGGCAGAAGTATTTGTTAATCCCTTTACAGATTTTGGTTTCAAGAAACTTTTTGGAGAAGAAGTTAATAAGGATTTGTTGATTGATTTTTTGAATGAGTTATTACCTCTAAAAGAACACAAAATAGCTGATTTGACTTACTTAAAAAACGAACACCTTTCCAATCACGAAGAAGATAGGCGAGCTATTTTTGATTTGTATTGTGAGAATGAAAAAGGAGACAAGTTTATCGTTGAAATTCAAAGAGCAAAGCAACAATTTTTTAAAGACAGAAGTATTTACTATTCGACTTTCCCTATACAAGAGCAAGCCAAGACAGGCAAAAAATGGGATTTTAAGTTGACGGCAGTTTATACAATTGCAATCATGGACTTTGAGTTTGAGAACGGAAGACGAAAGAGAACAGATGCAACACCTTATTTGCACAAAATTCAGTTGATGGATATTGACAGATTAACAGTCTTTTACAAAAAACTGACCTTTATCTACCTTGAAATGCCTCGCTTTAAAAAAACAGAATCTGAACTAAAAACCCATTTTGACAAATGGTTGTATGTTCTCAAAAACCTCCACAAACTCCAAAGTCGTTCTCCGAGTTTGCAAGAAAAGGTTTTTCAAAAGTTATTTGATGTAGCAGAGATTGCTAAATTCGATGCAAAAGAGCGCATGGCTTATCAAGAAGCATTAAAAAACTATCGAGATTTCATGAATGTAGTCGATACAGCTATTGCAGACAATCAAGTAAAGATGGCTATGGGCTTTTTGAAGGAAGGTGCAAGCGAAGAAATGGTAGCCAAAGTAACAGGTTGGACACTTGAAAGAGTCCAAAAACTGAGAAAGAAAATACAATAACAGGCTCTATTTACAATTCAAATCGTTCAAAAATAGGAACTGCCAAATACTTCGTCAATCCTCCAAAAGCATTCCACGGCGCACGTCTTCCCATTGACAAATGTTGATAATACACCATATTGTATTCCAAATAAGGTTCTCCCCCTCTGATTTTTTTGAATTTTGAAGCTCCCGAACTCATGTGCAGTAAGTAGTCGTTTTGGACTGCCTGTTCGATGATTTGCAGGGTAATCAATCGGTATAGACCTTTTTTTTGTGGAATACTTCGATTGTAACCAATGACAGGCGTAGTCATCACCCCATTTCGATTGAAATAACCAATCACCGCTTCAATTTGGTCGGTTGCCTTATCCTTCAATACCCACATATTCAGCCATTTTTCCTTCAAAGCGTACTCAAAAAAAGGCAAGGTCAATTGTGGATTGTATTCTGCATATTTTTGGAGGTACAAATCATCGTAGAGGGTTTTGAGGCGAGGCAAGTCTTGAAGTTGGATATAGGAAGCATCGAACCATTGGAGGTCCGTCGTTTTTTTTTGAAGAGAAAGATCGATTTTGTAGGCTTTCTTTTTTTTGTATATTCCTTTTTTCGGGTCAATGAGGTAAACTTGACGGCTTAATATACGTTCAAATCCTGCTAACGATAGTGTTTCCAACAATTCTCCATTTAGCAAGGGATTGACCGAACGGTAGATAATGGCGTGTTTGGGAAAACGGTTGATTAGAAACTCGTTGATTGCTTCAATGTCGGAAGTGGTCAGATTGGGGTATAAATTGGTCGAGAGCAGCCAATTGTTGACCATCACAACTTGGTCGAAACTGGAGCGAATAAAGGCGGTTTTGAAGCTCCAAAGTACCGATTTGCAGAAGCCTTTGAGCAATGGGCGATTTGGAAATTCGATGTCAATTTCACGAAATCCATAATCAACATAGTGCGTAATGGGTGAACAGACATAAGAATTCTTAATCTTTGCTTTTGGTTCGGTGATGCTGATGGGAATGAGTTCACCATTGACCAATAACAGTTCTATTTTGCAGTCCACATTGTCGAAAAAATGGAGTGTGCCTTTTTCTATCAAGGGCAGTAATAAGCGTTTGGCGTATTGACCATTGAAGGATTCGGGGAACGATAGGGTGTGGATGTTTGTTTCGTTGAAGTGCTGCATATTTTTTGTATAAAAAGTAAGACAAAATCACAAATCAAATATCGTCAATCATACATCATATATCCCACAAGTAGGAAGATTTACGGTGTATGATTTTTGAAGTTTGATTTCTTTAAATTCTAAAATTCAAATCAAAACACCATGATAAAACCCCTAAAAATCGTTGGAATGGGCAAATATTTGCCTACTCGCCAAGTACCTGCAATTGAATTGGAAAAAGCACATCAAATTCCAAAAGGCTGGATAGCCAAACATTCTGGAGTCGAATATCGGCATTATGCAAATGAGGCGGAAACGTGTGCCTATATGGGTGCAAGAGCATTGGAGGAGGCATTGCAGAAAGCAGAATTGGTGTTTGAAGATTTGGATTTGATAGTGTGTGCATCTGGTTCTTTTGACTATCCGATTCCACATCGGGCCTGTTGGATTCCGAAAGAAATGGGCAAATTGGAGGCGGGAATTCCTTGTTTTGATATTGATTCTACTTGCTTGAGTTTTATCACTGCTTTGGATGTGGTGAGTTCACTGTTGGACGGAAAACGTTACCGAAGGATTGCGATTGTGAGTAGTGAAATAGCCTCGAAGTCGCTAAACTACAAAGATTGGGAAAGTTCGTCTTTGTTGGGAGATGGGGCGGCTGCGGCAATTGTGGCTTTGCCGAATGACGGCGATTCTTCTGCAGTTCTCAATGCCAATATGCAAACTTTCTCTAAGGGCGTTGCCCATACGATTGTTCGAGCAGGCGGCAATATAGCACACGGACGAGACAAAAGTATTGTAGATGAAGCATTTACCTTTGATATGAGAGGTCGTGAATTGTTGCGTTTGGTGATGCAAATTACACCTCCTTTTGTGAAAAATTTGTTTGAACCACTTGATTTTGAAGTGAAAGACTTGGATTTGTGTATTCCACATCAGGCGAGTAAAGCGGGTTTGAAGATGGGGCAACGATTACTTCGATTGAAGGAAAATCAGTTTTTTTCACATCTTGAAACCCACGGTAATTGTATTGCGGCGAGTATTCCGATGGCATTGTACGATGCGATTGAAGCCAAGCGAATTGTGAGAGGCGATAAGGTTTTGTTGATTGGTACAGGAGCGGGGCTTTCGATTGGGGGAGTGGTTTTGGAGTATTGATGTTGTTATCTGGTTTTGAACATGAACTTTTAGATGGAAAGGAACTGACTCACTTGGGTTGGCGTTTTTATATTTGTATTCAGTATGGCAATTCCTTTAGATTAACTTTTCTGTTCAAATCTTAATGCTCCACAAATTGCCCTCATGAATACGAGTATAGTCTTTTGTTTTGTTGTAGTGAATGGTGAAAATGACCGTCAATGCAATGGTAATGATTCTGAAAACATTGGGTAAAACACCACCTAATGCATTGCTGCTCACATCAAATAAAATCCAGGATAGGTTCATGAAAATGTGGAGAAAAATGGGAATCCACAGGTTTTCTTTCCATTCAATAAATAACCAAGCAAACCAGACTGCGCCCATAAAGGTCACTGCAAAAATGCCCACAATTTGCATGAAATCAACGCCTTGATAGATATGCCCCATTCCAAAAATCACCGCACCCAAAACAGCCGCAGGAATGAATCCCCATTGAAGTTTGCGAAACAACATGCCAAATAAAAATCCTCGAAATAGCCACTCTTCCATGAATCCTGCAAGCAGCGTTGATTGAATGAGTTTAAGCGTAGAAATTTCACTATTGATGTTTCCAATCATTGCAGAACCCAAAAACATGGGTAGAACTGTCACAAAGGCAAATCCAAAACCTATGACAAGGCCTTGGTGAAGCCGCATTTCTTTGAGGATATTTTTGAAGCCATACAAAATACCTACAACCAAGATGACGGGTACAATCCACCAAGAATAGGCATAGATAATTTTGGCAATATCGGAAGTAAATGAGAGGTCTGTGAAGTGGCTCGATATCCGTTTACCATAAAAAGCAATCAAAAATGTGACAATCACAAGGATAGAGTAAGGGAGAGTTTTTTGTTTCATTGAAGGTTTGGTTTGTGTTTTTTCATTTTAACCTCGAAATGTTCTTTTTAGTTCCTATTGGAGTTTGGGAACGATTTTTGGAGTTAGTTGTTAATATTATATCAAAACTTATTTTTAATGGATTGAAGCAGAAAAAGAACACCACAACTAAATTCGTTGTACCTTTGTGGCTTCATTCCGAAATGACATCACCTATAAATTGTCATTTCACAAACAATTTATATGTCATTTAATGAATTAGGCTTATCTGAACCCTTGTTGAAAGCCGTTAGCAAGAAAGGATATACAGAGCCATCCCCCATACAAGAAAAGGCGATACCATTGATTTTGGAAGGTAAAGATGTTTTGGCATCTGCCCAAACAGGAACAGGAAAAACGGCAGGATTTACTCTCCCTATGCTTCAAATCTTATCTGAAGGACCTAAACTGAGAAAAAGACCGATACGCGCGCTTGTACTGACTCCCACAAGGGAATTGGCCGCACAGGTATTGGAAAATGTGAAGGAATACAGCAAGTTTTTGGACATTCGTTCTACGGTCATTTTTGGAGGGGTAAACCAAAACCCACAAGTGAGAGCTTTGCGAAATGGTGTGGACATTTTGGTCGCTACCCCTGGACGTTTATTAGATTTGCAGAATCAAGGAGCATTGTCTTTGGCAAAAATTGAAATATTGATTTTGGACGAAGCGGACAGAATGTTGGACATGGGATTTTTGCGAGACATTAATAAAATCCTCGCATTGATGCCTTCTAAACGCCAAAATTTGTTGTTTTCGGCGACCTTCTCCAAAGATATTAAAAAACTGGCTAAAGGTTTTATGTACCATCCTGTATTGGTGGAGGCAACTCCCGAAAACTCTACGGTAGATGTGATTGAGCAAAAAGTGTATCACGTTGACAAAAGCCGCAAAACCGCATTGATTATCAAATTGATAGCGGATGGTAATTGGCAGCAAGTATTGGTTTTTACACGTACCAAGCATGGCGCAAATCGCTTGTGTCAGAAAATGGAACGTAAGGGCATTTCTGCGGCTGCAATTCATGGCAACAAAAGCCAAGCTGCAAGAACACGGGCTTTGGCGGGTTTTAAAAGAGGTAATGTTCGGGTCTTGGTCGCAACGGATATTGCGGCTCGTGGATTAGACATTCCTTTGTTGCCGCATGTTATCAACTTTGAATTACCGAATATTGCAGAAGCTTATGTGCATCGGATTGGTCGTACAGGAAGGGCTGGTGCAAGTGGTGAGGCGATTTCATTGGTGAGTCATGATGAACGAGCCTACTTGAGAGATATCGAACGTTTGGTGGGCGAAAAATTACCGAATGAGATAGTTGAAGGTTTTGAACCAAGCGACAATCCTCCTCCTGTGAAAGCAAACAATTCGAGAGGACGGTCTTCTAGAAAACCTCGCCCTAAAAGTGGAACGGGTAATCGAAGGAATTTTAATAGTCGTCCGAGAAGATATAGCAGCAGAAAGGAAGACTAACAAATACACAATAACAGGTATTAAATTCAAGCTCAATAGGACTCTTATAAAAGAGCCTTATTGAGCTTTTTTGTTTTCAATTAACCTATCGCTTTCTCAATTCAAATACATCTTTGCGCCTATCCTTCAAGTTCCGAACACTTCCAAACTGATTCAATTCTCTCAACAAATCAATGTCTACATCTGCAATCAAAATCATTTCGGTATTGGTTGTTGCTTCCGCTTTGATTCCGTTGGCAGGAAAGGAAAAGTCACAAGGCGTGAATACGGTAGATTGAGCATATTGTATGTCCATATTGTGAACTTTAGGTAGGTTACCTACACTTCCTGCAATGGCGACATAACACTCATTTTCAATGGCTCTCGCCTGAGCGCAATTGCGAACACGAGAATAGCCGTTTTGGGTATCGGTCAAGAATGGCACAAACAAAATATCCATTCCTTCGTCGGCAAGGAGTCGACTGAGTTCGGGAAATTCCACATCGTAGCATATCAAAATGCCTATCCTGCCACAATCGGTGTCAAATGTATGCAGTTTGGTGCCGCCTTCCATGCCCCATATTCTGGATTCATCGGGTGTGACATGCAGCTTTTCGTATCGGTCAATACTGCCATCTCTTCGGCAAAGATACCCAACGTTATAAAGTCGGTCGTTGTAGATTTCGGGCATACTGCCTGTGATGATGTTGATGTTGTACGAAATAGCAAATTTTGAAAATTGCTGCACAATACTTTCGGTGTGACCTGCCAATTCTCTGATGGCATCGGATTCCTTCAAATGGTTGTTTTCTGCCATCAAAGGCGCATTAAAAAATTCGGGAAACAGTGCAAAATCAGAACGATAACCCGATACCGAATCAATAAAAAATTCTGCTTGCTCAAGGAGTTCTTTTAAGTTTTTGTAAGGACGCATTTGCCACTGAATCAAGCCTAAACGTACGACCGTCTTGGTTACACTTGCTTTTTTGGTTTGCTTCTCATAGAATATATTGTCCCACCTCAATAGCACAGCATAATCCTTGGAAAGTTTATCTCCTTCCAAATAATTTTTGAGAATTTTGGAAGGGCGAAAATCATTGGAAATTTGAAAATTCAATACAGGGTCGTGAATCTCCTTTCGCTTCACTTTTTCAATGTACTGTTTCGGAGAAAGTTCGTGAGCGTATTTATGGAAATTTGGTATTCTACCTCCAAACACAATGCTTTTGAGGTTCAACCGTTCGCACAATTCTTTGCGATAATCGTATAACCTACGACCGAGCCGCAAACCTCGAAATTCGGGCTTGATAAAAATATCAATTCCATACAGCACATCTCCTTCTGAGGTGTGGGTACGAAAAGTATCATTGCCTGTAACTTCCTCATACGTATGGTTTCCATCAAATTGGTCATAATCCACAATGATGGATAAGGCACATCCTGCAATTTGTTGGTTTATTTTAATCACCACCTGTCCTTCAGGAAATCGCTTAATCAGCGTATCTATTTGATGTTCTTCCCAATAGGAATTAGGCATTGTGGTATAAGATTCAATCATCGCCAATTTTAGCTCCTGATAATCGTTTACCGTCAGATAAGTCAGTTCAATATTTTCTATTTCTTCCATATATTTTTGAAAAAATTCAAATGAAAATAAAAAGCAAAACTAACTTTAATTATCCGCTTTTTTATGTTGAATTTGTATCCCTCGATACAACTCTTATTAGAATTCACACACCATTTTTTAACCTTCCATCAACTCCATTCCAATCCGAATTTTGTCATAGTTGTATTTCCCTTCCAATGCTTCAAAAACAGGCTTCAAGCGCCGTTCTTCATTTTCCTTTTCTATGCTTTTTGCAGTAGCAATGATTTCGTCCAGTTCCTCTTGACCAATCAATCGGCGTAGGTCAATTTTGTAATCCTTTTTGTAGAGTTTGATAAGGTGATTGTAGATAGTCATAGTAGACATATCTCGCTCTTTTGCAATCTGTTCAGGTGTTTTCCCTTGCTGAAAAAAGTGGTAAGTAGTAATCAATGTCCCCCCTTTAAGCTTTTGCCCATCCGTAACCATAAAATCAATGATCTCATTCATGAAATCGTCTCCATAAAATGCCATCTTCCGCAAACCCACACCCGAAATTTCGAGCATAGCCTCTCGAGTTGTTGGGCGTTTTGAAGCCATCTGTTTGAGGGTTTCGTCATTAAAAACCACATAGGGCGGCACTTGTTGTTCGTCTGCCAAAACTTTGCGGAGCTTTCGGAGTCGCTCAAACAAAGCATCCGCAGCCTCTTCGGTTTTTGTCTTTGTCGGAATAGGTGTTGCAACGACTTGACTTTGTGCTTTTACCAAAAATACCTTTTCTTTTTTAAACAATACATCGTGGGCTTTTGGAGTAATTTTGAGGGCATTGTGTTGGTCGTAGGCAATCGTCAAATAAGACAGATTGAGAAGTTGGTGAAAGTAGTTTTGCCAATTGAAGAAACTGATGTCTCTCCCTACTCCAAAAGTTTTGATGGTGTGGTAGCCTTTTGAAGTAACATTCTGAGCATGAGAACCTCGTAGCACATCAATAGCGGTTTTGATACCCACTTGCTGTTGCAAACGGTAAACAGCAGAAAGAGCTTTTTGGGCGATAATCGTAGCATCAAAAGTTTTGCGGGGATTGCTGCAGACATCGCAGTTCTCGCATTTTTTTTCGAAAGGTTCAGAAAAATAGGACAACAATACTTTTCTTCTGCAAGTGCTGGATTCTGCAAACTGCTGCAATCGTTCCAACTTCGCTACCTTCAATTCTTTCTTCTTAGAATCCTCTCCTTCAATGATTTTGCGGTGCATCATCACATCTGCGTATGTGTAAAACAATACCGTTTCGCTGTCCACTCCGTCACGTCCCGCACGACCAATTTCTTGGTAGTAGCTTTCGAGGTTTTTGGGTAGATTGTAGTGAATCACAAAACGCACATTCGATTTGTCAATGCCCATTCCAAAGGCAATTGTGGCACAAACGATTCGCACATCGTCCCTTAGAAAATCCCTCAAAACTTTCGCCTTTTGATTGTCGGGCAGTCTTGCATGATAAGGAGCAGCATTGAAGCCTTTTTTTCGCAGTTTTTCGGCAAGCGATTCTGTGCTTTTTCGACTCAAACAATAGATAATTCCCGAATCTTCTTTGTGATCATTTAGAAAAGCAATGATTTGTTTGATTCTATCTTGTCCTGGCCTGACCTCCAATCGAAGGTTGGGACGATCAAACGAACTCACAAAAGATTGTGGGTTTTGAAGGTGGAGTTGGTCAATGATGTCTTTGCGGGTCAATTCGTCTGCTGTTGCGGTCAAAGCAATCATAGGTATTTCTGGGAATCGTTGTCGCAGCTCCCCTAACTGCCCATATTCTGGGCGAAAATCGTGTCCCCATGAAGAAATACAATGTGCTTCATCTATTGCTATCAAATTGACGTGAAGGCTTCTCAAAAAGTTTTGAAAACGTTCGGTTTGCACTTTTTCGGGGGAAATATATAGAAGCTTGATGGCTTTCCGCAAACATTGTTCGGCAATGTATCGCTGTTCGCTGACGGTCTGCGTGCTGTTTATATAAGCGGCTGCAATACCGTTTTGTTTCAATGCTTCTACTTGGTCTTGCATGAGTGATATTAAAGGCGAAACCACCAAGCACAAACCTTCCTTGACCATTGCAGGAATTTGGTAGCAGACCGATTTTCCTCCTCCTGTCGGCATCAAAACAAGCGTATCTTTTCCCTCTAATACGGTTTGTATAATTTCCTCTTGCTTGTCTCTAAAAGCACGGTAGCCAAAATATTCTTTGAGTATATCTATTGGTTTTTTCATACGTATTGCAAGATAAGAATTTGGGAGGGGAATCAAAAATGTAGTAGTTTTATTTACACACACCTCTAATTATCTTAGCAAAAATAACCATTTTTTGCCAAATCTCTTTCTCTCT
The DNA here is from genome assembly GCA_030427245.1 of Bacteroidia bacterium. Taxonomy (GTDB): domain Bacteria; phylum Bacteroidota; class Bacteroidia; order Chitinophagales; family UBA2359; genus JAUHXA01. The sequence continues at coordinate 262 of JAUHXA010000029.1, read as the reverse complement.
CCATTCTTTTCTTTTATCCACACTTATCCACCAAAAAAACAGCGATTGTGGAAAACAATGTGGACAAACGTTAAAAATCAAAGTTTATCCACATTTTCATGGGTAATAAATGTGAATTGCGGTGAATTTTGTAGATTTTCATACACACTTCATTTGAGTCTCTTATTTTTAAATCAAGGATTGAAGTACTTTTCCACCTTTATTCACATCCATATTATGGATTGTGCAAAAGAGTGTGGATAAGGAGAAATTTTGGAGGGTT
>JAUHXA010000028.1 GCA_030427245.1 Bacteroidia bacterium | reverse complement strand
TTGACCAAGACAAACGCAAAAGCATCGCAGATGAAAGATGGCAATGCCTGACGAGAGCAGATATTGCAGCCAAAAACGACAGCTTGGATTTGGGCTTGATTGCAGATGAAAACTTGGTGAACAGTGCGGATTTGGGCGAACCTTTGGAGATTGCAGAGGAGGCAAGGGACGTATTGGAAAACATCGCCAGAGAATTGGATTTAATTATTAAAACGTTGGGATAATGGAGAATGAATTACCGAAAGGGTGGGTGGAAACTACATTAGGGGAGATTGCTATCTGGGGGTCAGGAGGTACACCAAAACGAAGTGAGAAAAAATATTATGGAGGTAAAATTCCTTGGGTAAAAACAGGAGATTTAAACAATGGACTAATTTTAGAAGCAAGTGAGTTTATCACAGAATTAGGATTGAAAAACTCAAGTGCAAAGCTATTTCCAAAAGGTTCAATTGGAATAGCAATGTATGGGGCTACGATAGGTAAAACTGCAATTTTTGGAATAGAAGCATCTACAAATCAAGCATGTGCAGTTGCACAAGTTCACAATGGAGTAGATAATCTTTTTTTACATTCTTATTTAAAATCGCAGAAACAGAACTTCATTGATAAAGGTAAAGGTGGGGCTCAACCAAATATTTCACAAACTGTTATTAAAAAGCACCCTTTTCCACTCCCCCCTCTCCTCGAACAAAAACGCATCGTTGCCAAATTAGATACCCTTTTTGCTCACTTAGAAAAACTGCAAGCTGAACTCGACCGTATTCCTCAACTACTCAAAGATTTTCGACAATCGGTTTTGACACAGGCGGTGACTGGGAAATTGACGGAGGAGGAGTCTGGGAAGTGGGCTTTAAAAAAAATATCTGATATTTCAATTATAGTTACTAAGGGCGCATCTCCTAAGTGGCAGGGTATTAGCTATGTAGGTGATTATAATAAAGAGTCGATTTTATTTATTACAAGTGAAAATGTAGATAGATTTGAAATTATTGAAGAGAAATTTAAATATGTTGAAAGAAAATTTAATGATAAACAAAAGCGTTCAATTCTAAGTTTTGGTGATGTTTTAACTAATATCGTTGGAGGTTCAATTGGTAGAACAACTGTATGGAAATTGGAATATGATGCAAATATTAACCAAGCAGTTTGTCTAATTCGACCTAAAAATAACTGTTGTTTATCAGATTACCTTGCAATTTTTCTCAATAGTACTCTTGGATTAGCAGCTTTGTTTAGCAATGTTGTTGATGTTGCGAGAGCAAATGTGAGTTTAGGTACAATCAAAAAGACATCTCTATTATTACCCCCCCTCCAAGAACAAACCGAAATCGTCCGACAAGTAGAACACCTATTTTCCATTGCAGACCGAATTGAAGCACAATACGAAGAATTGAAAGACAAAATTGACGTATTGCCGCAAGCGATTTTAGCCAAAGCTTTTCGAGGAGAATTGGTCGAGCAGTTGCCTACGGATGGAGATGCTCGGGAACTATTGAAGGAAATTCAAGCATTGAAGGCAAGTATGAAAAAAACTACGAGGGGCAAACGTAAGTAGGTAGTAACTCCTGTTGGAGAAGAAAAACACATTGCAATACATATATTTTATTTCAATCTGTCATTGTAAAGCCCCTTTCTTTCTCTACTCCTCCGCTCCCACCACATACACCCCAATCTCCGAAATATTCGCATTTGCATCCTGCAGTCGAAAGCGCAATACAGAAGTAGAAGTGTTGACTACATGCACCTTCCATTGATTGTAGTTGGCCAAATTGTCGGTAAACAAATCCGTCCATTCCTCCCGATTTTGACCCATTGCAGCCACCGAACAGTTCCCTTTTCCATTCACATCAAAGAGGCAGATTTTGGAGATTTGATGCGCCTGTCCCAAATCCAAATACACCTCCACAGGATAGCTGTTTGGCGCAAAACCCGCATGAAAAGTAGTGGTAGGTTGGCTTTTTTCACCATAAGACACCTCCCCTATCATCGCCTGTTCGTCCACCCAATTTTTCTCCGTTCCTTTCACCTTTTTGCCATTGACATACCTGAAAATCATGGAACTATCCAAAGTCATTTTTTTGTCCAGTTGATAGGCTCTTGGATAAGGAAGGTCGTCCGATTTGGTCAAAACAAGGATAGGTTTTTCACTCACATGGACCTTTAGTTGCCCTTTATGGTTGGTAGTCAAAAAGCTTTGTTCTCCATCTCGGTCGCCTTTTTTGAAGCGTATCAAAGCGGCCTTTTGTCTTTCTTCCTTTTTAGAAAGCTGCAAAGGAAAATCCGCTACGGTCGTCCCGTCACTCGTTGGACACCAAAGCACATAACCCGCCTTTGAAGCATCGTTTGGGTCTCGAAAACGGTATATTTTGACACGCCCATCTCCGCTGTCTATTTCCCTTTCGTAAGCCATGCCAGACAAGCGGTTTTTGAGTGTATAGACGTAGTACCACGAAGCTTTGGTGCGATAGCCTGTGTCTTTGCTACTCACCAAACCCGAAGTTTGAAACTGAACGGCACTCTTTTCGTTTACATCTCGAAGCATGTACATCGCTGCTCGGTCAATGCCTGCGGCTGCAATCGCCAGATAAGAACGCACCAACCATTGTGCCTGCACTTCCTCCTGCGAATAATCCGCAATCAGGGGCGCACGTTGTGGAGAATTGGGATGGGTATCGTAACCAAATTCGGTGATCCACACTTCCTTGTCGGGAAAAAAGCGATTTCGATACGCCACCAAACGCTCCATTCTTTCCTTCAATTTATCCGCTTCGGGGCTGACTCCAATGGAGTTTTGGTGAAATTGTCCGCCTTTATCGTTGGAGTAATGATGCACATTGATGACATCAAAAGGCAGTTCTCCGCCTCGATTTTCATCTGCCCATTCCTTCAATGCTTCCAGGTGCTTCAATTCGGCAGTCGTTGTGCCACTCATGACCATTTTCATTGCAGGGTCCGCATTTTTCATCCCAATGGTGTTGCCCAATTTACCTTGATGTGCATCGTAGTCCGCACTTGCCATTGCAGCATATTCGGCAGGCTCAAAAAAGACCTTTCTGTCTTTCCACCAAGCATCGTATTCGTTCCAGTTTTCGAGGTAGCGGATATAGCCCAAACCCGTCAATCGTTCTTGGTCTGCTCTCAATTTCAGTAAGTTATTGGGCAAACGATTGCTTCCGTATCTGGCTGCAAATTGGTACACATAATCGGCGTGTTCGGTATAAGACTTGGGATTCGTTGCGTCTTCGGTTTCTGCAATGGGTTTGCTCATGAGTTCGTAGTAGTTGGGCGGCAACAACCACGGAACATTGCCCTGCAATACGGGACTGACGGTGATGCCCAATTGGTGAAGATTCTGATAAAACAAATCAAAATTCCATTCTACGGCTCCCGGATTCCAAGCGAGTTGATTGTTTGGATAACCTTCATAGTCTTTTTGGTGATTGCCTTCGTCCCACACCCACGAATGGTATTCCCGCACAAAACCCACTGCTTCTATTAGTCCTATTGGGTCGTCTATAAAGGCGTTCATTCCAATGAGTTGATCCATTGGGGTCGCTTTTCTTTGAAGGTAGGCAGTATCTGTTTGCAGTAAGGTGGCGGTATCTATGGGAGTCGTTGGGTTTGCTTTTGCTTTGTAAAAAAAAGCGCTTTCTTTGATTTGTTGACAGCTTGTTAGAAAACAAAAAAGCAGGAGGTAATGTGGCAATTGAAAAACAAGGGAAGCGGAGTAGGACGTTTTCAAAATGGTCGTTTTCTTGGTGAAGAATTTAAGATGCTTGATTGACGATATTTGAAGATGGATTTCTGCAATGGTGGTTCATTAGACCATACAAAAATTGAACCGTTCTCAACAAAAAATCCCAAATCTCACTTCCCTACTCACAATTGCTCTGTTATCTTCATACACTTTTTTAAGGTTTCTCCTTCCCTAAAGATTTTCAAGCAGACTTTTTTTCCGGGTTTGCGGTTGAGGCGGGAATAAACCTCACCAATATTGGAGTCGAGCGTAGTAAAATTATTGATAAACAGCAATATATCTCCTTTCATTATGCCTGCTTTTGCTGCGGGTGAATTTTCACGAACATGCTCAATTAGGTATTGTTTGTAGTTGGGACCTTGTGCGATAAGCTCTATGCCACTGATATTGTAGGTAAAAGGCTTTTTGTAATTCGCATTTTTTCGGAGCAGGATTCGGCTTTTGGGATAGTCGAAGGTGACTGAAAATCGCTTCAAGATGGCCGCCCCCAAATTTCCCTGCCAATCACCTGGGTTTTTCACCATTTTTAGAGAAGATTCTTCGGGATAAGCAGCAACCACATCTTCAAAATAAAATTCGCCAATTTGAAATCCTTTGATACGTCCCAATCTTCCAAAAATATTCCCACTCAAGCCCTGTCCCAAATAAGCGTCAATGGTTTTTAGAGGTACTTCTACTTGACCATGCCACAAAGAAACCGCTTGACTGGCTCCTGTATCAATCAACAATCTTGTTTTTTCGGTGCCATTTTGAGCCACCACCGTTGTTTCGATATAAGGTTTGGTACGTTCGATTTGGATGGGGATAATGGTTGCGGCTTTGTGAGGCTTGTGTTTACTGGGTTTGTGAAGGCGGATATAACTGTTGTAGTAATCTATTTCGATGACAAATTGTTTGAACATTTCGTAGCCAATGATGCCATATACAGGCTCTCCAAACATGGAGGAAAAAGAGATGGTGTTTTCGGGTAAGATCACCATGCTCATACCCTGCCCTTCAATCCCTCCAGGAAGCGTTATTTTCAAGTTGGAAGCGACCGATGCTTCAATAGCAGTTCCTTCACCCAGACCTATGACTTTTATTTTTCGGGTTTTCCCGAATGACAAAAAATCAGCAAGTAGAGGCTCTGTAAAAATCGTCGTTTTCACCCCTGTATCTAATATAAAATTCATTTCCATTGAATTGTTGATACGTAAGGGAATCAATATAAGGTTGTGGTAGGTCTTGATAGGAATTTTAATGGAATTCCCTTTTTGAGTAAAGCGGAAGCCAACATGTTGCTCGGTATTGTCGTTGTTTTGTGTATTTTGTGCGATATTACTCTCATTGAAGGGAGAGAATAAGACACTTAATAAAAAGCAAACAATACTATATTTTATTTTTTTCATAAGTATCTACTTTAGGGTATTATATGAATACACAATGTCTAAAAGATCGAAATTTGATAACAAAGTACGATCTCATATTCAAAAAATGACCTGTTGAGAGTGGGTTAAAACTGATCTAAGTTGTTTTGAAAGCTTAACCTTAGAATGAAGAGTGAAGGTTATTTTTTTTCAAAAACCTAGCATAAATTAGTGAATATTGAACAATTTTGCAAATTGAACCTTGTCTCTTATTTTTTTTAATCTAATTTAACAATCAACCGCTATGCAAATCTTCAAAGCTAGTATACTGCATTTGGATGAATTGGTGCCTATGTTTGACGATTACCGAATTTCATACAAAATGACGTCTAATCTAAAGGCAGCAAATCAATTCTTAACTGAAAGACTCCAAAAACAAGATTCTGAAATCTTCATTGCCGTAGCAGAAAATAAAGAAATTGCAGGATTCATTCAATTGTATCCGCTTTATTCCTCCTTGCGTATGAGGCGAGCATGGATCATCAACGATATATATGTTAAAGTAGCTTTTAGAGGGGAAGGCGTTGCACGCATACTAGTAGAACGTGCAATGGAGTTGGCAGTTTACTCCCGATCCGCAGGTTTGTTGGTCGAAACTCAAAAAACAAATCTGGTCGCCAATCAAATGTATCCGAAGTTGGGCTTTCAGATGTATCGGTCTTTCAATTCTTATTTCTGGGAAAACAATTTGGCCAGTAAAGAATTGGGGACATTGAAGTTGTAGTTGGATTATTCTGGATTCATGGGCAAGTTATTGTAAATTTATTAGATTTGGCGTAAAATATGTGCTAAGTAAGCAGACTAAAATTGAAAGGTCGGGAGTGAGGTTTTGGATATTTGTTTATCAGAACACTTATTCCAAACCCAATCTTCCATTTTGATTGGTTACCTAATTTTTTTTAAGCCCCTCTGCAAATACTCACCGTTAGGCAAATTCAAATCAATCTATTTGGACGAAAGATGTAGGATGTAGGATGTAGGATGTAAGATGTAGGATGTAAGATGTAAGATGTAGGATGTAGGATGTAGGATGTAGGATGTAGGATGTAGGATGTAGGATGTAGGATGTAGGATAATGATAATCTATTATTTGGCCATAAATTGTTAGGCAAATTCCAATAAATAATTAGCCAGAACTATACTTTTTTTGATTCTATTACTGCATTTTTAAGGTTGTGATTTTGGCGAATCTTTGACTATCAATAAGCTTAGTCATCCTAACTCACAAGATTCTTACAGAATGACAAAAAAGAGTGTGTCATATTGTAAATATCTTGTGTGTAAAATCGATAAGTATAAATTATTCACAAATATTTGAACAAAAACAAAGATTAAACCGCCTTGATACTAAATTGTAATAATGAGAAAATTGGAGGTAGAAAATGACTAAGTTAATATTTTAATTTGCCTTACTATCTAGTATCAAGATTACACCTTTTTCTAAATACCTGATTTATAACACGTTTTTTCAAGACAGAAAAAAATGTTGCCTTGATGCTGAATAGTAGTAACGGTAAAGAAAGAGACCATACTACTATACATTTTTAATTCAACCACAAAAGGCACAAAGAAAACAAAAGTAAAGAACTGAAATTCAACTACCTCTTTTGTGCCCTTTTGATACTTTTATGGTTCAAAAATCATTTTGTACAGTAGTATGGAAAGAGATGATAAGTCTCACTTATACAGCATCTGACTATTCTAATAGGTGCAAGTTCTACCCTCTCAAATTTCAAAAAAAATGCTTATTTTGGTGGACTTACCACAAACTCTAATTCCAAAATCAAGCTTGTTTTCAGTTTTTAAATTTACATAAACCCCGAAAAATGAAATATTTCTCGCTAAAAACATCAATATGTCTATTGATAGTAGTAAGTATATTCAGCATATCTGCACATTGGCTTTCTCCTATTTTCAACAAGATTAGTAATTGTGGACAAGATACTTATGAGGGTGAAAGTCCTGTTTTTGCAGACAATTCTCTAGCACGCATTGACTTATTTATGTCTGTAACTGACTTAGAGTTGATTTTTGAAGACCTAACGAGCAATAGAGAATACCCTGCTACTTTTATATTCACCAGAGAAAAGACAATAGACACTGTTCGCAATGTTGGCTTCAAACTAAAGGGTAGAAACTCTTCTAATCGCAGTATCACCAAAAAATCTTTTGAAGTAGTATTCAATAGCTTCGACAAAAACGCCACTTTTCAAGGTTTGAAACGATTGAGGCTTGCAGGTCAGGAAAAAGATCCGACTATGATGCGGGCAAAGTTGGCCACCGACCTGTTTCATGAAATGAAGGTAGCTGTTCCAAGATCCAATCATGTGCAAGTATATATCAATGGGGCATACTATGGTTTGTATCTGAATGTAGAACCCGTAGACGAGAACTTTTTGTCTCATAATTTTGGCAACAAAAACGGCAATTTATATGAGGCAACAGCCAATGCAAGTTTAGGGTATTTGGGCGTTGAAGCGAACCGTTATAAAATCGCTCAAGATGGCAAACGGGTTTACCAATTGAAGAATAATCTGGCAAGGGATGATTACAGCGATTTAGCGAATTTTGTCAATCGACTGCATATCAGTTCGGAAGAAGAATTTCAAGAAAATATTGATAGAGTATTTAATGTCGACATGTTTTTGAGAACCTTAGCCGTAGATATTTTTATTGGAAACTGGGAGGGTTATTCCTTCAATATTGGGAACTACTTTTTGTATCACAACCCCAAAACCGACAAGTTTGAATACATTCCACATCAATTTGAAAACACTTTTGGAATAGATGAATTCTCGGAAGACTGGGCTATGAGAAACCTGTATGCTTGGACTCCAAAAGACAAGTTTATTCCTCTACATGAGCGAATTTTGAAAGTACCTGATTTTCGCAATCGTTTTTCGTATTACATGAGTAAGTTGGTAAAAAAGTATGCGAATCCTGCTTCTTTGGGTGCGGCTATTGATTGCCGAAAAAAGATGATTCAAACTGCGGCGGCTGCCGATCAATATCGAACAGAGGATTATGGGTATACCCTCCAAAAATTCAACACTTCTTTTGACGCTGCTTTAGAAGGTCATGTAAAGTATGGATTGAAGGAATATGTCGAAAAACGCTACAATAGCATAGTAGAACAACTGGATTTGGTCAATATCAATCCCATCGTTTTTGGTGCCTATTACGAACCTGATCGCCCTCGAAATACAGAACCTCTTACCATACTGTGTGATGTGGAGGATGAAGCGAAAGTCCAACCTACGGTAGCGCTTCACTACAAATGTGACAATTCGGGTTGGCAAATATTGACGATGTACGACGATGGAGAGAACAATGATAAAGATGCCAATGACGATATTTTTGCAGCAAGTTTTATGCCCAAAGCCAATGCTCGACAAATCGAATACTACATTGAAGCAGAGGATGCTACGGGACTCATCAGCCGTTTTCCGAAAGAGGGAACTAAAAATTTACAAATGCGTATTGGGCCGAAAATTTTCATCAATGAATTCATGGCTCAAAACAAAACGGCGGTAAAAGATCCTAATGGAGAATACGACGCATGGGTAGAGCTTTATAACGGGGGTGATAAATCGGTTTGGTTAGGGGACCTTTTTATGACCAATGATTTTCGGAATCCTCAAAAATGGAATTTGCCTGCCCAGACTTTGATGCCCGATGAATTTATGGTGATTTGGTTGGATGAACAACCCGAACAGGGCATCTATCATGCTCCTTTTGATTTTGATTCTTCTCGTAAACAAATTGGAATATTCGGTTCTGCGGCTATAAATTATGCAGTGATAGATACCGTTTCGCTTAAAGAAGTCGTAGAAGATAGGGCTTATGGACTAAAGGAGGAAGGAAAAGGCAGTTATACGCTTCTCAGAGGCGGTTCTCCCGGGTTTCCCAACCGCTTGTCGAATGTCTCCGATTATGCAGCATTGACCAGCAGTGCAAAAATAGATACTATTTACCCCAACCCCTTTGAAGATATTGCTACCTTTGCGTTTAGCATCAAGAAACCACTTTTTGTGAAGGCAACGATTTACAATATCAAAGGAGAGAGAATTGTAGATTTGACAAAACGCCAATATTCGATTGGCACACATAAGATTGCTTGGAGTATTTCACCCAGAATAAAAGAATCGGGTGTGCAAACATTCGTTTTGAAGCTGTCTGTCAAAGACAGTGCTGAAAACGAATTTTCGCCAGAAATGAAGCGGTTTTATTGGTCGGGTAATTAAAACTATATGCAACTTTCTTGGTGCATACTTTGTTATTCCCATGGAAGTCGTTTATTTATTATTACTGCAATTTTTAATTTTTTTAGACCATGCAAGGCAAAAGAGAACAGGCTCAAAAAATCATTTCAAAACATACATACATTGCTATCGGGGTAGGTTTGATTCCCATTCCTTTGGTAGATGTAGCTGTGTTGAGTGTAGTACAGGCTAATATGATCAGTGAACTATGTGATGTGTATAGAGTTTCTTACGAAAAATCTATAGATAAGGTACTTTTGACCTCTGTTGCAGGGGGAGCTTTGCCTAAGTTGGCGGCCTCTTTGGTGAAGATTGTGCCGGGTGCGGGTTCTTTGTTGGGAGGTATTTTACGCTCGGGTTTTTCGGCTGCAAGTACCTATGCGATTGGAGAAGTTTTTGTGAAGCACTTTGAAGAAGGAGGTAGTATGCAAAACTTCAATTTCTACCTTTTCCAAGATTTTTATTATGAGACGCTTGAGAAAGGTAGAGTCTATGTAGAAGAAACTCGAAAAAAATCCAACAAGGGTGAATACAAGATGTATGAAATCAATAATGAGGTGACTGAAGAACTCAAACGCCTCAATACGCTACTCGACAAAGGGGAAATCACAGAAGAAGAATTCAGTCAGATGACGGATCAGCTTTTGGATTCTCTATAGAAGCGAGATAGATGAGATGATGATAATTTTAAGGGTTTGGTTAAGAAGAAGTGAATGGAAAAAGCGACATAATACTTCTTCGACCAAGCCCTTTTTTGTTTTTTACTTTACTCGTCCAAAAACTCAAACTTCAAGGCATCGCAGGTTTTCATATCCGAACTCAAACCCACCTTTCGTATCTTTCCGCCATCGTCTATCTGCAATGCAGCTGTATTAGGAGGTCTTTCGCCTTCATTGTGGGCATATAGTACCAAATAGTTGTCTGCATTTCTTTTGACAACCACATTGATTTTTTTCTTCTTCTTCCTCAAAGGATATTCTTTCAACAGCCATTCTCCATTGAAGTAAAGAGAAATCGTATCACCATCAACATTTTCTGAATCCCAAACAGAAATTTCTATTTGTTCTCGCCTTACAAAGCTCCTTTTGCCTGTTGTTACCTTCCTTTCTCCCAGTGAATCGGGGATATTGCGATGCGTATAGGTCAACTTCAATTCATCCAAATCCACTTCTTTAGGAATCTCTATATCCGTTGTAGTAGAAGGAGGCGTTTGAATGGGAGGAATAGGGCTCGTAGGCACAATAGTTGTGACAGGTACAGATTCTTCTTCCTCCACTTCTACCTCTGGCTCTTCTTCTGTCAATTCTGGCTCATGAATATCCCGATAGTTCCAGGTCATCACCTGAGCATCCGTACCTGCAGTAATGATTTGTTTGCTATCTCCACGAAAATCAAGGCTCAATACCGAACCTGTATGCCCTTCCAAAATTCCTACCTTAGACAACGTAGGGACATCCCATATCTGCGGTTTCCCACCATTTGAATCCGTTCCGCCAATCACTAAATATTTGCCATCATCAGAAAAAGATACTTCTGTTTTCTCTTTGGTATTGTTTATTTTTTCGTTTTTCAGTAGTTTTCCAGAAGCCACCTCCCAAATACCCAGTACACCATTCTCACACATACAAGCCAACAAACGATTTCCTTGGCTGAAACTACTCGACACGACATTAGCCCTACAAGGTTTCAGTTCTCGTTCTAATTTTTTGGTATTCCAGTCCAATATTTTCACACTATTGTAGCTACCCATTGCCACTTTTCTGTCTTCTTTGCCAAACGAAAAACTACTCAAATGTTCTTTTTGAGTATTGGCAGAGGCGATTACTCCACCTTTGAAAATGTCAGTTTGATACAACTGTCCATCAGAACTTCCATAAAATAAGGTGTTCGGGCTGATTACACTGAAATGCACAAAAATAAAATGAGGCTTGTCACTTGGATTGGAGCTTCGAGGTTTGGCTGCTACCGTAAAAATAACTTTCTTTTCTTTGATGTCCCAAATTCTCAAAGTACCATCTTCACTCGTACTTGCCAGAAAATCATTGCTATTATGAATTGCAAGGTCTGTAATAGCTCCTTTATGCCCCCTCAATATTTTAGGAATCGTACGCATTCGGGTTGTCTGAATATAGTCTAAGTACCGAACCGTTATTTTCCCCTTTTCAGTACCTGCCGCCATTACTTTGCCTCCAGAATTGTACCGAACACAAGTCACTGCACCTTCAGTTAGCCCAGCTGTGTGTGATTTTCCCTGATCAAAAATTTGAGCAGAAATGCTTTGATTGCTGATTAAAAAAGCAATTACTAACAGTCTAAATATGAATGTAAAACGTATTTTTGTCATAGTCTGCAAAGATAAGGAAAATTTAATATTGTAAAAACAAAACCCCCAAAGTGTAAATTACTTTGGGGGACAAAACTAACTATGAAAACAGTCTACCTTAGTACGACCAAAGGTATTCAATTGAGTAAGTTAAATCCTTTTGTAACAGGACAACTATAAAACGGAGGCTTTTGCCTTTTATTTTGAGTGATTACTCAAATCATGTAATCTCAATTTGATTTTAAAGGTTGGATATCGAACTTTTTTGGCTTGATTTGGACTGCAAAATCAAAATTCAGTCCCTTCAAATCTACACCAACCGCACACTTTTATTTCTCAATAGATGATCCGCCACCACTAGAGCCGCCATTGCCTCTACAATCGGCACCGCACGAGGGACAACACAGGGATCGTGTCTTCCTTTTCCGGTCACCGTCACCGAATTTCCCGATTTGTCCACCGAATCCTGCGCCCGAATGATAGTCGCCACAGGCTTGAATGCCACTCTAAAATAGATATCCATTCCATTGGAAATACCGCCTTGAATACCGCCCGAATGATTGGTTTGGGTAACCGTCTTTCCATCTACCACTTCAAAAACATCGTTGTGTTGCGAACCTTTCATTTCCACTCCCCCAAAACCAGAACCATACTCAAAGCCCTTTGCTGCATTGATACTCATCATGGCTTTCGCCAAATCTGCGTGTAATTTGTCAAAAACTGGTGCGCCTAACCCCGTTGCCATTCCTTCAATGACCGCACTGACTACACCTCCAATGGTATCCCCTTCTTTGCGAATTTGCTTAATCAAGTCCTCCATTTCAACCGCCATTGCAGCATCAGCACAGCGGACAGGGTTGGCTTCAATTTGACTAAAATCCAACTCTTGGTAAGGCTTTTCCAACTTCAATGCCCCAACTTGCGAAACATAGCCCGTGATTCGGATACCGTATTGTTTTAGGAGCAACTTTGCCACTGCCCCTGCCGCAACCCTTGCAGCCGTTTCACGAGCAGAGGAACGCCCCCCACCTCTATAATCCCGAAAACCATACTTTTCATCGTATGTAAAATCGGCATGAGAAGGTCGGTATTTGTCCATGATGTGGCTGTAATCTTTAGAACGTTGGTCCTTGTTGCGAATGATCATTGCAATCGGCGTACCTGTGGATTTTCCTTCAAAAACACCAGACATCAGTTCAAACTCATCGCCTTCCTTGCGTTGGGTCACAATCTTGGATTGACCGGGGCGACGGCGAGCTAATTCACTCTGAATGAACTCTTCGTCTATCTCCAATCCAGCAGGGCATCCGTCAATAATGACCCCCAAGCCTACACCATGTGATTCGCCAAAGGTGCTGATTCTAAATAATGTACCAAAACTATTACCTGCCATTTTATTCTACTTCTTTTGTCATTATTAAGCGTAAAAGTCCTAATCAATTCGATTATTTCCAAGAGAATCCTTCAAATCTTACTAAATTTGAACATCCTTGTAAATTTTTATGTGCCTGTGTAATCTACACCACCTTCAATATCTGTGATTTATTTTGTTTTACTTATGAAGCTACTCCGTTACATTCACAGTCTCTACTCCATGCTCATTTTTGGGACATTTGCCCTCTTTGCCATACCTCTTTACTTTATTGGTTTTGGTTTGTTTGGGCAAAAAATGGGACCAAAAATCATGGTTTACAATCGTTTTTGGGTGCGAACATGGGGGTTTTTATCGGGAGTTCGCTATCGTTTGGTAAATGGGGAATATGTAGACGCTAAAAAATCTTATGTCTATGTAGCCAATCACCGAGCCATTGCAGATATTTTTGTGGTAGCGGCAGTCATTCCCGGCAACTTCAATCCCTTGATGAAAGCCGAAGCAGGACGATATCCCATCATGGGTTATTTGTTTAAGCAGTTTTGTGTGATGGTCGACAGGAGAAGTATGGAAAGTCGCCAAAAAAGCTTATTGCAGCTTAAAGAACGGGTAAAAAAAGGCAATTCCATTTTGGTATTTCCAGAAGGCACACGAAATCGCTCCAAAGACATTCTTCTCAAACCCTTTTATGCGGGGGCTTTCCGCATTGCTGTTGACCTTCAAATTCCTATTGTTCCTGTCACCTTTCTTGGCACAAGAGACGTGTTTCCCGATGATAAATTGCCCATTCACCCCGCAACGATTACTTGTGTGTTTGGAAAACCCATCTCCACTGAAGGGCTACAATCGGAGGACATTAAACGACTGAAAGAGCAGAGCTTTAGTACCATTGAAGGAGAATTGTTGAAGATGAAAACTCACTCCACCAAATAATTCACAAACTCCCCATTTTCTTCTACACACATGACAGGAAAGGTTGCACAACTCACCCATCACTTTTACTTTTTTCAGATTCAAACCTCCAAATAAACTTTCTTCCTTCAATTCTCTTTATCTTGCATGAAAGAAAAAACCATTCTATCCAGATGAACATCACCATTATAGGAGCTGGTAATGTCGGTTATCATTTAGCGACCGCCTTCCAACAAACCGACCACCACCTACTGCAAATATTCAGTAGAAACCCCAAACGCTTTGCCCATTTCCCTCCAATTTTAGCCAAAAAATGTGTGTCAGATTGGACATCAATCAACCCGAAATCAGATGTTTATATCATTGCAGTGAACGACCAAGCGATTGAAGAAGTCAGTCAGAAATTGAAGAAAACGCAAGTAAATGGAATAGTAGTACACACTTCGGGTGCTACCTCTACGGAGGTTTTACGGCAACACGAGCAATTCGGTATTTTTTATCCGCTTCAAACTTTCAGCCTAGCTAAAACAGTCAATTGGCAGGCTGTTCCTTTTTGTATTGATGGAAATTCTCAAACGGTGAGAAACCAACTCTTCCAACTGGCCCAGCAGCTTTCGCCTACTGTGCATTTAATAACCGATAAACAGCGGCAAGCTCTTCATGTTGCAGCCGTTTTTGTGAACAACTTTACCAATCATTTGCTCACTTTGGGGGAGGAAATTTGTCAAGAATTTGATGTTCCTTTTGGGATTTTGCAGCCCTTGATTCGAGAGACTTTTGAAAAAGTTCAGTCTATTTCGCCTAAAATTGCTCAAACAGGCCCCGCTATTAGGGGCGATAAGACGACGATTGAAAAGCATTTGAAGCTGTTGCAGAACCATCCCGACAGGCAGTTGTTGTACCATTTGATTTCTGAAAGCATTGCAAAATAATCCATTGATGTTTTGTACTTTTGTGCTTCATTTTGTTGGAAGATAAAATATAAACATGTATAAAATAACTGTTAATTTTGAAGAGTCGGACAAAGAAACCCAAGTTATTGAGGTCGAGCCTGACCATTCTATTTTGGAGGGGGTCTTGTTGAATGATATAGATTTGCATCACAACTGTGGAGGCGTTTGCGCTTGTACGACTTGTCATATTTATTTGACGAAAGGAGAGGATTTTGTGGAAGAAATAAGTGATAAAGAGGAGGACTATGTTGATCGTGCAATCAGTCCAAGATTGGAGTCTCGTTTGGGCTGTCAGTGCATTTTGTTGGAAGGCAGCGGAGAACTGGAGATTACGATTCCTGACCAACGGAATATCATTGGGCATGAACACTAGGAAAATTCAAACTCAAATTTCAAATGCAAACTCAAATTAGCTTTTGTTCGCACTGAAATTTGGGAAATGCAAACTCAAATTTCAAATGCAAACTCAAATTAGCTTTTGTTCGCACTGAAATTTGGAAAATTCAAACTCAAATTTCAAATGCAAACTCAAATTAGCTTTTGTTCGCACTGAAATTTGGGAAATTCAAACTCAAATTTCAAATGCAAACTCAAATTAGCTTTTGTTCGCACTGAAATTTGGAAAATTCAAACTCAAATTTCAAATGCAAACTCAAATTAGCTTTTGTTCGCACTGAAATTTGGGAAATTCAAATTCAAGTTTCAAATGCAAACTCAAATTCGTTTTTGCTTGCACTGAAATTTGGAAAATTCAAAAACAAATTAAATATCAAATATATGAGCTTTGAAGAATTAGATGATTTACCAATTTATTGGGCTGACCATGAGGACATTGCGATGAAACTCTATGAGCGTTTTGGCGAGGAGTTTACCCAAAGTAAGATTTACCGTATTCGCTTTACGGATTTGATCGAATGGGTTTTAGAGATTCCAACTTTTGAGGGTGCTCGGGAAGATTGTAGTGAAGGACACTTGGAGCAGATTCAGGCGGCATGGGTGTATGAATGGCGTGAAGAAAATCAATAACTGAATGAATTTATTAGCTAAGTTTCGAGATATTGACACGCTCATTTTTGATATTGACGGGGTGTTTACGAACAGCAACCTACTCATTACCGAAAAAGGCGAACTGCTGCGAACTATGAATACCCGCGATGGTTATGCGGTGAAAAAGGCACTGGAGGCGGGTCTGAATATAGCGATTATCACAGGCGGAAGTTCTGCGGGGGTAACGAGCCGCTTGAAGGGCTTGGGTGTGGTGGATATTTATGCTGGTATTCAGCACAAAATTGATGCTTTTGATGAGTATCTTTTGACCTACGACCTTCAAAAGTCACAAATCTTGTATATGGGTGACGATGTTCCTGATCAGGAGGTGATGATGCAAGTCGGAATGCCTGTTTGTCCTGCAGATGCGGTGCCTGAAATCAAGGCCATCAGCCAATATGTTTCGCCTCTGAAGGGTGGATATGGCTGTGTGCGAGATGTGATTGAGAAGGTATTGAAGTTGAGGGGGCAGTGGAGTTGATTACTTGATGTAAGGTTTTCAAAATATCTAAAATGCAACTCAATTTTCCTGAATATTCTATTCCTACCAAGAAAGTCGACAATAAAAATTATTTATTTGGTTTTGTGCGGCGTAAATATTTGCTGTGGACTCCCGAAGAGTGGGTGCGTCAGCATGTACTTCAATTTTTGGTAAAAGACAGGGCATACCCCAAAAGTTTTTTGGCCGTCGAAAAGGCATTGAAGGTGAACACTTTGCTGCGTAGAACTGATGTGGTGGCTTACAATAAAAATGGGGAACCTATTTTGATTGTGGAATGTAAAGCTCCAAATGTCAAAATCACTCAGCAAGTTTTTGACCAAATTGCAGCTTACAATATTTCTTTGAAAGTGACCTATCTCTTTGTTACCAATGGCTTAGAACACTTTTGCTGCAAGATTGACTATGAGACGAATAGCTATTCTTTTATTGAGGATTTGCCTTATTTTGAAGAAGTAAATTAATTACAAAAGGCGAAAGAAATGATTTTCTTTCGCCTTTTGCATTTAGAATTGAATTTGTATTAGAGTTTTGAAGCTATTCGTCTCCTAAGATTTCCAACAATTCTACTTCAAAAATCAAGGTTTCTTGTGGGCCAATATCTCCGCCAGCTCCACGCTCACCATACGCCAAATCAGCAGGAATGTATAGTTTCCATTTTGAACCCACAGGCATCAATTGAAGAGCTTCTACCCACCCTTTGATAACACCGCCAACAGGGAATTCGGCAGGTTCGCCACGATCTACTGAGCTGTCAAATACGGTTCCGTCAATCAATGTACCATGATAGTGAACTCTCACTTTGTCTTCAGCAGCAGGTTTCGCGCCTGTTCCTTCAGTCATTACTTCGTATTGCAAACCACTTTCGGTAACGGTGATTCCTTCTCGTTCTTTGTTTTTTGACAAGAATTCCTCCCCTTTCGCTTTGTTTGCTTCGCCTTTTTTAGCTTGAATAGCAGTAAACTGTGTTTGGATAATGTCACGAGCTGCTTCCGCATCAATCAACAATACATTGTCTTCACTTTCTCCTGCCATAGTTGCATTAACCGCACCTGCAAAAGCAGATTCATTGAAGTCTGTTAAACCACTTTTTTTCAGGTTTGAACCATAATCAATACCAAAAGCGTAAGCCACTTTTTCGTCGTTGATGTTTTTGTCTTCAGGAGTTGCTTCAGGACTACGCATTTTGGTGACAAAATCACGCACTTGCTGAGCAACCTCTTCATCAGAAACTTCCAACTCTTTTCCCTCCAAAACATCGTTCAGGCCTTTTGTAAAAGCATCTATGTTTAAGCCAGCGATCTCAGCTTCTGCCAAACTACTTGCATAATCTACACCCAAGCTATACGCCAAAGAATCCTGTGGAGTTTTCAAATCAGGAGCAGATGTTCCGCCTTGATTCTTACAGGCGCTCACTGCTACCATCATTATCAATGAAAGAAAGAATAATTTTCTAAAGGTCATTTGTTTATTTTTTAAAAAATGAAAATATAATTTTTTACTTCTATATCGTGCTGATTTTTAGACTTTGGACGAAGTTGCAGAGAGGTGAAATATTAATTATCAATTGATTGTTTGTTATCTTTAAAAATCGTTTCTCACTCCTTTCGTCTATGGTCTATACCATTTACGAAGCCGTTTTTTTACGCCAATACCGCATCAAACCCGCTACACTCATCCACGAAGGATTTGCCGCTTCATACCTCGCACGCCCCTCGGCATCAATACCGTAGTCAATAAGTTGTTGGTCGGCATAAGCTTCAAAAAGAGGCGTGATTTCCTCTGCACTTTTGCCGCTTTCCCAATAGGGTTTTATCCAATTTGCCCAGTCCCAAAGACACTCTATTACTTCATCCAAATGTTCATTAACATTTTGAATTTCACCGAAATGTGCTAAATACAATCGTTCAAGTTCCAAAGACTTCAATAATTCGACAGATTTTTTCCAATCTTCAAGATTGATATCAGGCGGTGGACAAGGAACGACCACTTTTCCTCCTTCAATTTTTACCCCTGCCACATCTCCTGCAAAGAGGCCTTTGTCGAGTTGCCAAGCAATATGATGCACTGCATGACCAGGCGTATGCCAAGCTTTGAAGGTTGTATCTCCAATGGTGAATTCAGCTTTGTTTTCTACTGCGACCAATTGACTTTCGGGTATGGCTTTCATATCTCCCCAAAGTCGGCCCATATCATCCTGGTAAATACGTTTTGCAGAGTATAAAAGTTTTTCGGGTTGGGCAAGATGTTTGTAACCAAACGGATGCACATAGACTGTTGCTCCTTGATGGGCAAAGTACCAAGCTGCTCCTGCATGGTCTAAGTGAATATGGGTCAAAAAAACGTGCTGAATATCACTTAGTTTATATCCCCTTTCAGCCAATCCTTTCTTGAGATTTGGCAAAACAGAATGAGGACCAGTTTCTACCAACACGGGACCTGCTGAAGTTTCTACGAGGTAGGAAGCGATAGAGTGACTATGCCCTAAAAAATTTAAGTCTATGGTATGAATCATCAATCTTAGGAATGATTTAAAATTAAAATTAAAAAATGCCTCCAGCATTTTTAATTTGTCCCTCACTTTAAGGTTTAAGAAATCAAAGGTACGAGCAATAAGCGTAAAACGGAAAAAATTGTTGTTCAATTAATGAATAAGGAAACTATCCAAACCAATACAAACTGCCCTAATATCGTAGCATCTAACCAGCCTGTGTAAAATTGGTCGGGTCTATCCGCATTGGTTTGCTGTATCAATAAGGAAGTAGAACGGTAAGAAACCAACAAAGCAATAAAAATGGCAACTCTTGGCGCATCAGGTAGTACTAAGTAGTTGAAGACTCCAATTAACCCCAAAGCCGCCAAACACACCTGAGCCAACTGAAGAGTGTTTTTTTCACCTATCAACAATGGAATGGTTTTGAGATTTCGGCTTTGATCATAGTCCATGTCTCGAATATCGAAGGGAAGGGTAATCGCAAAAATAAATAGGGCTTTTTCGAGAATGATTAGCCAAGTATGAGGCCTGCTAAAAGAGGCATCGCATTGAAGAAGCGGCAAAACAGCAGTGCTGATGGTCCAAATAAACGCTATCAGAAAGATTTTCAACATACCTACATCTCGCAGTTTTTTCCAGCCATTTTTGTCTGGAATGAGAGGGATGGTGTAAAGAACGGTAACAGCTGCCGAACCTACTAAGGTAATCTGAACAGAAACTTTAAGCTTCCAAAATAGAAGAAAGCAAACCATTGAAGTGACCAACAACAACACACATAAGAGGTAAAAAAGGGGCGTTCTATTCTGAGGCTTATGAAACATTTGATTCATTTCCTGCAAAGCTGCCAGCCGTGCCAGTACATAACAAGCCATTGTAGAAAGTCCCACTATCCACAAAAGTTCGTCCCACAAAATGGCACTTCCAATCAGCAAATAGGTCTGACAAGTTGCTGCTACGGCACAAAGCGAGATGAGCAATTCGCTGTAAATGAAAAAATTGATGAATTTCTTGAAGTATTTGGGCATACGCAGTGATTGGTATATTAGTGATTTAGTAGCTAATGTGAGTAGCGATTGATTTCTCGAAACACTCTCACCCAACCTCCAACAAGCTCGTCACTTCTTTCTCCAGCCACATCAAAAGCAAGTGATCGTTGTGTGCCGACTCACTGTTTTTGCAGTCGAGTAGCGCCACTTGTAGTTCAGTGAACTGCTCTTTTTGTGCCGATGCTGTATCTGAAATGGTCTTGAAGAAATCAAGATAAAAATGAGCCAATTGTTTGTAATCCACGTCAAAATAGGGTTTTTTCACGTAATTCAAGACCTTCAAAAAATTTTCGGTTTCTCGCAACCCCGCTTCCCAGTCGTCCATTTGGTAGAATAGAATCAATTGGATAAAGCGAAAGTAGTAATATTGATCAGGTGGGAATTGTCGAATGTTTGAAGGAATACAATACTGCCCTTCTTCTGTTTGTCCCAACAATATATGACACATGGATTTTAGGCACAAAAAGCGATTGAATACCTTTGGATGATGCCCTATTATGGATTCATATTCTTGGTAAACTTTCAGGGCATCTTGATAGCTCTCCATCTTCACCAAATTACTGAAATGATTGAACACCAACTCAATTGGCAATTTTTGTTTACTTTTTTGCGTGTGTTCAATTGCCCATTCGTAGTACTGATTCGCTTCTTTATTGTTACCCATCATATAATAAGTGAGTGCAATATTGGAAAGTGCAGCCATTTTTCGGCGATTGTATTGCAGCCAAGGATAATTGCAGGATTCCAATTGCTGCAAAAGTTGGGAAAGTGTGGTGATTTTCTCCATGCCTGTTTGAAGATACGATTGTGCCTCTAAGGAAAGTAACTGACTGAAAGCATCCTGTTTGTGTTCTTGATTAGGCATCGAAAGCCCTTCAAAATCGGGCTGCATAATGCGAATGACTCTCGTAGTAAAAGCTTGTTTTACATTTGTTTCTTGAATCTTGTGTTCTATATTTTGCTGCAATAAGTCTTTTTTAAGCTCCAATAAGTCATACAATTCTTGATACATTTCAAGCCGAATGTCTTTGTGGGCAATTAGATTGTTAATCTGTATATTGAGGATTTCTTGGGCAAAATATGGCTGAAATTCCTCTTTGGCTTTTTCAAAATATTGTTTGTAAGCAGTTTCCACATGCTTGTGCAATTGGCGATTCTCCAACATTTTCATTTCCCAAGTATGACTGAAATGTGGATTGCTTTTCAGGTTGGCTTCAAATTGCTTCAAAACCAAAAAATGGGTCACTGCTTCGTTCAGCAATCGCAGTTCGTGTCGAAGTTTGTAGTCTTTCTTTGAAGTGAATTTCCCTCCAAAGGTAGCTTGAAAGGCATCTGATTTTTCAGGCAAATCTTTCTTGCTCAGATAAGATTTCAAGAAAGTATATAATTTTTTAAGACTGATTCGTTTGTGTTTTTTCATCACAACTTCAAAGTCTTTTCGTTCTTTTTTGGTCAAAGTGCGGAGTAGGTCGAGTGTTTTCATGTAGTCTAAGTTAATAAAAATTAGTGAATTATGCCACACTAAAATAAGGGCACCATTTGAAGTTGACTCCTAACAATTTGCTTTCAAATCCTCACAATTTTATTTTTTCGGTTTGCAGTGAATATGCCTATTAGCTTACTTTTGTAGCAGCAATCAAGACCACACTTACATTTCCAACCCCTCTCCTCTTTGTTTTTCTCCCTTTCTATGGGACTATCTATTTTATCTCAAAAACCTCATAATCATGAACTTGAACCTCGTTTCACTACCCCAAAAGTTGTCTTTACTTTTAGTGTTGTTTTTAAGCCTTTGTGTTTTCAGTCCAAACATTTTGGCGCAATCTCAATCGGCAAAAGATGCACAAAATCTCGAACAACAGGCTGAACAGAAAGCAGCGCAGCAAAAAAAGACTGAAGCTGCCAACCTACACAAACAAGCTGCCGACAAATATTTGGAGGCTGCTGATACCCGAATTCTTAGGCTACAATTGGAATACCTTCACAAAGCATTGGACAATCTAAGAAAAGCAGCAGAACTCTATGCCCAATGTGGTAACAATGGAGCGGCTAGAGATATAGACAAACTTGCTCTTGAAGTGGAAGGTCAAATTTTTGAAATAGAAACGGCCAACGCTCACAACCTTCCCAATCCTCCGCCTAATCCGCCTCAACCCAATCCTAATCCAAGCCCTAACCCTAATCCATCAGGACAGGGAAACAGTGGGAATCAGGGCAATAACAACAATCAAAACCCTCCTCCTGCACCTGTGGATCCTCCCAAACCAATTCCTACACCTGAGAAAACGCCTTGTGAAGAAGGAGCAAAAGAAAGAACGGTGCTGTCAGAGAAATCGTTTGAATTGCCTCACCCCGATTTGGATATCAAAGTCAAAATGACTGCTTCTAGTACAAGAGGCGGGTATAAAGGCAACGTTGCTGTATTTGGTGATTTTTTTACTGCTTTGGGAAAGATTATTGGAGGCGCACGGAAACTTATTGTTCAAAAAGTACCTGGCGGAGTTCTAATGGCGGTTCCGATGGCTTATTTTGAAGGGGTGATGAAAGGTGCGGCTCAAATAGTACAAGAAGCAGAAAACATCCAAGAAATAGACAAGAAGACTTATGTAGATTTAGAAATTTTGATTCCTTATAGAAAAATCACTGTGAGGTGTATAAAACTTCGTATCTGCAAAAATGGAGAATGGGTAGAAAAAATAGTGATGCGAGAATCCGAAAGTGCAAGGTCAAAAAATAATGAACTGAAAAAGGTCATAAAAAAAGACGTGATTACAGCTGCTAAAGCAAAAAAGATTATTGCAGAAGTAATTCCAAGAGAGGTGAATCGTTTGGTGGAAAATCAAAAACAATATGAAGAATTGAAGAAGAAGGGCTGCAATTGATTATCATATTTTCGAAATCTACCTTCCTGCTTTTGATTCTTTCATCTGAAGTCGGAAAATACTATTGAATTGAAAAAAGACTGTAATAATGGATGATGCACATATATGGTGTATCGTCCATTTTTTTATGGTAAAAAAATGCGAAGGGAGAGGAAGCGTAAACAGGAATTAGGATTCTTTTTTGATTTCTTGTGTTTTTGTTTAGTTTTAGGCAACAAAAAGTACATACTACTGTACATTTTTAATTCAACCACAAAAGGCACAAAGAAAACAAAAGTAAAGACCTGAAATTCAATAACCTCTTTTGTGCCCTTTTGATACTTTTGTGGTTCAAAAATCATTTTGTATAGTAGTATGCAAAAAGTATTAAATTAATCATTCTGGAAACTCAACATACTTATTTAAAAGCCTTTAGCTAAATATGACACTCTATTTTAGATATACTATCCTCTTCACACTCTTGCTATCATCCTGTTTCAAACAAAGCAATAGCAATGACCGGACTCAGTTAAAAGGCATTGACCTTCTCTCCAAAAGTCAATCTATACACGACCCAAATGGTCTATGGAATCAACTGGAACTGTCTGTTTATATACAAGAACCCAGAATTGGCAATCCTTCAAGATATTCTAAGGTACACTTGAACAATGCCAATGGAGCGTTTGAACTGATAAGAAACAGAGAGCAGCACCTATCCAAACACGTTATTGATGAAAACGGACAAGCCAAGGTGTATTTAGATGATAGTGAAGAAATAGTGGATTCATTGGTCGAAAAATTCAGATTGAAGCCAGAAAGAAACCTAGGTTACAGAGATTTTTACCACCTAATGTACGGTTTGCCAATGTCTTTAAATGATGAAAGTGTCAGCAAGATTGGAGAAGTCGGAGTGAAGTACTTCAATGACCGAGAATGTTATCTCATTCCTATCGAATTGAAGGAGGCCATGTTCTCGAAAAATTGGGTGATTTATATTGCCAAAGATTCTTACAAACTGAAAGGATTGGAAATCGTTTTTCCAGAAGATACAACCAAAGGTGAACGATTGTATTTTGAAGGAAATATTGACCTCAATGGAGTTCACATTCCCAGAATTAGGCATTGGCATGAGTATGCAAGCGATGAATATTCGGGGTCGGATATCGTATTGAAGAAGTGGGAAAAATAAAAATCGAACACCAACTGTATCATGATTTTACCTCCAACGTTGCTAAAACTTGGCACCGAATCCATCGAAAATCGAGAATGGTTGGAGTCATTGCCTGCTACTGTTCGCAAACTGCAAACAAGGTGGAATCTACAAATTGACAGACCCTATTTTGAACATCTTAGCTGCTCATACGTAGCACCTTGTACGATGCAGGACACTCAAAGAGCTATTCTAAAAATTGGCTTACCACACGAAGAAGCGCTCCACGAAATTGAAGGATTGCAGGTTTTGAACGGCTCCCCAACCGTACATCTTTTGGATTTTGACAAAGAAACCAATTCAATGCTTCTCGAACCTTGTTTTCCTGGCACACACTTGAAAACAACACCGCCTTCCGTTCAAGATGAAGTAGTCTCTAAAATGCTTTTGGATGTAGAATATAATTTTGTTATTTTCGTAAGCTATGAAACTACAAACATACCTCAACCGAATCCAAAGGGATTTCTTCATTTATGCTTTCTTTGTTTTGCTGCTCACTTTCTGGAACCTATTTGGTGCAGCAAATGAAGAGGCGAATACGACTTCACAGTTGATTCGTGGAGCAGTACGATTTACCATTCTCCTGTATCTCGCCCTTCAAATCTCCTCTCTTAGAAAAGGCATCTGGTGGATTTCGGTGGTCTTTGCAGGTTTTTTAGGTGTAGGTGCAGTTGTTGCGGCTGTTTTGGGTGGAATTGTAGGTTCTGTATATGCTACTGAATCCACCAATATGCCCATGTATTTGGGACAATTGTTGATTCCTGCTGCTTTTTTGTTGGATGCCTTGTATGTGCTATTGAAGAAAGAGGTGAGAGAAGGGTTTGTGAAATAAACAAGGCAAATTCAAAGTCCGCTTTTTTCAAATACTATACATGATTCCCGTTACGTATTTCGATTTTTTGGTTTGGCGAAAAGGCAAAAATCTGTTGATAAAATCAACCGAAGAATCGTCTTCTTGACTGTATTTCAGTTCTACCACCACACCTTCTTCCTGATAGTAGTTTTGGTTAAAATGATTGCCTTTCAGAAGAGGGAAATACTTCAATTCTGTGTCAATGGTGATGCGAAATTTTTGATTGGAGGTGGCGTAATAGGCTCTGCAATAGGTATTGATCAGAACGGGCTGCAATAAAGCATCGGTTTGACTAAGTTGATTGGCTTCCTTGGTCAAATTTTCCAAATCATTCAGATTGAATAAACCGATTTTGTGCACATGTTTACCGCCCAACTCTGCTTGTTTGTATTTGATTTCAAATTGAGGCTGTTCTATCTGGGTAATGTCTGTTCCATACCAACGCACCCTAAATTTTTTGCGTTCCGCTATCCCTGCCACGTTTTGATGGTAGGTTTTTAGATTGGGAGTATCAAAGTAGATGTTGTTGATGCTTCTATCTGGATGCAACTTTTTGAAGCCTGCGGGGTGCATACGAAGGGCTTGAAGCACATATGCTTTGCTTAACAGGTTGATTTTGTATTTTTTTTCGTAACGCAATTGGTTGTTTTTGAAATTGTTCATGATCAAACCCTTGGAAAAAACTCACTTTTCGCCTTACACTTCTGTCTTCCAAAGTATTCTTCTATTCTCCTTCAATCAGCTTCCCTTCCAATTCCAAACTAGAGCCTTTTTCTACTTGGTAAAGGTAACTGACTTTCTCGGCCGTGTAATTTTGGACTTTGATTTTTGCTCCACCAAATTCGGCTTTCTTTTGATAGGCGGCAAAAGCTTGTGTGCAGTTTTTCAAAATAATATTGTCAATCGTCACCATTGACAAATCTTTGGAAGCCACGCCAATCGTTGCACCATCAATACTTGCCGATGTAATTCTTACTTGTGCCTCCTCCCCTACGCTGATGCCTTTGTCGCCCGACATTTCGGCTGTACAATTGGTGATGGTGATGATACTCCCCGAAAAGTCCATACAGTCATTTCCTGTTTTGTAGAAGCGGCTGTTTTGCAGTGTTCCTGTGCAAAAATCGGCATCAAATCCATCTGAAAAAGTATGGCTGACTGTGATTTTGTCAATTTCGAAGTGGGAACGAATGATGTTAAGCGCATCTTCGCAGTGATTTTTGGTGAAGGTACAATAACTGATGTCAACATCCGACTCGTAAAAATTGACTGCTCCTGTCAAAGTCCAATTGGCTTGATTCAGCGTGTTTAGATCTTCAAACAACACATAGTTGAGAATGGATTTTTTGTCGCTTTTCAGCACCGTAAATCCATTGGCTGTTTGATCGCTTGAATAAATTTTGATAGGTGCTTCTTCTGTTCCGTACAAAAACACAGGTGACTTAGAAATAAATGCCGCACCTTCAATAAGGTCTAAATGACAACCTGCTTCGATTTGGACTTCATAGTTTTCGGGCAGAATAATATTCTCTTTGACTTGTTGTTCTCCCGCCTCAAAAACAATGGTTTTCGTTTCTTCATTTACATTGAATACCTCATTGCTCTCCAATTTTAATCCTTCAAACAAAGTTTGGTAAGGCGTTTCAAAGTCAGGAGCTTTCCACTGATTGATGTTGCTGCTCAACAATTCTTCTCCACCTATTTGTTTGAAGTAAACGTAATTCATATTCTGCTCACTCGTAGTATGGATGTATTCTGGCAAGGTCCCTTGCTTCGTGACGGGAATGTAAATGGGTTTGGCTAAACGTTGGGTCATTCTATCCTTTGTTTTGCCAAAACCAAGGATTTGTAACGGTGCGAAATGTTTGTTTTGCAGCTTCAATTGCAGCTCTCCGTCTGTTTTTTGGTGGACAAAAGCCGATAAAGATTCGGCAGGTAAAGGGCGAAGATACAATTGAATCCGTTTAGATATTTCGGGAATACGTTTGCGATTGTAGGTATAATCTACGATTTCTTCCCGTATCCATTGTTCCCGTTTGTTCAAGTCTTCAGCAATGCCTTGAAGAAAATTCCCCATATAATCTTCACCAGTGAACTCTCTCAAATAGCGAATATAGGCTGTTATGAATTCTTCATCGGCAAACAAAGCTTTGATGATGTTTTCAAAAGAATTGTGTTCGTTCCATATCAAATAGCCTAAAAATGGGGCATCTCCTTGTAGCGGCAACATCTTACCTCCATCAAAACCAATGGGTTCTAATTGAGTGCTGATGGGATTGTAGTAGAATCGTTGATTGTGCCATCGAAAGCTGTGGTAAGCACGGCAAATATCGGTGATGGCAAAATATTTTGCTAGACGTTCTATGTCAAAAATTTCCGAAGCTTTCTGAGTGCCGTATTGGTATTGCAGCATGAGATTTTGAGCCACTTCCAATTGTTGTTTGAGGTTATCGGACTTCAATGTTCTACTCTCCTTAAATGCTTTTACCTTCGTTGTTTTAAAACCATGATCTTCTGTATAATGATTGTCGGTATAATAACCCACCGATTTGATTTGCCGATGTTTGAACGCCCAAAAGCCATCTTCGGTAAATCGAACAATCACGCCCTCTCTGCGCTTCATAAATTCGGGAAGTTGCTTATCAAAATGCTCTTCATAGGCATAGATTCCTAAATCTTCGCCGTTTACTTTCGTTCTGATAAAGTCGTAACGAGGCGACAAAACATCTTCCTTACGCAGCCATTGGTGATACACCCATTCGTCTAAATGACCTCGTGTTTCAGAATTTTGGATGGAAAATGTTTTCAAACGATTCCAAGCATGAGGATCTTTCACCTGAATCCTATACGACCATTTGTTGCCTTCCAAGTGATCCAGCCAATCGCCCTTCAAACGCAATTTCACAGGCATTTTAAGGGTTTCGCTTGCGGCATTTACACTATCGGTCAAAATGTTGCCCTTCACCCAATCATCGTCCTCTGTCATCAACAAACCTCTTTGGAAAGCCTCCAAACGCTTGTCCTTCAATTTTTCCATCCATTTATCGGCAATTTCCAAAGAAAAAACGGGTGCGTGCAAACTGGGGTCTTCCGTACCTTCTTCAGTCCCTTCGCCCAACTTTTCAATTCTCAAATCATCCAAAAACAGTTCGCTGTCCTTTCGTTGATAGACATAAATCTTCAATACATCTATGCTCACATCTACAGGAATGTCAAAGCTAAGTTCCAACAGTTCCCACCCCAAAGTATCTTTTTTGGTTGTTTTGTTGGATTGCTTATAAAAAACATCCGCCTTTGCAGCACTCGCTGCTATCACCCCATTTTCACCCTTTGTTTTGTACTGCCAAACCGAAACATGAAAACGTTCGTTGGGTCTCGGATTGTGAATGTTGTATCCAATGCCATACTTTTGGGCAGGGGTGATTTTGCTGGATTTTTCGCCCGACCGTGCCATTTCGCTGCTTTGGGTATGCCCATTCTCAAACAAGCGATTGTCTATTCCTACAAATTTGTCTTTCTGAACGGTTTCTGCATCGCAGGTGATGACTCCAATGGGCATATTACTCGCTCCTTTGGTCAATTCAGCCATTTTATCTTGCTCCTTTGAAGGTTCGGAATGGGGTAAAAAATACTGTATTGCCACTCCTATAAACCCTAAAAACAAGAGCAAGGTCAACAAATATTTCCACCAATTGCTCTTATTCAAACTAGGGACAGAAACGCTGGAGGAAGATGTTTTTTTTATGATCATGCAATTAAATCGGGTTGGTCAATAATAGAAACTTGCGTATTGGTTGACAATCCTTTTAGCTGTTGGGCAACGGTCTGAATCTGTTGAATAGAATCCGCCTTGCAAATAAAAGAAAGGTCTAAGCCTTGATCTAAAGTATCCAAACGCTTCAATTCTACATAACTCATTTTATCGGTTAATAATTTCGTAATTTTTTCGAGTTCTTCGACATCTGTGTGAATGTTCACATACATGGCATCTTCGCTTTTGAATCGAATCTGTCCATTGATTTTTTTGTGGACAAACACCAAGAATAATATAGTAAAAATCGCTACCAATGCCATAATCGGTTGATTTGCTCCCGTTGCCAAGCCAATGCCAATCACTAAAAACAAATAGGTCAATTCTTCAGGATCTTTGATGGCTGCTCTAAAACGGACAATGGACAAGGCCCCAACCAAGCCCAAAGACAAGGCAATCGAAGATTTAACTATGGTGATGATCAATAAGGTCGTCAAGGCAAGAGGGAGAAAGTTATCGGCAAATCTTTTTCGGTTAGAAACCGCATTGCCATAACGCTGATAAAACCAACTCACTACTACTGCTAATAAGGCTGCGACCAATATATTGATTAAAAATTCGCTGAGTAAAATAGTATTTGTAAATTGTGCTAAATATTCTTCAAATTTTAACATAGAGTGGTTTTTGATATTATTAAAAGACTCGGTAAAATTACTACTTATTTTAAAAACTTAGTACCATCCACAAAAAATCAACGAATATGCTTTCAGACAATAACAAGACACATTTACACACGTTTTCCAAAAACATTCAATTCGCTTTGTTTTTAGCCATTATCTGTTTGGCCTTGAGCTGTGAAAAAACTCCTGTGACACCCATTGACGAAGGCGAAAACCCTGCTGATACCTGTTTCCATCAGACCAAAGAGGCAAGCACACTTGAACGAATTGTATTTTTGGGGCATACCTATCATTTGCCCTATTCTGTAGATGAGCGTTTGGAATATTTGGTCAAACAAAAGTATCTCGACCAATTTCAGCATGTTTGGTTGGGAGGAGATATGTGTTCCGAAACCACCAAAGACAGTACGACTTTAGACTACATGAATTGTTTGTTTGATTTGTCGCATCCTCACACCCTTTGGGCTCCTGGTAATCACGATGTGCGAAATGGGAACACACACTTTATCACCAATATCACCGAACGTCCTTTGTATTATACCACTACGCTTGATAATTTGGTAGTCATGGTCTTAAACACCAATTTAGAAGAACCCGATTGTGACGAATTAGATACTCAATTAGCCATGCTAACAACGGTATGCGATACGATTCAAGATGCTTCTCATTTGGTGGTGTTGACGCATCATGTTATTTGGGGAGATGCAGATGATGGAATACGAAACATCAGTATGTGGGATAGAGCGAATGGAAACAAAGCTTTTTGGTTGAGTGAATGTAAGCCCAATACGAAGTTTCATCAGACACTTTATCCCTTGTTTACCGCCGTACAAGATAGGGGAATTCAAGTCGTATTCATTGCAGGAGATTATGGTCAAAGAGAAAAGGAATTTCAATATTTGACCGAAAAAGGTATTTGGCTGATTGGTTCTGGTATTGCCCGAACGTATACCGAACACAACGGAGTTGCGCTTCCTTCTGACCATATTCTGGAATTGACTTTGGATAAAACTCAACGGGAATTGACTTGGGAGTTTGTAAATTTGGATTCTTTGGCTCTGGTTTGGTAGAGGATTTAATGGATTGAAGATTTTTTCTGCTTCTATTATTGGCAAGTAGAAGGTGAGAAGTGATTTATTAGTAAGGAAATAAAAAAATATTTTAATGAGATACATTGTTTTTTGTGCTGCAATTTTTCTTTTTGGATGCTCCCAACAGCAGGAACCTGTTTCGATAAATCCAGAAAAATGGTCAAAAAAAAGGATTACCATAAGTGAAAAAGACTCTCTCGAATATGGTAAATCCTACCTTTCTGTTTATTCCCAAATTTATAGTTTTACGCAAAATCAAAAATACAACTTGACGGGAATGATTAGCTTAAGAAATACCAGTGATTTGGATACCATCTATCTCTTGAGGGCAGAGTATTACGATACACATGGCACGTCTCTAAGAACTTATTTTGATTATCCTATTTTCCTCTCTCCTATGGAGACAACTGAAATAATCATTGACCATGAAGATATAGAAGGCGGTACTGGCTCAAATTTTATCTTTGAATGGAAAATCCCAAAAGGCTGCCCTGAGCCGCTGTTTGAAGGGGTGATGAATTCCATGCAAGGCACACAAGGGCTTTCGTTCACTACTCAAGCCAAGCGCATTAAATAGTCTGATTGGCGGGAGCATCTTTGGTGCGGACTTGAATCAAGGTGGTATTTCATTGTTGAAAATCTCTAACTGTTGTCATAACTTGTCCCGAAACCTCGGGAGTCTGCGACTGTTGACAAAGTTTTTTCCTAATCCAAAAAAATCTCCGTGTCTTTGTGCCTCTGTGTTCAAACCTACAAAACAGCTACTTTAAACTTTTGGAGGATGCTCTTTAATCATCAATAACAATCTTCT
This sequence comes from Bacteroidia bacterium, assembly GCA_030427245.1. Classification (GTDB taxonomy): domain Bacteria; phylum Bacteroidota; class Bacteroidia; order Chitinophagales; family UBA2359; genus JAUHXA01. The sequence continues at coordinate 49,138 of JAUHXA010000028.1, read as the reverse complement.
CAAATTCACCAAACCCGTTCGATTCATTTTCAATAAGATAACTGCATTCTTTTTTGGAGACCAAGTTGAAGCATCACGTTTGGAACAGTTGTTTGGCGAATTTCAGCCAATTCAATCAAAAGTTTAAGGCGTTCAACACTGAAATTTTCCATTTGCTCATTCAAGTCGACATACTCTTGATGCTCCTTAGAGTTGAGTTCTTCCCTTTCAAGTTTGGCAACCAATTCATCATAGCGCAATTTGGTTTCTTGTGGAATCAGTGTATATATTTGATAAACCAACCCCAACTCCTTTACTTGTTCATCATCAGCAGTACGTCTTAAAACCAATTGCAGAACTTCATTCCCAAATAAGCGTAAGTTATTCGTATCCAATAAGGCAATTCCTTGTAAAATACTTTTGAGGTCAATTTGAACAGCAGTATTTAATTCCATTGGTGAAGATAGATTTTTCAGGTAAAAAACATGTTTCTTGAACTTCAAACAATTTATCCTCTCAGTAAGTTTTCCTTATCATCAGCTTACAATTCAGTTGGGGAAATCTCACTTCTCACTTCCCTCCTCTGACTTCTTATCCCTACAAATTCCCCAACTGCTCCTCCAATACCGCCATCTTCCCCTCCGTATCTGCCAATTTCTTCTTTTCCTTATCCACCACCGCAGCAGGCGCATTGTTCACAAACCGTTCATTGCCCAATTTCTTATTCAACTTCACTTTCAGTCCACTCAAATAATCCAATTCCTTCTGAATTTTTTGGCGTTCCTCCTCCAAATCCACCTTATCACCAAGCGGAACAAAAAAGGTATCTTTCCCGATTCGGAAACTCACCGCACCACTTACATCTTCATCCGTAAAGTCAAAAGACTCCAAGAAAGCCTTGCGCTTCAAAAGCGGAATCAAACCATCAAACAACTCAGGTTGAGAAGTTTTGACACTCAATTGCAGCAAATCACGTTGCTTCAATTTTTGGCTATTTCTAAGGTCACGAAGTTTTGTTAAGAGTTCTTTAGCCGTTTCGCCTTTGTCAATTGCAGCTTGATTGAAGTCCAACACTTCGGGGTACTTTGCCACACAAATCGAATCACCTTCTGTTCTTTCTTTCAATAGGTGATACACTTCCTCCGTCAAAAACGGCATAAAAGGATGTAGCAATTTGATGCACTTCTCAAAGAGTTCAATCGTTTTGTCGTAGGTATATTGGTCAATCGGTTGTTGGTATTCGGGCTTCGCCATTTCGAGATAGACCGAAAAGAAATCGTTCCAAACAAAAGAGTAAATCGTTTTGAGAGCTTCCGAAATACTGTAAGTTTCGTATTGTTTTTCGGTTTCTGCCACTACCTGATTGAAGCGATTTTCAAACCAATCCACGATTGCATCAATGTTTTCATTTTTACCTTCCTTCACTTCCCAACCCTTCACCAATCGAAGCGCATTCCAAATCTTGTTGCTAAAGTTGCGACCTTGCTCACACAACTTGTTGTCAAACAACAAATCACCGCCCGCTGGAGAACTCATCAACAAACCAACTCTCACACCATCCGCTCCATACGTCTCTATCAAACCCAGTGGGTCAGGAGAATTGCCGAGCGATTTAGACATTTTGCGTCCTTTTTCGTCCCGAACCATGCCTGTATAATACACATCCTTAAACGGGTATTGACCTTCCCATTCGTAGCCTGCCATCACCATTCGAGCCACCCACAAAAACAGGATGTCCCAACCCGTCACCAATACCGAAGTCGGGTAGTAATAATCCAATTCCTCACGGTTTTCAAAACCATCAAAAACCGAAATCGGCCACAACCAAGACGAAAACCAAGTATCCACCACATCGGGGTCTTGCCGCAAATCTGCAGCCGTCAAATTTGGATTGCCACTTTGTTCTTTCGCCAATTCGAGGGCTTCCTCCGCAGTTTCAGCACATACATGACTACCATCCGCCAAGTAGTAAATCGGAATCCGCTGTCCCCACCACAATTGACGAGAAATACACCAATCCCGAATATTTTCCATCCAATGACGGTAAGTATTCTTGTATTTTGGAGGGAAAAACTGAATCGTATCGTTCATCACCGCTTCCAATGCAGGCTTTGCCGTTTCCTCCATGCTCATGTACCACTGAGGCGTAATGCGAGGTTCAACGACCACATTTGTTCGCTCCGAAAAACCAACTTTGTGCGGTAAATCCTCCACCTTCACCAAATGTCCCGCAGCTTCCAAATCCTTCGCAATCAATTTCCTCGCCTTATCTCTGTCTTCTCCAATATACAATTGTGCGGCTTCGCTCATCGTGCCATCGGGATTCAACACATCAATAATCGGCAAACCGTGTTTTTCGCCCAATGCAAAGTCATTTGCATCGTGAGCAGGGGTGATTTTCAAACCACCCGTACCAAATTCCATATCGACATATTCATCATAAATGACAGGAATCGCACGATTAATCAAAGGCACAAGTACCTTTTTGCCCTTCAAAGATTGGTAACGCTCGTCTTCGGGGTGAAAACATATGGCAGTATCTCCCATGATGGTTTCGGGGCGAGTTGTTGCGACTGTTATCCATTCATCTTCTGTTCCTTCAATTTTGTAGCGAACGTGGTAGAGTTTGGCGTTTACATCTTTGTAAATCACCTCTTGGTCAGAAAGTGCCGTTTGAGCAGCTACATCCCAATGTCCAATGCGATTGGCTCGGTAGATTTTACCCTTGCGGTACAAATCCACAAATACTTTTACAACGGCATCCGAAAGCTTGTCTTCGAGGGTAAAACGGGTTCTACTCCAATCACAACTTACGCCCAATTTCCGCAACTGCTTAAAAATAATACCTCCGTATTCTTCCGTCCATTCCCAAGCATGCTTCAAAAACTCCTCACGTCCGATATCGTGTTTGCTGATGCCTTTTTTCTTCAACATCTTGACCACCTTCGCCTCCGTTGCGATTGAAGCGTGGTCACTTCCAGGCACCCAACAGGCGTTGTAGCCCTGCATACGTGCTCTGCGAATCAAAAGGTCTTGAATCGTATTGTTGAGCATGTGTCCCATGTGCAGGACACCTGTTACATTTGGTGGAGGAATCACGATTGTATAAGGCTCTCTCTCATCGGGCACGGATTTAAACAATTCGTGTTTCTCCCAATACTCATACCATTTTTCTTCTACGTCTTGTGGATTGTATTTCGTTTGCATATTCTCTATTGTTGCTATGGATTCTTAGTGGATGCTATTAATGTTTGGTTGATAATCTTGGCAATGTTGAACTGAACAAAAATTGTTTACAGAAAGGAATCTCACTTAATATGAGTATATTTTTTTCTTAGTAAGGGTAAAAAAATAACTCCTCGTTTTCTTTTGCTAACATACCCCATCCCCCACCGAGAAATCGGGGCAGGCTTTTCAAAAGGGGAATATTGGTCGATGAGTTATTTTTTCTTTTTTACTTAGTCAATTCCTGTTCAAAGCTCAGATTACTAAAACTAATACAGTGCAACGGAAGTTTTTTGACAGTGTGACAAAACTGGCGCAACATCCCCCTCCCCCCCTTCAAAGGGGGAATACACTGATAGTGAGTAAACTCCCCCTTTGAAGGGGGAGTTAGGGGGATGTAAATGCACGAATTTTGTCATAAAATGATATTAAGAAATTTCTGTTACAGTGCACTAATCAATATTCAACCAAAATAGTTCCTTTGGTTCTTCAAAAATTGAAGCCGCAAAAATAAGGAAATTCTATAAAGGAACTAAACCTTCACCTCAATCACTTCCGCCTTATTGGCAACAAACATGATTACATAAGCCTTTAAATCTTTCAAATGCTTTACTTTTTCATCCTTCAAATAGTCCTTCAATTGGTCAACAGCTTCTTGCCGAACGGTTTGCAGTTGCCCAACGTTTTTCTTTTTCAAGTACTTCAATTCAAAAATAAACTGATATTTTACTTCCTCTTCAAAAGGTGGACGGCGGGTCAACAGTAAATCAATTCTGCCTTTGTCCTTGTTTTGGTTCTTCTTTGCTACTTCCAATTCACTGTAAATGTGGTAAACTCCTGTAGCATAAAACCAAGAAACAAATATAGATTTGATGTGCGTTTCATTGAAGGCAGCTCGGTCATTGTTGGCAGATAGTTGGGTAAGTACGGATTCTGTCAGTTCAACTATGGGTTTGTAGTTGTTATACAATGCCAGCTCAGATATTGGTTCTTGAATGTCTATGCTGTATGTATTCAATTTTGCTCTGCTTAGTATGATTTGACTAAAATATTGGTAATACAATTGCTGTATTACATAATTAGGAATACCAAAAATCAAACGGGTTAATTCGCTACCTTTGATGGTCAAAAAACCCAAATAAAACAACAAGCTCACGAAATTGTGTTGTTGCCAATCTTCTTCAAAGTTGAATTTAATGGTTAGCGGAGCTTTTATTGTTCCTGTTTTCAGTATTTCTTGAAGTGTATCCATATTCTCTTGCTCCTTGTGAGCAATCCGAAACATAGACCGAATTTTGTGGTAATCCGTAGCCACACTTGTAGCTAAAAGTTGCTCGGGATAACAATTTGATATCAAGTATTGGTCTGCAAAATACAAAACCATTTCGGAGTTATATATACTCTCAGTCATATCTTTGTTGAAAATATACCCATTGTACCATTCCTTCAAATCCTTTAAAACATCTTCTAATCTTTCTTCTTCAATGCCAATCTTTTGCAAAATAATTTTCACCTCTCCATGTGTAAAACCCATCATCTCACCAAATCGAATGTCGGTGCTAATATCAGTTGCATTGCTAAATCCACTCGTCAAACTATCCAATGTAACAGGGGTAACTCCAGTGATAAAAGTGCGGTCGACAATTCCTGTATCTGCTCCAATCTTCAATGTTTCATAAAACTTCCGCACCCAGCCATTTCGTCCCACTACTTTCTTGAATTCCTCAAATCGATACGCCACCATTTCGTTGGTGAAATGGTCGTATTCATCTATCAATATATAGACTTTTTCACCTTTCGCTTCGTCTCTCACCCAATTCCACAATTGTTTCATGATTATTTCTGGGTCAGAAATAGTCTGAAGAATTTCTTGATTTTTTTGATTAAAAATAGAGTTGTAGTTTTTTAAAAAACGCAGTACCCCCAAACGAACCTCTTCTAAAAAACCCCGATGAGTTGTCTCATTAGTAGCCGTATTGATGCCCGAAAAGTTAAACTTTAGCATTAAGTAACTATTTCTCAGAGGGGTAGGTTTTTGTCCGATGTAATATGCACCAAACAAATCTTCAAATTTGTCTTGGTACTCCATACCATAATAATAATCTAAAACGGAAACAAATAGACTCTTGCCAAATCGACGAGGACGCAAAAAGAACAAATGTTTTTTGTTCAAGCCCTCCAATCTTTCGAGATATTTAGTTTGGTCGACATAATGATACCCTTGTGTTACCAAGTCTTCGAAAGTACCCACGCTGCCATAAGGAATTTTTACCATCTCAGTTTTAAGATTTCATTTTGAAAGACTAAGATAAGTATTTTTGTGGCATTTCTTTAGTTCTTATTCCACCACCACTTTCTGTACCTGACGATTGCCTTTTTTATCCTCCAAAACAATCATATAATGCCCAGTTGAAACTTTGTTTCCTCTCGTATCCTGCAAATTCCATCGAACCGTATGTAAACCTTGATTCATCTTCTCTTGACGCAAAGTACGAATCATTTTACCTTGAATATCAAAAACTTGCAGGCGGACAAGGCTTGTTGAAGAAAGGTTGAAAACAATTTGAAGAGGAGCTATAGAAATGGGATTTGGATAAATGCGGAACAATTGAAGAGGATTGGCTTGAGCTTCAATTGAAGTGGCAAAAACTTCATTTTCAATGTATGACTTCAATCGAATGTCCTCAGCATTGAGTATAGGTTGTTGGGAGCGTTCTGAACCATAGTTTTGCACCAAACCGACCAAATAAATCTGATTGATGTCCCATTCTGGCGGAATTACAGTCGAAAATTCAAATTCATGGCTGCTTCCTGCTTGAAGGTTGGAAGGGAGGCTATTTTCTATCCCAAACAAACCACCCAAAGATTGACGAAGTACATTTCGATGTGCAAAATTGTATATTGGATTACCCGCACCTTGATAGGCGTGACCATCGTAGTCATTGAAGTAACTGCTTTGTGTGTAGCCACCTTCGTTTCTTACAATGCTGTCTTCGGTTATCCAAAGGTTGAACCGCAAATCTTGGTCGCTCATGTTTTGGTGAAAATGCGCTTGAACATTTACAATCAATTCTCGACTAAATTCATCGTATTGAAGGTCTTCAATGCTCACACTGACAGGAGAATAAGACTGCAATCGCTCGTTGAGCTTTTCTGCAATGGGTTCGTATTGAAAGGAGAACTGCACGAAATTGCGGTCTTGAAAGAGGTGTCTATCCACCAAAAACACATTGACTCCACCTCCAGAATATTCTGCGCTTAATGCGTCTGTTATGTCATTGGACATCGGGTCGCTAACATGTACGCCAACTCCAATTACATTGTCAAAATTTGCCATTAGGGAATCATAGGTAAGTTTTCCCTCTGGACAAAGTCCACACCATGAGGCAGTTAAATCTTCTAATATGACTTTTTTGGTGGCTTGTGCGTATAGATTTTCAAAGAAAAATAGGCTTAAAAGGGCTATTGTAAACGTTTTCATGGACCTGTTTTTTAGTTTAGTGTACTGTTTGTCAAGTTTTTGTACTTGGTGGGCGACAGTTAAAAAACAAAAAATTAGGTATGTGAAAGGGGGATTGTGGAAAGTTTAACTTCAATTTGTAAGCTCAAATTCAAAAATTGAATGGCTTGTGAGCATGACAAAAACTGAAATAGACTGTTGATTTTGCAGTAGATACTACTAATTATGTGCCAAATTTCTTATTGAAGAAAATATAGGATTCCAGAAATGAACGAAATAAATTTCATTTTACTTCAAAAGCAGTGATTTTCATTTTGATTTACATTGTTATTTTCCTTCTTCAATGATAGCCCATGTTCTTCAAAAACAAATCATCGTCACGCCAATTTTCCTTGATTTTGACGAATAATTCCAGAAAAACCTTTTGTTGGAGGAAATTTTCGATGTCTTCACGGGCTTGAGTTCCTACTTTCTTCAACATCGAACCACCTTTGCCAATCAGTATGGGCTTGTGCGACTTTCGGTTGGTGAGAATCAAGGCACGAATGCGGGTGATATTTTCTTCTTCTTTGAAGCTTTCGACTACGATTTCGACCGAATAAGGTATTTCTTGTTTGTAATTGAGCAAGATTTTTTCACGGATAATTTCCGATACAAAAAAGCGCATGTCCTTGTCGGTCAAGGATTCTTTGTCGTAATACGGCGGGTGTTCGGGAAGGTATTGCAGTATCGTCCCAAAAACGAGATTCATATTGGCTTTGTGCAAGGCAGAAATAGGAAGCACAACTTTGGGCGCAAATTTGGCTTTTTCCCAAAGGTCAATTTGGGTGTCCACAACTTGGCTTGTCACCAAATCTATTTTGTTGAGCAACACAATGATAGGCACTTTGATTTTCTTCAATTTCTCCTCATACCATTCCACCAAACTATGTTTTTCGGTAATGTCCAAAATCAACAATACAATGTCTGCATCTTTAAAGGCGACATTCACAAAACGCATCATGGCTTCTTGCATCTTGTAGTTTGGGTCAATGATTCCTGGCGTATCGGAATAGACGATTTGAAAATCTTCGCCGTTCACAATCCCCATAATTCGGTGACGTGTTGTTTGGGCTTTGGAGGTAATGATTGCCAAGTTTTCGCCTACTAAGACGTTCATCAAAGTAGATTTGCCTACGTTGGGTCTGCCAATGATGTTGACAAAACCCGCTTTATGTGTTGTTTCTTTTTCCTTGCTCATTTGTTGCTATTTTCTGCAAAGATACAAAGTCCTTACTTAGGAAACATCCCCAACTCCCAAAACAAAAACGCCCATCTATCGGCATATTCTTCAATATAGTTTGTCACCGTTTTGCCGCTACCACCTGCGCCATGACCAGAAGCAGCGTCAATGCGGGTCAAGATTGGATTTTCGCCTTTGTAAGCGTGTTGTAATTCTGCTGTAAACTTGTGGGAATGAGCAGGAACTACTCGGTCATCACGCTCGGCGGTCAAGACCAAAGTAGAAGGATAGTTGGCATTGTAGCGGATGTTGTGGTAGGGCGAATAAGCTCTGAGGAAATCAAATTGTCGTTTGTCATCGCTGCTGCCGTATTCTCCAACCCATGCCCAACCGATGGTAAATTTCTGATAGCGAAGCATGTCCATCACCCCTACTACTGGCATTGCCACTTTGAAGAGTTCGGGGCGTTGATTCATCACCGCACCAATCAACAAGCCACCGTTGGAGCGACCCGTCACCGCCAATTTTTCGGAATTGGTATATCCTTTGTCAATCAAATATTCGGCTGCTGCAATGAAGTCGTCAAATACATTTTGTTTTTTGTTCAACATTCCCGCCTTGTGCCAATCTTCGCCATACTCTGCGCCGCCTCTGATATTCGCCACCGCATAGACTCCACCTGCTTCGTAAAACGGCAAATTTTCGATTTTGAATTCGGGTTCACGTACCACATTGAAACCGCCATAAGCATACAATAAAGTTGGATTGTGACCATCCAATTCGGTGTCTTTGTGGTGGGTGATGAACATTGGGATTTTTGTACCGTCCTTTGAAGTGTAAAAAACCTGTTTGGTTTCGTAGTCTTCAAAAGGGAAATCAATATCAGATTTATAGAGGGCTTTTGCTACTTGGGTTTCATCTGCTAAATTGTACTGATACACCGTTGGAGGCATCAAAAAAGATTCAAATTTGTAAAAGACCACATCGGAATCTCGATTGCTCGAAAACTCTTTCACCATCCCTACACTTGGCAATGGAATTTCACCCAATTTTTCGCCCTTCAAACTATACACCACCAATTTGCTTTTGACATCTTCTAAGTAATGCGCTACGATTTTGTCGTCTGCCAACCATACATCATTCAATACATTTTCGCTTTCTGCAATGACCGTTTCCCACCTCTTTTCTTTGGGGCGATTGGGATTGATAAGCACCAATTTCCAATTCGGCGCATCTCGGTCGGTATGCACCAAAAGGTCGTCCCCAATGTTGTCAATTACATAATTGTTGCTTGTAAAATCTTCAACAATCGGTTCAAAGCCTTTGTCCCATTTTTTGGTTTTAGCGAAATACAAGGCATTGTAGTCTGTACCTTCCGAAGCGTTGATAATCAAATAATTTTCGTCAGAAGTAGTTTTTGCACTGTGGTTTCTTTTCGGAAAACGGGTTTCTTCAAATACCAATTGGTCTTGCTCTTGTGATTCACCCAATTCGTGGTAATAAATACGCTGTAATTCGTTTTTAGCGGACAGTTCTTTGCCCTCTTCGGGTTGCTCATATCGGCTGTAAAAAAAGCCATCTTTGTACCATGCAGCCCCTGCAAACTTGATGCCCTTCAAAATGTCTCGCTGCTTTTTGCCGTTCTTCAATACATAAAACTCTCGCCAATCCGAACCACCTTTTGACACACCATAGACCATGTATTTACCGTCTTTGGAAAAGGAGTGATTGGTCAAGGACAACAAACCATCGTCCGAAAATTCGTTGGGGTCGAGAAATACTTTTGGTCGAGCGTTCAATCCTTTCTGTTCGTACATCACCGAATGATTTTGCAGCCCATCATTTTTGAAAAAGTAGAAATACTTGCCCTTTTCCTCCAATGTTGAATATTTCGGGAACTGCCACAACTCCTTCAATCTCCCTTCAATACGTTGGCGAAACGGCACATTGTTCATGTATTCTCGGGTCAATTTGTTTTGGGCTTTTACCCAATCCTTCGTTTCTTCGCTGTTTTCGTCTTCGAGCCAACGGTAAGGGTCTTTGATTTTTTCGCCGTGGTAATTGTCCACCACATCTTCTCGTTTGGCTTTGGGATATTTGAGTTCTATTTTTTCCATTTTGTCAAAAATATAAGGTCCTTTGACTGCCCCCCAAACTTGCGAATCTTGGTCATTGAAGCCTTGGTCCCAGCTTTCGAGGCGGTCTTTGTAAATATTCACTTTTGAAGTCGCATAGGTCGCTCCTCGCAAGGTGCTGCCACATTCTTTTTCTTTGGTTTGCCCCACAAAGGCATCCATTTCTTTTCGCAACACAATTGCACATCCATCTCTAAGCTCCAAAGAGTCAGGCGTAAGCGTCAAAAAAGCATTTTTCTGCTTATACGCTCCAATGAACCGCTTTTCGTTGGGCAGTTTATAGACTTCACTCGAAAAAGTTCGTGGATTTAGAGCCGTAACATGATACACTCTTTGGCGATAAGGTTTGTGCTTCATGCTCGCCACTGCTTGTTCTACGTATAGCCAATAGCCATCGTTTCGGTCTTCCCAAATTTGGTGCATTTCGAGGGTGATATTGTAGTAGGAAGGGTCGTCTATGGATTGCCGATAGCTGTTGAAGGAACCTGTCATTCTATCTACCAATTCTGCTAATTCGGGATTGTAGCGGTTGTTATTGGTTTGGGTTTTTTTGGTGTTTTTGCAGGAGAAGGTGATAGCAATTAAGAATGTGAATAGTAGTAAGGTTTGTAGATTGTGTTTGTTCATCTTTGGTTATATCGTTGGAGTAAAAAAGGTGGATGCCCATCAAAGTTTTCATATTTCGTAAATCAAATCAAGCTCTTCAACAAATTTCCTTTCAGCTTTTATTATCAATTCTTTTCTCAATTTCAGAACTTCTTCTTGAGATTTTCCAATCATATCTTCTGTTAGAAAAAGTTTTTGGAAAATAGGCTTGTAAACTTCTTTTGTTAATAAAAATTGTAAATCCTTGTATTTTGCAGGTTTTATAAAACGATTGTCTTCTTCCTCAAAATATTGCACAATAGGGACTAAATTTTCTGGTATTTTCTCTCCAAAAAATAAATAATATTGTTCGAGGGAGTCTATATCTCTTGAATTAACCTTCTCGAAATCATTAGAATGATTTAGGAGAAACAATTCCAATGCTGAATAACGAACACTACCTCTAAATACTTTTTTAGGAAATTCTGCTATTGAAAATGGAATTTTAGGTTTATCATTAAAAACAGGGTTGTCATTTCTACCTTCAATAAAGTCCTTAAACTGTTCAAAAGCTGTTCGTATTTTACTTAGTGAATAAATAGTAAAGTAATTGGAGTAGGTTGTTATCCAAAACCATTTTTTTAGTTTTTTCAATTGTTTTTGTGAAGGATTATCTATTTGGTTGAAGAAATAGGTAATGAAGATGAGTTGGTTATTATAAGGCAATAATTTTCTTTCTAATACTACTAGTTCTTCATATAAAAATTGAATAGCTATTTTTATGCTTTTTATTGTTTTATAGGTTTTTTCAATAAAATCTGCTCTTTTTACTAAATCTTCAATATTCAAGTCAAAATATATTTTACCAAAAGAACTCTGAATACATTGTAGGATTACTTCTCTTTTTAAATCCTGAAAATTGTATTCATTTAATTCATTTAGTAAATTCTCTATAATCTCTCCTAAATTAAAATCTTTTGCCTCATTACTTGTAAGTGCAGAAACCATCCAATCTTTAGAAATAGGGGAGCCTTTTGAATTAACTTTCGAAAAAATATTAACTGCCTTTTCTATATCTCCTCCATGTATTTCCACGTAAGGAATCTCATAATCAATTAATGTAGATGATAACTTCCTACCGACTCCAATTAACCTATCAATATTCTGCTTTTTTAGCGATTTGCTTTTCATTTTTTCTACAAAATCTAAATACTCATAAGTATCAATTAATTTATATATAGGAAGATTAGTTAAATCTGTAGGTTCACTACGAGGAATATTAAATTCTTCTTTTTCTAAATCATAATGTATTGAAAAATCTTTTCGTTTATCTTGGTCAACTATATGGTTTGTTTTATTAGGGTTTGTTAATGAGCCAAAAAGAGTAGATAGACGTTGAAAACCATCCAATATATAGTAAAACCCATTTTTACTAATCTTATTTATATTATAGGGTCCTAATTCATGATTGACATTAAATTCATTATCAGGCTTCCATAAAAGGATTGTTCCTATAGGGTATTCTAATTGAATACTCTCAAATAAATCTATTTTCTGTCCTTTATTCCAAATATAATCTCGCTGAAAGGAAGGAATTTTTATCTCTCCTTTGTTAATCATATCCATCATATGAATAAGTCGAGTTACTTTAGGAATTATTTTTATTGGACTACTCATAATAACTCAATTATTTTTTTCAATAAATCTGGCAACTCATTTGGATTATAAGGATGTTCTTCTGGATTATTGGAGTGATGCTCACACCTCTTCAACAAATTTCCTTTTGTTACAAGAGGATGTTGGAACAATTTTGGGAACTCAGATTTGAAATGTTGATAAATTTGATTGAAACTATTTTTTCTAAAAATCTTTACATCCTCTTCGCTTACATCCCTATAGAGTTCTTGAAATTCCTCTAATAGTTGTAGTTTTCTGAATTCTTTACCTGAAAAGGTTTTTTGTAAATCAAAATAATCTTTCTGAATAGGAGACAACCTCAAATAAGCGTCTATCAATTCTCTATTATCCAAAATAGAGTCTATCACTTTATTGGGTAGGTAGTTTTCCATTTCTCTTTTTTCGAGAATATGAAATGGAATTTTGTTTTCTTCTAAAAAATGAACCAACCTTATTTTTCCGCTTTCCAATTCCATTTCAGGATATTTCTTATCGCTATCCAAAATCACAAAATATCTAAGATAAGTAAATTTAGGCTTAGTGAAAATTTCGCTAGTATAAGAAGTCAATTTAGTCACTATAACTTCCTTTATAGTCGTACCACCTCCCATACCATATTCAAGCCACCCTTCTTCTTTGTGTTCTTGGATTAAACTCCCGTATTTAGGAAAACATTTTATCAAAGCATCTACAAAATGACCGTCATTCAAACTATTCTCTAAAAGAATAACGAATGTTTCTTTCAAATACCTATCTGCCTCTCTTATTGAAAAATATTCTGGATTTGGTTCATTCGATATTGTAATATTAGGATTTAGTTTAGAAGAATTTTGTAGATAGAAAACAATCAGTTCATAAATCTCTTGCTGTATAGTTTCCCTTTGGGAATCAAACCAATCAGACTCCATCAACCCTTCAATATCCTCCTCATCTTTCAAGAATAATTTATGCCTATTTTCAATCGTATTCCACAACCTATCTAAGTCTCTATAATTATCCTTTTTCTCGAAAATATCTTTTAGAATTGCTACCCTCATAAATTATGTAATTTTTGAGCTTTTCGAATAGCCAATACCTCGCCCAAACTCTCATTAAAAATATGTTCAGGCCAATAATCTACTTCTCCTGCCTCGTCAACATTTATTTCCTTCAAAATACTTTCTCCGTTTTCTTCATCATAGTCGACATAATAAATTACTAATGAATTTCTATCTAATTTTTTCTCTGCAATAAGTCTTCGAAGCCTAAGTACAAAATTTTTTGAATGAGTTTCGATTAAATATCGTTTGTGAGATTCAATAGTAGAGGTAGCAAATCGTTCTGATAGGTCTCCATGTGCAGCAGGATGCAAATGCAATTCAGGTTGCTCAAAAATATGTATTGAATTAGGATTGGAAGAAGGAATAAAAGAACTCAAAACCAAAGGTAAGGATTGAATCATTCCTTGTCCAACATCTCTAAAATTAACTTCCATTTTAGGGTTTTCCTTTACGAGTTCCAATTTATAATCTTGTGAGGTTATTGAAGCAATATTAAGTTCCCATCCATCAAAAACTTTTTTATACCAACGACTTAATTCCCCTAATATTTCACCTTCATTATTTACTTTATCATTTACCAAAAAAGGATATGCAAACTTTCCATCCTTCCCCATTTTTATAGCGTTTGGTTCTCTCAATGGCAAGTTGAGAATTCTTTCGGGTACACATCTGTAAGGTCCAATATAGTTAGTTGTTAAAAAAAACTCTTTACTTTCGAGATTAGTATTGTTTTTCTCTATAAGAGTTTTAGGAATAGAGTTCTTTAAATTAAACCCTTCAAAAGTACAATTGTATTTTGTTCCATCATTTTGATTAATATATTTTCCTATAGAATCATCGTACTTCAAATCAATCCCTGAATTAAGTCTCCAACGAATAATTTTTGGACGACCTCCATTAGTATTAGAAGCAATTTGAATACTCAATGTATTTTCTTCTGTTTCAATATCAAACTCCAATATTCCTGTAGGGTATCTTCCGTACAATAAATCTCTAAACTCGCCTCCTAATTCTACTTTATCATTTTCCAATAAAAAAGGAACTTCAAAATCAGCATTTAGCGAACCTTCAATCAAAGTCAACAATTTTGTAATGGAGCTTTTACCAGAACTATTCTTACCAATTAAAATAGTTAAGGGCTTTAATTCTAACTCTTGTTTCTCTTTGAAGAGTTTATAATTTTTAAAAGTAATTTTATTTATCATTCTACATTTTCATCTATTTGCTACCAAACAAAAGTAAACAAAAAAATAGAAAATTGAGGCAAGCCCGTTTTTACTATTTTTACTCACTTCGAGAATGACCATTGGGATGTAGGCTTTATAAAAACCATGTCTGAGGTTTGATTTTCCAATAGCACAAGTCAAATATCCCAATATCAACTACCTCCTTTCTGCTTCTGCAAACTTATCATCAATACTCCTGCAATCACCAAAAAAGTGCCTCCCCATTGCAGCCAACCCAATCGTTCACCTAAAAAAATATACGCCAACACCACCGTAGAAATAGGACCAATACTACCAATAATAGACGCATTGCTCGAACCAATCACCTTGATTCCCTGCATAAACAAAAAAGAAGGCATCACCGTAGAGAATACGGCCATCACCAAAGTCAATAGATATACTTCGGGTACAAAATCAAACAATTGCAGTTGATTTGCCACCGCATTGTGCAGCAAAACAGCAATACAAGCAACTGTCATGACCAAGGACGTATAACGCAAAGTGCCAATTCTTGGCAATAAACTTCCGCTTCCAATCAAGTGAATCGCAAAACACAGAGCCGCTAAAAATATCCAAAATGCACCCAAAGCCACTTGATTTTCACCTATAAAATTTGCAGAATCGAAAAAAGCAATTGCTATTCCGAAATAGGTCAATGCCAAAGCTCCATATTGACGTGCATGGATTTTTCGCTTCAAAAAAATAGCCGACAAGACAATCACCAAAGTAGGATAGACAAACAACACCAATCGCTCCAAACTTGCGGTAATGTATTGAAGTCCAATAAAGTCAAAAAGGCTTGCTAAATAATAGCCCAATAAACCAAGGATGATAATGTAAACACTGTCTGTTCGGGTGATGTTGTAGGTTTGAGACATCCGCCGATTCGACCAATAAGCGATAGCCAGAAAAAAAGGAAGAGAAAAGGACATTCGGAGTGCTAAAAGCGAAACACTGTCAACGCCGTGACGGTACGCCAATTTCACCAAAATCGCTTTGGCAGAAAAGCCAATCGCTCCCAACAAAACCAAGCCTGCGGCTATCAAATGAGTACGACTGAAGGATGGAGAAGGAGCAATAGAATCTTTCATATTTTCCATTTAAAAAAACCTCGGACTCTGCACTTTCTGTAAGAGATTGTTCGGTAAATCTAAGCCTACCATGATTTCGTGCGTTCCCGAATGATAATCCGCTAAAGTCGACATACCCAAATCGTAAGAATAACCTACTCGCAGCTTGTCCTGCTGATATTCGAGCATAAACAAAACCGCTTGACTGCTTCGATAGCCTGCTCCCACCCTGAATATATCGTTGATTATCAAACTCACATTTACATCCACATTGACAGGCGCTATTGAAGGAACAGACCGCATCAATAAAGAAGGCTGCAGTTTCAGTTTTTCGTTCAAAGGAATTGCTACTCCTGCTGTCAACCAATAATGTCGCTCTTGAACCGCCAATTCACTTATTTCATCAATGCCACTTTCCAACAAATGCGGCACAGATGCGCCCACAAAAAACTGTTCGGTATAGTAATACACCCCCAATCCAAAATTGGGCAACAATTTGCTGTTGTCTGCTACAAAATTCGGGTCGTCTGGATCCAATACTTCGGGCAACTCTGACCAATCTGAGCTGTATTGCAGCACACCTGCTTGCAATCCCAAAGACAAAAAACCGCTTCCCATAGCGATTTTGTAGGCATAAGAAGTGTAGGCGCTTAGACGTTGATGCACACCGATTTTATCTGCTTCCAAAAACAGGCCCAAACCCAATTTATCTCCAATGGGACTGTGTACACTTGCGGCAATGCTCGTTGGTGAACCGTCAAAACCTGTCCATTGATTGCGGTAAATGCCCAAAATACTCACCGCTTCTCTACTGCCCGCATAAGCAGGATTGATGACCAAAGTATTGAACATGTACTGTGTATATTGGGCATCTTGTTGGGCAAACACACTTTGCAGCCCCAAAAAACCCAACCAAAATAGGACGTAGTATTTTTTCATGGATTGTAACCTTTTAAAATTCGTTGGTTGAAGTGCAAAAAAAGTGTTGTTTTTTATATATTTAAAGCCTTCAATCAATGAATAAGCAAAATCAAAATATTTTATACCGTTTCTGAATAACAACAAGAACAGTTTTTTGTGTAAAATTGCAAAAAAAATCAAGGTTATTGTTTAGAATACCACAATATGTTTTCAGAAAAAAACAAATAAAATGACAAATCACCTCCTCTTACTACACGGCGCATTGGGCAGCAAAGAACAACTGAAAGCCCTAAAAACCAAACTATCCAAAGACTTCAATGTATTGGACTTAAACTTTGAAGGACATGGCGGAAGACCTTCAAACAGAGGCTTCACGATGGACGCATTTGTAGAAAATGTATTGCAGTTATTGAAGGAAAAAGAGCTTTCCAAAGTATCCATTTTCGGATATAGTATGGGCGGATATGTGGCATTGACTTTGGCAAAAAAACACCCCAACATTGTCAAAAAAATCATTACTTTGGGCACCAAATTGGATTGGAGTAAAGAATTTGCTGTCAGTGAAGTGCGAAAGCTCAATCCCGACAAAATTGAAGAAAAAGTACCTGCTTTTGCCCAAAAACTACATACAATACATGCTCCTTATGATTGGAAAGAAGTGGTCAGTAAAACCGCTGATATGATGATGGATTTGGGAAGTGGAAATAGGCTTACTCACGAAGACTTCAAAAACATCTCTTGTCCTATCCTGATAGGTTTGGGGACATTGGATAAGATGGTGACGGTAGAAGAATCGCAAGAAGTCGCACGACTTTTACCCAATGCCACTTTCCGAGCCATAGAAGGTTTTTCGCATTTGATTGAGAAGGTTGATATGAATAGACTAGCAGAGGTGGTAAGAGAATTTATATGATTACCTCCGTTCATACCGATTCTCCTTGCCTTCTTCCATATTCACCAAAGTCATAACGGCATTGTCTAAATTGGCAATTTCATAACAAACAGTGTCAATTGCAGTTCGCAGCCAAATGTAACTTCCATTTTCATCCATTTCACCATTTTCGGAAGGACAAGCATTGTAAATATCAAACTTCTTTTTTGCAATTTGGCGGCCTTCATAAAGTTCGTAATATTCATCTCCTGCTATCACAAACATTCGTTTGGTATTTTGAATATCCTGCCAAGTTCCATCCATTTGCATCTTCTTCTTACTCATCGAAGTCGGCGGACTTGCCCGAATATAAGCTGGCGATTGTTCTGTTGCTGTTTTAGAAACGGTCTCTCCTGATGCTATCGTAGATGATTCATTTTGAGGGGTTTCGGTACAAGCCGAAAGGCATACAACAAACAGTATGGTGAATAAAAGGGTAATAAAATCTTTCATGGTTCAAAGTATTTCGTGGTAAAAACATTTATTAGAGTAATATAGATATACTTTTTGATATTTGCTCTAAATCCCTCCAAAAACTTCACAATTTAACTTTGGGCAAGGCAAGCAAGAACAGAGATGCCGAATACAATAAATTATAGACGAAAATGTCATCCATCACTAAAATCCTACTTCCTACTTCTTGCTTCCCTTAACCAGCCATCCCTCTATCAATGTACGTTTGCAAATCTTTGTCTCCTCGCCCCGAAACGGTCATTACCACCACATCATTCGTTTCAAAAGTCATTTTCTCCAAAGCCGCAAAAGCATGTGCCGTTTCCAGGGCTGGAATAATGCCCTCCAAACGACTCAAAAACTGTCCTGCCTTCAATGCCTCCTCATCTGTTGCACTGTAAAAAGTAGCTCTTGTCGTATCGTACAAATGAGCATGTACAGGCCCAATTCCAGGATAATCTAATCCCGCAGAAATCGAATAAGGTTCAACGACTTGACCATCCTTCGTTTGCATCAAAAGCGTCTTACTACCATGCAAAATGCCCGATTTACCCAATTGTGTAGTTGCAGCCGTTTCACCCGAATACAAGCCCAATCCTGCGGCTTCTACTGCAATTAGTTTCACATTTTCTGCTTCCAGATAATGGTAAAAAGCTCCCATTGCGTTGCTGCCACCACCTACACAAGCAAGGATGTAATCAGGGTTTTCATTGCCTGTTTTTTCCTTCAGTTGCCACTTCATTTCGGCACTAATAACCGACTGAAAACGAGCCACCATATCGGGATAGGGATGCGGTCCGACCACCGAACCAATGATGTAATGCGTGTCCGTAGGATTGTTGATCCAATGTCGCATTGCCTCATTCGTTGCGTCCTTCAGGGTCTGACTGCCCGAAGTAGCTGCCACCACTTTTGCGCCCAACAATTTCATGCGCTCGACATTCGGTTTTTGGCGTTCGATGTCTACAGCCCCCATATATACGATACAATCCATTCCCATCAAAGCACAGACCGTAGCCGTTGCCACACCATGTTGCCCTGCGCCTGTTTCGGCGATGATTTTTTGCTTGCCCAATCGTTTTGCTAGTAAGATTTGACCCAAGGTATTGTTCACCTTGTGTGCTCCTGTATGATTGAGGTCTTCCCGTTTGAGGTAGATATTGGTGTGATAATGCTCCGACAATCGTTGGGCAAAATAAAGCGGTGAAGGTCGTCCCACATAGTCTTTCAGCAAGCTGTGAAATTCTTCTTGAAATGCAGCCTCTCCAATGATTTCCAAATAATTTTGCCGCAGTTCTTCCACATTCGGATAGAGCATTTCCGGAATATATGCTCCGCCAAATTTGCCGTAATACCCTCGTTCATTCACATGGTATTTAGAGTTTTTTGCTGCTGCAATAGAGTTCTTTGTATCTTTGGTGCTTGTTGTTTGCATGTTTATGTCTTTTTGTTTGGATGATTAAGAACTTGCCTCCTGCTTCCTATATCGCACTTCTTAAATTTTTCAATCTCTCTATGTCCTTCTCCGCAGGACGCACTTCAAACCGACTGTTCACATCTATTGCATAAAACTGCGGATGCTGCCACTGCTTCAACAAAGGTAGGTGTTCTAAATCAATTCCACCACTTAGAAAAAACGGTTTGGAGGAAGGATAGTTCTCCAAAACTTGCCAATTGAAGGTCACGCCATTGCCACCATAATCTTTTCCTTTGGTATCAAACAAAAAATAATCACACGCTTTTTCATAGACCTTCAATGCTTCAAAATCAAACTCCTCTCCTACCGAAAAAACCTTGATGACTTCAATACTCGCATCCTTCAATTGTTCACACAATTCGGGTGATTCTCCGCCATGCAGTTGCACACATTGAAGCCCATAACGCTCCACTTTTGAAGTGATGTATCTAAAATCTGCTTGCACAAAAACACCCACTTTTTTCGTCCTTGAAGGGATTGAAGCAGTAATTTTTTCATCAAAATCTTCTCCCACAAAACGCTTGGATTTGGCGTAAAAAATAAACCCCATATAATCGGGCTGCAATGGGAGAACCTCCGCAATATTGTCGGCGTACTTCATGCCGCAAATCTTCAATTTCATGTTGATGCTATTGACTGTAAGAAGTTAAAAACTATTTCCAACCTTCTTTCGTATATTATATACAAAACCTCTATTCGTTAAGCTTTAATTCCGAAACGATGAAGAAAATCTTCTACATTACCTTCCTTTCCTTGTGTTGTTCTACATTATCACATGCACAATGTACTACACAAGCGGGTACATTACCAAGTGACACGCTTTTTATCTGTCAAAACGATATCACCTCCTTCCAACATCAGGACGCAATATTGACCGAACAAGATGCTTTGATTTATGTCTTGAAGTTCCTCTTTTGGAGTCCTTGAACAGGGAATTAGATTTGACGGTTTCAGACGAGAATGAGTGTATGGAAGTTATTGAAGCAGATGAAGTTTGTGCAGTGGGTATTGAAGAAAATACTTTATCCAATATTGGTTTTTTCCCTACAAAACCTGTTTCCCATTCCTGCAAAAAATCACCTATTTCTTCAATTGAATACGAATAAAAACCAAGCTATTTTGCTGCAATTGTTCTCCTTCAATGGCAGCAAGGTGATGGAACAAAGGGCAAATTTGGAGGTCGGAATGAATGAACTTCAATGGTCTCTAAGTGATTTGCCAACAGGCATTTATTGGTTGCAAATGACAGGAAGAGAAGGTAGTTTGGTGGAAAAGGTAATGGTGCAAAGGTGATTCATTCTTAAGAGTCCTAATATTTTACCAACTTATGAATCTGAATCCCAGAACTTCCCTGCAATTGCAGAAAATAAATACCTTTCTCCAATTCCATTGACTTTTTTTCTACCAAAGAAAAGATGTTTTCCATTGAAGGATAGTGCGCTTCAAAATGAACTTTGCCCTGAATATCCTTCAATGAGACACTCTGTAAATCTACATTTCCTTCCATGTGAAGCTGGATTTTTGTTTGGAAAGGATTCGGAAAAACGCTTGTTGTCCAATCCATTAGGCTTGAACTTGAAATGGTATTTGGCATTTTGGGAGTCAGATATACTTCAAACAAACGATTACTCGCACTGCTTGGTGTAATATTGGCAAACAAAGCTTTGATGCCTCCAAAGATATACCCAACTCTGGTACGCTCTTCAATATCTTCCAGTCGAACCACCTTGTTATCGTAATGTGGAGCAGTTTTGTCCAAAATAAACTTGGCATTTGTTCCCAACAGGTCGTCAAATTCTATCGGCAAAACAACCTCTTCGGAACTGCCATCTGCAAAACGAATCAAGGTCGTAATGTCGTCAATGAAAGGCACTAAAGAATCGACAACCATGCTTTGTGTCTGATTGTCAAAATAATGGAAGCTCAAACCTCCAAAAAAAGTGGTGAACATATTCCCCGTCTTTTGGTCAAAAACAGGCAATATTGGACAGGTGTAGTGACTCATTTTTTGTTCGTAGTTTTCATCTACTTCCACTTGGTTTTGCTTCAAATAAACGGGATTAAAGAAAGGGATATCTTTGTCATAGCGAAATACACCACCATAATACGCCAAAGCTTCTTCACCATTCGCATCCATGATAGGCGCAAAACTTCCATCTCGTCTATGAAAATGCTCATCGTCTTTGATGGCTTCATAACCATTGATTTCCAAAGACATATCACTATGTTCCACTTCAAAAGTTCGCAATTCATTCGTGTAGGTTTGGGTGAAAGTCGGAAGTCCTGTCTGGCTGTACAATCCTGCAAAATCATGCCCTCCAAAAAGATAGAAGCGATTGTCCAACATCAACATTTCTCCTCCACAAGTCCTCATTCGTTCATCTTCGACTTGTTGTATGGCAGGCAATACATCTTCGTCTGCCAACATTAGATTGGTGAGCATTTCTAAATTCAATGCGGTGAGGTAGGGAAAAGTCACAAAATCACCCGAATCTTTCTCTTTTCCGTATCCACCTACGATGTACAAAAACCCCTCTTTCTGAACATATTGTGGGTTCGATGCTTGAAGGGCATCAGCTATTGAAGCGGGTAAATCTCGTATGTCTTGCTGCCAATAATTTCCGCTAATAGGATCCATCATCCATATATCGTGATTGGCTTCTGATTCGGGAAAGCCTGTGAAGGGAAAAAAGCCATGTAGTCCATTGGTGCGTCCTGCTACAAAAAACCAATATCCGTTCCAGTCCGCAAAAGCAAAGGAATGTAATCCTGTCCAATCATTGTAGGTAATTTCTTCTATTTCAAGGTGAAAAGGAATTTCATCGCTTTGGGCAAAGCTATTGATAAGAGTAAGTGAACTGAGTAAAAGTAGGAGATAGATATTTTTCATAAGTCATTCATTTGATGTCATAAAGTGGTAAGATATGTAAACGAATGTATCTTGATTATTTTTTTCTACCAACGAGCTATTTGTTTCTATGAACGTCTTGTTTTGTTCGATAAAATACTACAGACACCAAAATCGCTCTACCTTGCATCTTATTGAAGTGAAAACACCTTTAGAAATTCAAATCTCAACTACAAATTCAATATTGTAGCAGAAAAATGGATTTGAATTTCATCACCTTAATTTCACAATTCAGTATGAAACCTTTATCATTTTTATGCAGTTTAATAGCTTTTTCCTTTTTATTACAAAGTTCTTTCCTTAAAGCTACAACCACAACAGTCAAGGCAAATACCAACATTGAAGGAGTCACCGTTTACCAACAACAAGCCAAAATCACCCGAACTGCTCAAGCCTCCATTCCTGCAGGAACGAGTGATATTTTATTGAAGGATTTGTCAAGTAAGGTGGATGCTCAAAGTTTGCAGGTGACGCTCAATGATGGAATCAAACTCCTTTCGGCTACCTACCAAATTGACTACTTGAAAGACCCTAAAAAGTCGGCAATCATCGAAAATTTGGAAGACTCTTTGGCATTGCTGCAATTTGACTTGGATTGGGTCGGTCGACAAATTGAAGTCTATCAGAGTGAGGAGAAATTGATGGATATGAACAGCCAAAAGGTCGGAACGGAAACCAAAGGTTTGTCGGCGCAGGACTTGAAGGAGGTGATGACATTTTACCGCAAACAATTGATGGACATCAAAAAAGAGCGATTGAAGTTGGATAGAAACAAGAAAAAATTGCAGGAAAGTGTTGGTCGTATTCAACAGCAATTGCAGCAGGTAAAAGCCGAAAAAACGAAAGCAATTGGGGAGGTTTTATTGAAGGTGACAGCCAAAACACCTATGACCGCCAAAATTGAATTTTCGTACATCGTGCAAGAGGCAGGCTGGAAACCTATTTACGACATTCGAGCTGCCAATATTGAAGAACCTGTAACGCTTTCTTACAAGGCAAATATCTATCAACATACAGGTCAGGATTGGGACAATGTGAATTTGGTCGTTTCTACGGGTAATCCATCTAAGAGCAATGACCGCCCTATTTTATCTCCTAACTATTTGGCCTTTATACAACCGTACAGTTCCTATTATTCAGGAGCGGCAAAGAGAAGGCCAGAAAGTCAACTGATGAACACCATGCAAGTACCTTCCAATAAAGATATGGCACGAAGTAGAGATGGAAATCTATACATGGACGAGGCTGAAAAATTGGATTTGGAACAAGATAGAACTGAAGATGTAGTATTGAATCAAAATCAGTTGAATTTGTCTTTTGAAGTGACCTCCAAACAGAGTATTCCGACAGATGGACAGTATCATTTGGTGGATTTGAAGGACTATGAAGTGGATGCAGAATACGATTACCACACTGTTCCGAAATTGGATGAAGGGGCATTTCTACTAGCGAAAATTACGGATTGGGGCAACTTGAATCTCTTGGCTGGAAACGCCAATATTTTCTTCGATGATACCTACATTGGTCAGTCATATATCAATCCTGTCACGACCGCTGACACCTTGCTTTTGTCTTTTGGAAGGGATGAACAGATTAAAGTGAAACGCATGGAACTGAACGACTTGAGTGAAACCAATTTCTTGGGCAACAAAAAAACAGAAACCAAAACCTACGAAATCAGTGTGCGAAACAACAAAGGAACTACGGCTCACATCGAAATTTTGGATCAAATTCCAATTTCTCAAAATGAAGATATTGAGGTAAAATTGTTGGAAAAGGATGGTGCAGAATACACCGAAAGATATGGCAAATTGCTTTGGCGTTTGGATGTTCCTGCAGGTCAGACCAAAAAGATAAAATTGCAGTACAGCGTGAAGTATCCTAAGAGCAAACTAGTGGCGGGTTTGTAAAACTCAAATACAAGTTTCAAATGCAAACTCAAGTTCTCTGTTCAAATTGAATTTGAGTTTGCACTTTGAATTTGAAGTTTTCTCAACTCAATCGCTCAATCTTGTGAATTCCTTCGACTTGCTTCAATTTTTTGGTAAGTAATTTCAACTCTTGATTGTCGTGCATATAAACTTCAATATTTCCTTCAAAAATACCATCTCGTGCGTCTAAAGAAATAGAACGCATATTGATTTTCAATTCATTGGAAATAATGCTTGTCAGCTTGTTCACCAATCCAATATCGTCCACTCCGCTGATGCGAATATGGGTAAGGAACAGCACATTTTTAGTGGCTTTTGTCCATTTGATATTGACAATTCGGTAGGGGTAGCGAGTGGTTAAATCTTCTGAATTAGGGCAAGATTTTCGATGAATCCGAATCCCTTTTCCGACAGTGATAAACCCAAACACCTCGTCACCCGCTACAGGGCGGCAACAGTTGGCAATCGTATAATCTACTTGATCCGCAAAGCCCTCAAAGATGTTGATGTCTACTTCATCCACTTCTTTTGTAGGAATGTTCAAGTCTTCTACATTAATCGTTGTAGGCTTGTTTTCCTTGTTTTCAACGATTTTATCCCCAACGATGTTGAGTTTTTTGAGCTGCGAAAGGTCGAATTTTTTTTGTGAAATCTGATACAAAAACTCCAGTCGGTCGTGAAACTTGTAGTAGTGTGCCAATTCGTCAATGATGTTGTTGGTCATCGGCACCTTCAATCCCCTCAATTTACGCTCCAGCATCTCCTTACCCATCTCGGCAATGTTGCGTTTTTCGCTTTTCAGGACTTGTCTGATTTTGGTGCGTGCCTTGCTCGTTACGGTATTGTTGAGCCAGTCTTCAGAAGGTTTTTGTTTTTTGGAAGTGATGATTTCGATTTGATCACCACTTTTCAGGCGATAGGAAATCGGATACAATTTACCGTCAATCTTTGCGCCAATGCAAGTACAGCCCAAGTCGGTGTGTATGTCAAAAGCAAAATCCAAAATCGTTGCGCCACTTGGGAGAGTGCGTACATCTCCTTTGGGCGTAAAGACATAAATATTATTGACGTATAGATTGTGTCGAAAATCGTGCAGCAAATCCACTGCCGTACCTTGTGGGTTTTGAAGGTATTCTCGTACTTTTTGCAGCCAATCGTCAAACTGTCCGTCAGCCCGACCACCTTTGTATTTCCAATGCGCTGCCACCCCTTTTTCCGCTATTTCATTCATTATCTTCGTGCGAATCTGCACTTCTACCCAACGTCCTCCAGGTCCCATCACCGTCGTATGAAGGGATTCGTAACCATTGGATTTAGGATTCGAAATCCAGTCTCGCAATCTTAAAGGATTTGGGCGATACAAATCCGTAACAATCGAATAAGCTTTCCAACACAAAGCCTTTCCTTCTTGATCATCTGCATCAATCACAATTCTGATGGCAAACAAATCGTAAATCTCTTCAAATGTCACTCCTTTGTTTCGCATCTTGTTCAGAATAGAAAAAATGTGCTTAGGGCGACCATATATCTCAAATTCTCCTACTCCACCATCTTCCAGTTTTTTCTTGACAGGTTCAATAAATTCTCGAATAAATTTTTCTCTACTTCTTTTGGTTTCACTCAGCTTTCCTGCAATTTCTTTGTAAATCTCTCTTTGAGTGTATTTTATGGAAAGATCTTCCAATTCCGATTTGATGGTATATAAGCCCAATCGGTGGGCAATAGGCGTGTATAAAAACAGCGTTTCGGAGGCAATCAACTCCTGTTTTTTGGGAAGCATCGCATCCATCGTTCGCATATTGTGGAGACGATCCGCCAGCTTGATCAAAATAACCCGTACATCTTTGCCGAGCGCAAACAATATTTTTTTGAAGTTTTCGGCTTTCTGAACCACCCAACTTTTATTATAGACTTTTATTTTGGTGAGGCCATCCACAATATCAGCCACTTTAGCACCAAATTCTCGCTGCAAGTCTTCCAATGTGAGGTCGGTATCTTCTACAACATCGTGCAACAAAGCACAGATAACCGAGGTCGAGCCCAAACCTACCTCAGTCGCTACAATTTGGGCAACTTCAATAGGATGCAAAATATAGGGTCCTCCCGCCTTTCGCATCATTCCTTTATGTGCTTCATAAGCAACTTCAATGGCTCTTTCAATACGATCTCTATCCGAATCACTAATAGGCTCACAAGATTTGAGCAATTCTTTACAAGCTGCTATTACTTCAGGTTCTTCAATTTTTTCATAAACGTGTGTCGAAATCATTCTTACTTTTTTCCTGATATGATTGAGGTAAATGGCAAAATCAAAATAAAATTAACAAATTTTTGCGGTTAATTTCCAATTATCTGAAAAAAGAGTAAATTTGCGACCTGATTTCGTGATGCGGGTGTGATGGAATTGGTAGACATGCTAGACTTAGGATCTAGTGCTTCACGGCGTGGGGGTTCGAGTCCCTTCACCCGCACTTCAATTACAAAAGCGAGTAGTATAGAATATACTGCTCGCTTTTTTTTATTCTTCCCTTGCTTAAACTCACCTACTTCATTTCCTCAACTTCTTTTTTCAAGCGATAAAAGAAGCCTTTGGTTCTTCGGGAATCGCTTTTTGCGAATTCAATTGAAGTGTGAAGGGATGGCAGGCGATTGTTGAGGGTACGGCGTTTTCGTCCGATTTTGATGACGACGATTACGATGGTGATTGCAATAATTCCGAATGCGATTGCAACGGGTGCGGGTTCGGAGCGGAAGAATGCCTTGGCGTGGGGCGTGGGTCTTGATTGGTGGCTTGACGAGTTCGATGATTTTGACCATGATTATTGTGCCAGTGGTGTATCGGATTGTGGATGGGATTGAGGAAAGGTATTTGAAATGGAGGGGTGAAAAGAAAGGAATGAAGGTGGAGTTTGGGGTGCAGGGGTGATTTTATAGAAAAGACGCTATTCTATTTATGAATAATAGCGTCTTTTACATTAAAAATATTATATATATAATTTTAAAACAATGTATTGATTTTCAATTTTCATAGTGCTTGTAAAGATTGCATCTGTGTTCAAAACTTATACAATGCTAATTTTTTTTTTACTAACTTTAACGTATTTAATGCTTCGGATTTAGTTTGTTTCACAAACGATAAAGGTGAACTTATAAAAATGGGACTGATAAATTTTATACATATTTGGTAAAGAAAGAAAATAAATGTTTCATTTAAAGAAGAAAATTCCTGCTAGAAAGCATAGCGATTATTTTATCAGAGGTGATGAAGTCTATTATGTAGATAATGACAATAACCTCTCAAAATATAATTTAAAAACCTATAAAAAAGAAATCTTGTATAAGTCTAAATACGGATTTCAATTCATAGCAGCTAAAAAGGATTTCTTTATTTTTAGAAAAAGTTTCGGTAAGTATGTAATCTTTAACGCTGATGAGGAATTAAATCAAGATTTAGAAAACCTTCTCTCTCAATATGACTTAAATCCATTTGCAATTATTAATAGTGGATTGTATGTTTTCAAAGGTACTTACGGAAATAAAACGGAAGGAATATTTGATTTTAGACATAAAAGAATATTATGGTCTCAGAGTTATAATACTAATAAAATATTCCAAAAAAATGACTTCTTATTTGCGGTTCAAAATGAGAACGGAGCTAATTGCAAGATAATTTGTTTATTGTATAGAGATGGCAGTAAGATGTGGGAATGTGATATAACGGATCTACCAAAAAATGGTGATGATTTGCAAATAAATAGTTCTAAAAATAGAATTAAGAATATAGTAGGTATATTCAAGGATGTACTTATGATTTCTATTGACAATATAGGAATTGTAGGCATTTCTATAAATTCTGGAAAAATTAATTGGATAATAAGAAAGATATCTAACCCAATATTGGGGAATATAGAGACGAATGTAAGTATAGGCTCTGTACCAGAATTTTTCTTATCAAGGAAAGACCAACTTTATTATGCATTGTTAGATAATTGTTTTTACAAGATTGATTTGGAGAATCTATCTTTATTAATAGTAAAGGATTTTAGAGAAGACTATATCAAAAGTACTGATAGT
This sequence comes from Bacteroidia bacterium, assembly GCA_030427245.1. Taxonomy (GTDB): domain Bacteria; phylum Bacteroidota; class Bacteroidia; order Chitinophagales; family UBA2359; genus JAUHXA01. Next base: position 20,824 of record JAUHXA010000028.1, on the reverse strand, counting down.
ATTTTGAACATTCAAGATAAACTGAGGGAAGCAACACAAAAAGCCTACAAATTTAATAATACCGTCTCTGATGGAGAATATCTTTATTTTATTGGAAAAAAAGATAATAATGATTTCATTGCCTCTGAAACCATTGGTGCGTTCAATATGAATACAAAGTCGATAGATTGGGATTATCAACTAGTAAATAGTGCATTTCCAAATAGTCGTAAGCCTATAATTAACAATCATTATTTAGCTGCATTAGATTATAAAGGATTTTTATGCATTTATGGAAAATAATAAGTATTTATAATAATGATGTATTTTCTTGAAAACGTTTATCAGGCATAGAGTGGGATTAGAGATTACACCTTTTTCGTTTGACTACAAGGATATTACTCCAATCCTTAGAATCCTGATTATAAATGAACTCACTTCTAAAAGACAAATTCATCTTTTGGCTTCAAATGGTCATTGTTTAGACTTTGGCAATGGGATTGCTGACTTTCCTGCGATATTATGGCATCGCCGAATTCAGCGAAGTTGAAGCGAGGGAGATTTTTGACAGCAGCATTTCCATTCGTCTATCGCTCATCATGGGCGTTATGATTGGTACTTTTTACTTCTTGTCCGAAACGGGATTTGATATAGAAGCCATCAATCGGCTATCTTTTGGCAGAATATTGGTCTTGATTTGGGTTTATTTTTATCTTGTTTTATCACTTCTGCGCATGAATCGCTGCAATCCCCACCATATCCACAATTTGCCGCACACTTGCCCCCAATTGAAGTAGGTGAATTGGCTTGTTCAAACCCAATAAAATAGGCCCAATCACATCCACATCAGATATACTTTCTATCAGGTTGTAAGCAATGTTTGCAGCCGAAAGGTTGGGGAAAATAAGCGTATTCGCTCGATGTCCATTCAGTTTAGAAAAAGGGAAAAACTGCTTGAGTATTTCGGGTTGAAGTGCCATGTGTGCCTGCATTTCTCCGTCCAAAATCCAATCGGGATGCCTTTCATGCAAAATAGCCGTGGCTTGTCGCATCAATAGCGCAGATTCACCAGAGGGAACTGAACCAAAATTGGAGTAAGTTACCAAAGCTATTTTGGGTTCTATATCCAAGCGTCTTACTTCGTCGGCTACCAATTCTGTTATGTTGGCAACATCTTCTGGAGAGAGGTGATGATTGACAGTCGTATCTGCAATAAACATCGGCCCAAAACGGGTCATCAAAATGTGCATTCCTGCTACTTTCTTCACCCCTTTTCTTGCGCCAACAATTTGCAGGGCAGGTCTTATCGTAGTCGGGAATCGTTTGGTCAAACCGCCAATCATGGCATCGGCATCTCCATTTTCGACCATCAAAGCCCCATAGTGCGACCGAGAACGAACATGATACAGCGCCTCTTCATAGGTGTAGCCCTTTCGTTTGCGTAATTGGTAAAGCAATTCACCGTATTTAAGGATTCTTTGTTCCTCTGCTTCGTTGATGGGTTTTCTGGGGTCAATAATGGGTACATTGGGTAGTTGAATATGGTACTCTTGCAAGAGGCTTTCAATCAATGAACGGTCACCTAATAAGATAGGTGCTGCAATTTTTTCCTCTACAATCACCTGAACCGCTTTGAGTAAAGACACATTTTGAGCATCCGCAAAAACAACTTTTTTAATGTCTTGTTTCGCCTTGCTTTCAATGACTTTAGACAATATATGACCCTTGCCCAAGCGAAGAGCCAACTCCGCTTTGTAGGCTTCCCAATCTTCAATAGGACGTTGGGCAACATCAGAATCCATTGCAGCTTTGGCAACTGCCGGGGCAAGGGCGGTTATCAAGCGAGGGTCGACAGGTTTGGGAATAAAATAGTCTTTTCCAAACTTTAGATTCACATTGTTGTAGGCCATATTCACAATGTCGGGAACGGGTTTTTTAGCCAATTCTGCGAGTGCATACACTGCCCCCATTTTCATTTCCTCATTGATTTCCGTTGCTCTGACATCCAATGCGCCTCGAAAAATGTAGGGAAAACCCAAGACATTATTTACCTGATTGGGGTAGTCAGACCGGCCCGTTGCAACGAGGCAATCGGGGCGGGCTTCTGTTGCTTTTTCGTAGCTGATTTCGGGAGTAGGATTCGCCAAAGCAAACACAATGGGGTCATTCGCCATGCTCCTCACCATGTCTTGTGAGATAATATTCCCCGCCGAAAGCCCCAAGAAAACATCTGCCCCGTGCATCGCTTCTCCAATGTTGGCGTATTGGTATTTGTTGGCAAATGCGGCTTGAAACTCGCTTAAATCATCTCGGTTGGTAGCTACTTGACCTACAATGTCAAACATCGTGATGTTTTTCTTTTCCACTCCAATCTTTTCCCACATCCGAATACAAGAAATAGCCGCAGCCCCCGCACCCGAAACAACTACTCGGACATCTTCAATTTTTTTACCCACCAATTCCAAGGCATTTAACAAAGCAGCAGCCGAAATAATGGCCGTTCCATGTTGGTCGTCGTGCATGACTGGAATGTTCATCTCGGCTTTCAGTCTTGCTTCAATGGTGAAACAGTCGGGAGCGGCAATATCTTCCAAATTGACTCCTCCAAAAGTAGGCTCCAACATTTTGACCATTTTTACAAAATCGTCTATATCAGTAGTGTCCAACTCTAAATCAAAACAATCAATATCCGCATATATTTTGAACAGTAGCCCTTTACCTTCCATCACGGGTTTGCTCGCTGCTGCGCCAATATTACCCAATCCCAAAACGGCTGTACCATTCGTAATCACTGCTACCAAATTACCTTTGGCAGTGTATTTATAGACATCTTCTGGATGTTTTGCGATTTCTAAACAAGGTTGTGCGACTCCTGGAGAATAGGCTAAGGATAAGTGCCTTTGGTTGGCTGTTTCTTTGGTCGGAATAACTTCAATTTTGCCGGGGCGCCCTTCAGAATGATAATCTAAAGCGGCTTGTAAGAAGGGATTGTTTTCCATAATTTTTTTATTTTTGAAAAATTAAGGAGTAAAAATAAGAAGACTTTTGAAGTTTAGGAGGAATGGACTAATTTACCTTCAAAGAAAATCTCAAAATGCATTTTTTTATGATTGATGAAATCAATGACGTTTTAACTTTTTTATCTGAGAACAAGCAGATGAATAGTGCCCGACAAATAGAATTTAACTTAATTCATCGATACAAGAACAAAATGGAGTGGGAGCAACTTAGTTCTGGTGAAAAGCAAAATAAACGAAAATCTGTTCTCAAGGCAGTTAAAAAGTACAAGGAAGAAGATGGATTAGAAACTTATACCTATGAAAATGCCGTCATAGGTTTTTACGATGCTTGTAGCGAACTGTTAAATGAGTTACCCGCTCACTTTGGTAGGAGTTTGCTTGTAAAAAGGCTTAAATTGGTGCTTATTCGTGACATGGAATCCATTGATTCCGACACTACTTTCTTCAATAAAAAGGTAATGCCTTTCATTGTATATGAAGGCTTATTTAGAGAACTTGAAGAAGAGCAAATTAAATTCAAGGCAATGAGTCAGTTATTAGAGAATGTAAAAATTCTTAGTCAATCTATGCCTCCCATTTCTTAAAGTATTCTATTAACAATATCTTTGATTCTGCTATTATTTTTCAGTTTGTGTCAGGAAATAATGGGATGAAAGAGGAGGACGGTAAGTGGGAATATACCATTTTTTCAAGTTAATCCAACACATCGAATTGAAGTAAATTTGTTTGTTGGGAGTTTATCCGTACTTTTGCACCCAATTTATCTAAAGAAATTTATTAACAAAAATTTGTGTAAAATAAATGCAAGTTAACACAGAAATATTGAAGAATGGTCTTGGCTTATTAAAGCTAACCGTTGAGGCTAGTGATTATCGTGAGGCAGTTAATAATGAACTGAAAAATTTGAAAAAGAAAGCTCAAATCAAAGGTTTCAGAGCAGGAATGGTGCCAATGGGTATGGTTAAAAAAATGTATGGAAAATCCGTTTTTGGCGACCAATTGAATAAAATATTGGAAGAACAACTAAACGATTTTTTGCAGAATACGGAATGGGAGATATTGGCGAATCCATTAATGACCGAAAGTGATTTGACAAAAATGGATGTGGATAGTAATTCTGATATTACATTCTCTTTTCATATTGCAGTAAAACCTGATATCGAGATTCCTTTACTGGAAGATAAAGAAACAACCTTTGAAAACTATGAAATTGTTGTAGAAGATGCGCTATTGGACGATGAAATAGAGCGTATCCAAAAACAATATGGCACTACCGAAGAGGTCGAAAACGACATTGAAGAAACGGATTCTTTAGAAGTAGTTTTTGTAGAGTTGGATGAAGAAGGCAATCAGAAAGAAGAAGGTGTTGAACATTCTGCTTGGATTTCGGTAGATATGTTGAAGGAAGAAGGTCCACAAGAAAGTGTTTTGGCACTGAAAAAAGGAGATCATATAGATTTGAATGTCTTTGAAGATTTTGACAAAGAAGCCAATCAGGTTTCTTCGATTTTGTTGGGTTTGAAGGCAGATGAGGAAGGCAATTTCCCTAAAACTTCTGGCAAATTCCGAATGACCATCGAAACGGTCAAAAGACTTCGCAAAGCTCCAATTGACAGAGAACTATACATGACCGTGTTTGGCTTAAAAGATGATACGGTTCAAGAGAGTGAAGATGAGGAAACTGCTATTGTGAACCCTTCTGACGACATTCCAGCCGAAGTAACACCTGAATTTTTTAGAGGTAAAATTGAAGAATCTTTGGCAGGTCAATACAATGAACAAACCAATGTCAAATTGTGGGGGGATGTTCGAGAACACCTTATTGAGACAACTGAAGTGGAGGTAGCAGAAGATGTTATCCGAAATACATGGCTTCAAGACAATGCTAAAAATACAGAAATTGAAGACAAACAAGCTGCTTTAGAAACTTATGTAAGCAATCTAAAATGGAGCATCGTTCTCGAAAAATTGGCAAAACAATTTGAAATCGAGGTGGAAGATAATGAAATCATCAATGGTACAGTTCGGGAAATGAGTGCAATGTTTAGAGCTTATATGGGCGGTCAGGCGATTCCTGATGATATGCTCAAACAATTGGTTGAAAGCCGATTGAAGGATGCTGAATATGTGCGAAATATGAGCCGCCAAATTACCGAAAAGAAGGTAAACCTTGCCTTAAAAGAACTCCTCTCTCTTGATACAACACAAGTTGGGGTGGAAGAATACAACGAAATACTTAAAAAGGAAAACGAAGCGGCACAAGCGGCAGTGACAACCGAGGAGGAAGGGAATGAAGAAGTTGAGGCCGACGAGGAAAACGAACATATTGAAGATGCAATTGTTGTAGCCGATACGGAAGAAGAGTCTTAGGAAAAGGCTTTGCCTTTTCCGTATTTTAATCGGACTTCAAGCAATACTTTGTAAGCGAATGGATTATATTTCAAAACCATCTATTTCAATACTTTAGTTTGCCTTCGAAATGTAACCTTTTTCGGAAAAGTGCCACTATTGTTTGCGAGTGATTTATTTCGCATCTTTATACTTCATAAATAATCAAAAAAATTTATAGACTATGGATTTTGGAAACGAATTCAGAAAATATGCTGTACATCATAAAGGGTTGAATGGATTATCAGTAGATAAGTTCATGAACCATACCAATGCGAATGCAGGAAAAGCAGGAATGCCTATGGGTATGACTCCTTATATCATTGAAGAACGACCTATGCACGTTCAAGCAATTGACGTATTTTCTCGTTTGATGATGGATCGAATTATTTTTATGGGTGTCCCTGTGACAGATCAAGCTGCAAATATCATTCAAGCGCAGTTGCTATTCATGGAATCGGTTGATCCAAATAGAGACATTTACATCTATATCAATAGCCCAGGCGGTTCAGTTATTGCAGGTTTGGGCATTTACGATACTATGCAGTACATTATGCCTGACGTGAATACCATTTGCACAGGTATGGCTGCTTCAATGGGTGCAGTTTTACTCTCTGCTGGAGCTAAAGGAAAACGTACTTGTCTGCAACACAGCCGAGTAATGATTCACCAGCCTATGGGTGGAATGCAAGGTCAGGTGAGCGATATGGAAATTTCCTACAAGCTTATCATACAAATGCGTGAAGAACTTTATAATATCTTGAGCAAGCATACGGGTCAGTCTTTTGAGAAAATTTCGAAGGATAGTGATAGAGATTATTGGATGAGAGCTCAAGAAGCAAAAGAATATGGGATTGTGGATGAAGTACTTACTCGCAACAAGGATCGACAAGATAAATAACTGATTCATAATCATTTGTTCCGCATTTTTATAAGGGTTCAAAATACGAACTCAAATTCAATAAATATCGGTTCAGATTTCTTATCTTTGCAGTCTCAATAAAACAAAAATTAATACTTTTAATATAAGTGTTATTGAACAGCAATATAAATAATTTAAAACCCTCAAAAATGAATGTCTATTCACTTTTGAGGGTTACTTTTTGTTAATAGATAGCAACATGGCAAGACGAAAAAAAGATGATTTCGAATGTACTTTTTGTGGTAAAACCAAAGATGAAACGCTAATTTTAATTGCAGGGTTGAATGGTCATATCTGTGAAACTTGCATTGCTCAAGCCCAACAGATTTTGGAAGAGGAATTGTACCAAACCAAGCGAAAGTTTCAATTTTCACTTCCGAGTCTTTTGAATCCCAAGAAAATAAAAGAATACTTAGATCAGTATGTGATTGGTCAAGACGATGCTAAAAAAGTCTTGTCCGTAGCGGTTTACAATCATTATAAGCGTTTGAATCAGCCTGAAGACGACGAGATTGAGATTGAGAAATCCAATATTATGATGGTCGGTCGTACAGGTACAGGAAAAACGCTTTTGGCAAAAACCATAGCTCGATTTTTGAATGTTCCTTTTGCCATTGTTGATGCGACTGTTTTTACAGAAGCAGGTTATGTGGGCGAAGATGTCGAAAGCATTTTGAGTCGTTTGTTGCAAGTCTGCAATTACGATGTGCAAGCGGCTGAAAAAGGCATCATCTATATTGACGAAATTGATAAAATCACCCGCAAAAGCGACAACCCTTCTATTACCCGCGATGTTTCGGGCGAAGGTGTTCAGCAGTCCATGTTGAAACTCCTCGAAGGCTCGGAAGTATTGGTGCCGCCACAAGGAGGTCGCAAGCATCCTGAACAAAAAATGGTAAAAATCAACACCCAAAACATCTTGTTTATCTGCGGTGGAGCTTTTGACGGATTGGAAAGAATGATTGCCAACCGCATCCAAAAAGCGGTCATAGGCTTCAAATCGGATAACCTCATTGGCCGCAACAACGAAGAAAGCCTCTTGCGATATGTCAGCCCAAGAGACATCAAAAGTTTTGGCTTGATTCCTGAGTTGATTGGTCGTTTGCCTGTCTTGACTTACCTCGAACCATTGGATGCCAAGACTCTTCGATTGATTCTGACTCAACCTAAAAATGCCCTTGTTAAGCAGTATAAAAAACTGTTCAAGATGGAAAAAATTGACCTTTCTTTCAGTGAATCCGCCTTGGATTTTATTGTAGAGAAAGCGATAGAATTCAAATTAGGAGCAAGAGGATTGCGTTCTATTTGTGAGGCCATTATGACTGATGCCATGTTTGAGTTGCCTTCAAAGAGTCATGTCCACGAATTTGTGGTGACTTTAGAATACGCACAAGATAAAATAACAGGTGAAAAAGTAAAAACTTTGAAGATAGCTTCTTAGTAAAAAAGAAAAAATAACTCATCGACCAATATTCCCCTTTTGAAAGGGGATGGGGTATGTTAGCAAAAGAAAACGAAGAGTTATTTTTTTACCCTTACTTAGTAGGTTCAATGATTGAAAAACAGGGATTAGTGACTTGTTAATCGTTTCAGAAAATCAATAACGAGTCGCTAACCTCCTCAATCGCCATACTACTGCATCAAAGTCAAATATCCCTTCAGTACTTTGGTCTCCTCATTTTCAAAACGCACCCAACCATAATAGGCGTAAATACCTGCAGGCACTCCCCTACCATTGACTGTACCATCCCAACCATACACATCGGATTCACTTAGTTGATAAATCGTTTCGCCCAGACGGTTGAAAATTTGCAGTTCATACCCTGCGATATTCTGCCCTTTGACTTGAAAATAATCATTTGAGCCATCATTATTCGGTGAAAAAGCAGTAGGCACTAAAACCAAATTGGGTCTATGAGGTTCAACAAAGGTGCTTATTGAAGCCTCTTCACCTTCAATATAAATAGACGAAGCAACAGCTATTTGCTTCACTTTTTTGATATAAGGCAAATCCGTCAATGTTTCAATAAAGGATTCTGTTAGATGTGATTTTTTGAAATAAAAATAATACGCATTTTTTGCCTTGGCAACGTCTAATTTTTCAATTTTGGTGATTTGATACTGCAATATCCACCTCCTCAATCCGTGATGTTTGGGCTTGTGCAATTCTTGGTCGTACTCCCAATTCATGCTTTGGTAGCGGGTTTTTATTTCTACATACAATTTTCCTTCTACATAATCTGCTTGCTTTGGAGTAGTACCATATACATTCAAAGCGGCAATGGGCGAAATACAAAAGAGAATCAACAAACATAAGAAATAACGAGACAAGGGAATTCTAAGCGAGTAGTCTTGAACCATATAGGCATTTTTTTGAGTGTTAAGATAAAAACCAAGGCGGTAATTATTTATGTAACCGATTTTCTTTTTTTTTATTGTACTCGATTGGAGCTATGGATTTGTTGACACTCTAAAAGATTTTTTTTTTAGGTTGTTTTCATAAAAAACTGTTCTGGTAACTTAACAAAAACACCTCATTTTGCTTTAACAAAATGAGGTGTTTTTATTTTGGACGAACCGTTCAATGACGTGGATATCTAAGACAATATGGTGATTCAAGAGGCCTTGAAAAACTGAAAGAACTCAACGAAATCGTTCTAATGAACCGTCCTAAACGACTTATCCCAACGTATCCATTCAGACCAAGTGCCATTCGATTCGGTAGAAAGCCACACAAAAACCGGCTTGCCAACAATATGATCTTCAGGCACAAAACCCCAATAACGTGAGTCTAAGGAATGATGGCGGTTATCTCCCATCATAAAGTAGTAGTTCATTTTGAACTCATATTCTTCAATCGGATTGCCATTGATAGAAGCCTGTCCATTTTCAAATTTATAGGTAGGATTGTTTTCATACACCTTGATAGCTTTATCATAAAGAGTATGGTTTTCAGCAGTAATCTTGATTTTATCTCCCGCCTTCGGAATGTATATAGAACCATAATTGTCTCGATTCCATCTTTTTGTCGTATCGTTTCCAAATATTCTTTGTCTTTCAATGATTCTATCTTTCGGATGAATCAGCTTTTCGATATTCACTACAATTTTCATTTTTTCCAATTCCTCAGCAGCTTTGTCGGTTAGGTGCATTCCAAAAATACCCGAACTATTACCATCCGACATAATTTCTCTGATACCCAATTTTTTTCGCACCTTTTTGTTGAGTCCTCCAGGAGTATCCAAAACTACTCGATACATAAATTGTGATTTTTCAGGGCGTTCCAACATATTCCCATTGATATAAACCTCTCCATCCACAATCTTCAAAGAATCTCCCGCAATCCCTACACAGCGTTTCACATAGTTGGTGCGTTTATCAACAGGATGCTCAGAAGAGCCACCAGGATCATCTCCAGGATAATTAAAAACCACTATATTGTTATTGGTCAATTCAGAAATTCCTGGCAAACGGTAATAAGGAAGCGATACTGCTTCGGTATAGGACTGTGCGCCAAATATGGAATTGTGAACATAAGGCAATGCCAAAGGAGTCATAGGAACACGAGGTCCATAATGAATCTTGCTTACAAATAACTTGTCTCCTACCAACATTTCAGACTCCATCGAAGAGGTAGGAATCGCATAAGATTGAAGTAAAAAAATGTTGATAAGTGGTACAAATACCAAGGCTATAAACAACAACTCAAGGATTTCTCGCTTGGTTGATTTGGGTTTCTTGACTTTGATTTCCTCCGTAGAGGTTGTATCATTGATTTGTTCAGTCATTTTATAGAATATCTGTTTTGTTTAGGAACTTCAAAATTACACAAAATGTTCCTATCTAACTGTTAAAAAGAATCAAAAATGAAAGAGTAGAATCAGAGGCCTCCATATTTAACAATTGATAACCCATTTTTCATTCATTTAGCGGCTGACTCAATCTTCTCCAAAAATCCAATCCTGTCTTACTTCCATTGGCTGCATAATCGCCGTATCACCTTTCATACTAACCGTCACCGCCCGACCAATGTTGTTTTCGGGATGCACATACTGAAAACCTACCGCCCATTTCGGATTATCGTCCCCATATTGCCGCACTCCAAAAGCGTAGGGCTGTAAGGTATTGTAGCGGTTTCGGATGATGTCGTTGGTATCAGTAGCGAACTCACCTTGTTCAAACACAATGCCTTTTTTGGTCACACGTTTGGTCATATAACCTTGATTAGCCGCCCATTGTTCCGCTATTGCGATTGCTTCACCTCCAGTAATGTCTCGATTGATGGGTTTTGGAGGAATGGCAGTTCGAGCTACGTATTTGTAGGGAAAATATTCGATGCCTTCAATGGTGTGGGTACTTGTGTCAATGATGACTTTTTGAAGGTTTGTTTTTTCAGCCGTTTCGTTGGTATCTTTTGAAGTAGTAGTAGAGTTGTTGCAGTTCGTGAACAGAAGAATACTGCCGGCAATCCATATAGAAAGCGTGATTATTTTTTTCATTGAAGTAATTTTTTAGTTCCTAAGTGAACCTATTTGGTCAAAAGTTATCCAATACTTGCATTAAGAATATTCAACAACCAATTAATTTTCAGCTCATTGAGTTCTCTATTCCACAACAGGCGTATAATAAAAATCCTCCAATCGTTTGAAAATCCCTGCAAAGGTTCTTCGTTGAATCAACACAAAATCTTTTCCATCATTGACAAATGCAAAAAATCGGTCGACATCAAAAGGTACGTCTCGCCCTCTTTCGTCTATCTTCAATTTGCTTCGGCGGTTGAGCGGCATGTAATGAATAGTTAGGGAATGATCATTGCCCGACTTTGAAGTAATGGTGATGTTGGCAAAAGGTTTGGAAGCTCGGACAGAATCAATGCGAGGATAACCATTCTCAAAGCCCTCCAAATGCACCTTTTCAAAACTATTGAGAAACTGCATCAATACAGGCTTATTCAATTCATCCTCTGTATTCAATTCGACTTTGCCGCCCAAAGACTTGACTTCAAAGGAATCTCCCGCAGCTTTGACTTCAAAGGAAGATTCTTCAAAATGTGGATATTCTACCTTCACACTCGCAATATCGCCTGCCTTGTAGTTCATCAACATTCGGTCTCGCCACGTTTCGGGAACAGTAAAAAATCGGGTCATCAAATGCCCTTCATGCCCCAGCAAATGCACCACATAAGGATCGTCCGTTCCTTCCAGCATCATATATGTGCCTTTACGGGTATGTGGCGCACCTCCCAACAAATACACCTTTGCCGCTTGTGTGCTGTCTTCTTTAAAAATAGAAACCCGTCGGACAGGTTTTTCAAAGTTTTCTAAAATACTTTGGTAAGCATCTTTTCCGACAGGATATTTTACCTGCAATTTGGTCAAAGTCTGCAAAATACGCTCAACCGCATCAGGTCGAGCTTTGTACCCTTGATTGACTTGCCACCAATCATTTTTTCTATCCAATCGCAGCGTTCGACCTTCATTGTCTTCAATGATGATTTTGGTCACCTCAGCCGTATCCGTCAGCGCAAAAGCCGCTGTTGTTTTATTGAGCGTATTCGTGTCCAAACCATTGATTCCAAGCCATGCAGCTCCGACAATAGCCAAAAAAAGAAGGAAATATATTGCTGTTTTGTTCATGTTTTTTGGTTGAATAATGTTTATTGGTATTAGTCTTTGAAAAAATACTTTATGTTTTTTTTAACACTGTTGCTTCAAATATTTGATGATAAATTTCCTTTGTAGATAAATAATTAAAAATTCTCCACAAAACAAATAGCTACTGTTCACCAATAAATCAAGTATATCTTCGCTTCCGCACAAAATTGTACCCCACTCCAAACACCAACAACAAAAGCAAAGGCACTCCAATATTCACCAATTGCCAAGTCGTCTGTTCAGCCTTCACTTTAGTCGCATCTAATAAGCGGAGTTTGATGTCCTTGGAGCGAGCCGCAATGATGCCATTTTCATCCGTCAGCCATTCTACGGCATTTTGAATCAGGGCTTTGTTTGCAAAATTTTCTTTCGTGAATTTGTAATATCCCAAGGGACTAATTCGGTTGTTGAGTGGGTCATAATCGTTGCGAATCATGTCGCCATCTGAGATAACCACCATGCGAGTCGGTTTGCTTTCCTCTAAAAAAGAGACTCCTTCAATGGTGTCAATCATGGCAATCGTTTCGGCGGCCAATCGGTTTTTGAAAGGAGAAGAAAACACACCCTCCAATGCGACTGCAATGGGTTGAGGCCCTGCATTGAAGCGGGCATCGTCCACCTGTCGACTTTGCCGCACATCATTGACATCCACTTGAATGGGGGCTTCTAAAACACGACTTCGAGGACTGGTTGTCAACAAAATTGTTTTTTTAACCTCCGCTTTGGGCTGTACGGTGTCAATGGTTGCCACAAACTGTCCAACGACTGCATTGAGGTTTTTGGTGACAGGATGCCCATTATTTGCCAAGTTGATAATGGGAAAATAAGGCCAAGGAAAGAGACGCATTTGTCGGGCATTGCCGAACTGATCCGTGCCAACAGTCAAGGGGATTTGGGTAGATTGAAGGTCTTGAACCAAGTCAAAATTGACCCTTACCCCATAGCGAAACAATTGATCTTCTAAGTTCAATCCATAATCCATTGCTATGAATTTTCCGCCATCCCTTTGCATACTGTCCAAGCTCGTTGCCATGTTTTCGACCAACCAAAGCACTCGCCCACCATTCATGATGTACTGATCAATCTTGAATTTGTTGGAATCTTCAAAAGGCTTGGTAGGCCTGGCAATAATGACCGCATTGTAGCGAGGTGGAATGTAGAGTTCTTGGGTAATATCAAGGCGATTGACCACATAGTAGTTTTCGAGCGTTGCAGTAATATCGCCTACTTCTGGAGCAGAGAGTTCACCATGACCTTCAAGGAAAGCAATGGCAGGTTTGGAGGGGCGACGCAATTTTTGGATGGCATTGGCGATGTTGTACTCAATCAATGCAATGGAATTGTTGAGCGTTTCCTGTGGTGGTCGGTTCAACTGTTCCAACAACAAAGGTACAGCCAATTCACGCCCTTTGTAGGCGACTATCAAGCCTGGAAACAAAATACTTTCTGAACCATCTGGCTCAAACACGCGTGTAGGTTTGAGCCCTTTTTCAGACAATTGATCTATAATAGCTTTGCGTTCCTCGACCGAAGTACCGCCAATTGGATCCACAAATTCGTATTCCAAATCACTGCTAGCATACGCCCTAAATTCGTTGAGCATATCCAAAGTAGAATTGCGAAGCCGTCTAAAACCCGAATTGAGTTCGCCTTCCAAATAGACTCGCACATACACCACATCGTCCAAATCCACCAATAAGTCTTGGGTCGCTTCGGTCAAGGTGAAACGCCCTTCTTTGGTGAGGTCAAATCGTTGGTAAACCGTTGAAGCCAGCACATTTACTGCAATGAGAATTGCGAGTAAGATGACGACTTGAAGGATGGCTTGGTATTTATTACTGAATTGTTTCATTGATTTATTGCTGAATTGCTATATTGTTTTTATTGCTACATGGTTGTATGGCTATATTGTTATTGGGCTGTATATTGTTCGAAAACAGTATAACTATTTAACAATAGGACAATACAACCATAAAAAATCACCACTTTCGGCTCTCCAATACGGTCTTGGTGAGCAAAATAAAAATAGAGATAAACGACAAAAAGTAAACGACATCTCTCGTATCTACTACTCCCCGACTAATGGAGGTATAGTGTGCATTGATGCCGATGAGTTCTACAATATTGTCGAAGGTAGCGTAAAATATGTTGAGTTTACTGAGATAATCGAAGGCTTGGTAGAAAAAGAAACACAGAAAAACTGCTAAAATGAAGGCGACAATTTGATTGGAGGTTAAGGCTGAAGCGAAAATGCCAATGGCTACAAAGCAGGCTGCTAACAAAAACAATCCAATGTAAGAACCCCAAACTGCGCCTGTGTCAATATTGCCAACAGGCGAACCCAAACTGTAAATCGTATAGAAATACAAGAGTGTGGGAAGCAAAGCGAAAATGACCAAGACAAAGGACGCAAAGTATTTGCCCATAATGATTTGTAGGTCGGTAATGGGTCGAGTCGCAAGCAGTTCTATCGTTCCGCTTTTGATTTCCTCTGCAAAGGAACGCATCGTAATGGCGGGTATCAAAAACATGAATATCCACGGTGCTAAGATGAATAAATAGTCCAAAGTAGCATACCCGTATTCCAGCAAACTGGTGTCGGGAAATATCCACAAAAATAGCCCTGTAATTAAGAAAAAGACCGCTAAGGCGATGTAACCAATCAGCGAACTGAAAAAAATGTTGATTTCCTTGAGAAAGATTGTAAACATAGAGTAGAGATAAACTAAAGGTGAATCTGTGTTCCAAATTTGAACTGCAAAAATAGCGATATGTTGCGATTTTCCGCAAATACTTTTTTGGAAGCTTATCGGTCGAGATACAGGTATCGGATACTTCTAATTTTGTAGGAATAAATCTGAGCTCTCAACTCCTTCAATTGTCAGAAATAAAGTATCCGATACCTCTTGTCCAAATAGTTTACAAATGACTCGCACAAGCCAAAGTCACAATACTCAATCGGGTATTTTCGACCTCCAATATTAACCGAGCGCAGGCCTCCAATGTCGAACCCGTTGTTACTACATCATCAACCAACAAAATATGTTTGTTTTGAAGTCCTTCTGGTTCAGCCACTTCAAAGATGCTTTCCACATTTTCCCAACGCTCCAAATGGTCTTTGCGAGTCTGAGTATTGCTAAACACCACTCGCTTCAAAACCGTCGAACTCCAAGGCACATTCATGGATTCTGACAAACCTTCTGCAAATACATCACTTTGATTGTAGCCTCTACGTTTTTGTTTTTTGGGATGTAATGGAATCGGAAGAATCAAATCTATATCTTGAAAAGCCACCGCTTCCAGTAATTTCTTCCCATACATTTTTCCTATTTTGACCCCAATTTCTTGCTGTCCATGATACTTCAAGTGATGAATCAACTGCTGTACCCTCGAACCTTTGCTGAAATAATAAAAGGCAGCGGCGTTTTGAATCGGCAGTTTTCCCCAAAAGTGTTTGGCTACGTGATTGTCGGGTTCATGGTGAAAATTGGTCTGTGGCAGGTCGTGACGGCAGTGCAAGCAAATTACTTCTTCGTGTGATTGAAGGCTGCGACTGCAAGCAGCACAGGTTTCGGGATAGAGAAGGTTGATGAAATCGCCGAGCCAGGTTTTGGATAGGTTCATAGAAGCGAATGATTGGAGATTAGAAAACTGTTCCTTAGTAGAGGTTGGAAAATACGGGAAAATTTGGAGGGAGAGAAGTTATGACCATATTTTTTGTAATTGTTCTAAAAAAATGTCACCAAATCCTTAGATGTTGGTGACACTTAATTTGATAGATGCGCCAAAGTAGTAGAAAGCTTCCCAACAATTTCAAATTTTGGCAATGGTTATAGAACCATCAATCAAAATAAATGAAAATCGCTGTTACCTTTTCTAAAGATCTTGATTATCCACATCATTCATTCCCCCATCTACAAAATCTTCGGGCAAAGACAATGAAGTAGGTCGAGTATAAATCGTGACAGGAGTAACCGAAATATCTGATTCTTTTCCCCAAAAACTTTCATCTAATGTCAATACTACTTGACAGTCTGTATCATCTTCTGTTAGCAACAAAGAAATAGGCAATTGATTGTAAGTAACAGAAATAGCAGAGCCATGTGAACCCGTACCCCATTCATAGCTATAACCTTCAAAGGGAATTCTTTCTCCGTTGAGGTAAACATAGACTGGGAAGGGAATTTGGGAGAAATTACTCGGGTCAAAAGAACAGACAGGAATTATTTCAACATCTGCATCTTCCAAACCACACATCATCGAATGGGGTATAGTTGCTGCAGTTTTGGCATGATTACTTATCTCCCTATCCAGTTCGTTTACAATTTCCGCATCTTTGCTACAACTCGCCAATAGAAATACGAATAATACGTTTAATAGGATTCTTGTGTTCATGGTTGATTGTTTTTATGAAGGTTATAATTGCATTGTCAATAATATAACCTTCTTCTTCCCAAAAACGCTGCGTGTATCCTTCAAAAAAATAATCAACGGATAGCAAGTATTAGAAAAGGTTAGTCTCCATTGACTACCGTTTTCTGTTCTTCAACAAAGCCCGTTCCTTTACATCTAAGAGTTCTTGTCCCCATCATTCAAATAATAGGTTTCCTCACTCGGTCTTATCGGACGCTTAAACCAAAGCGGTCTTCTCAAACCACCAGGCCCAGGAGCAGGTCGGGTCATATCCAGCCATTTTCGATAGACTTCAAAGGATTTTTCGGTGTCCACCATAATGTCGCCATATTTATCACCCTTATGCGCCAACTCCACCTTCACCTTTTGATGCCAACAGTGCATTCCGCTAATCGGGTCGGGATGAACAGGAAAAGTGATGTTTTGATGCACACCGCCGTCGCTCCAAAAAATACGAGCTGAATCTGCATCTGTACTCTTAAAAGGGCGTATCCCCTGAATCGTCTGCATTTTCCACTTCTTACCCATTCTTTTCCTACCGTGCGAAATGTCGCCGCTAACCTCCCCCTGCCCCCTCCGAAGGGGGATTTCCAACGATGGCGAATTTTCCACTCGCTCCCTCAATTCCTGTTCCCGTTTCTCTCCTCCTACTTCCTGCTTCTTGCCTCTTGCTTCCTCTGTAATAGAAACCGTATTCGTCGCCCAACGATTCCCAATTTTATCCTGCGGTCTTCGCCAACGCCCCAAGTGATGCGAACAAGCAATCACCCCAGGCTTCATGCCTTCTGTCACCCAAACCTTGTCCACAAAATAACCGATGTCGGTATTGATACGCACCAAAGAACCCGTTTTGATACCCATTCTTTTGGCATCCGAAGTGTGCATCCAAATTGGGTTTCGATTCGCGATTTCGGTGAGCCATTTGGCATTTCCAGAGCGAGAGTGAATCAAAACGGGCAATCGGAAAGTAGGAACAAGCGGAAATTCACCTTTTGCGGAATCAATTTTGGAGGGGTGAATGTGGCTTTTGATGTAGGTCGGAATCGAGTATTCGCCCCATTTCCAATCGACCATCGTTTGGGAGAAAAACTCCTGTTTTCGGGTCGGAGTAGGAAAACCAACGTGTGCTTTGCCGTCCACCATCACGCCAATTTCTTTACCCCCTTTGGTAATCACACCCGTTTTTTGATCAATTGCAGTGTCCTGCAAATCTGCTCCTTCAAGCTGTTTGAGGTATTTGTTGTAAGACGTTTTTTCGATTTCGAAGGCTCCGTATTTTTTCATGTACTGCAATGGATTCAAACCTTCCTTTGCAGCCGTTTCGGGCAAACCCTTGACGTTCTCAAAAATGTATTGATAGTATTCGTCAATGTTGATTTTCTGGTCTTTGCGGTAGGGCGATAGGAAGTGTTTGCGGATGCCGAGACTGCCATCGGGGTCAATGCGCCAAGAGAGTTCAATCCAAAACTCATCCTCTTCCCATACTTCCCCAGGGTTGGTTTGGTAGGTAAATTCGGTGATTTTGCCCGCACGCCTTGCCGCTTCTCTGAGAACGGGCTGACGAAAAGCAATCCACATTCCGCTGTGCGTCGCATAACTGTTGATGTCGTGTCGCTCGGCAGAATGTCCCATCGGCAGCACGTAATCTGCAAAAAATGCCGTTTCGTTCCAAGTCGGAGTCAGCGCAATGTGCATGCCCACTTTTTCGGCATCTTGCAGCATTTCCATCCACGAAAAACCATCGGGATAGGTCCAAACGGGATTGAAGACCCTCGTAAAATAGACCGCCATCTTGCCCCGATTCTCCTTCAAAAAGTGAGGTAACAAAAAGCTCATTTCAAAAAACGCCAGAGGGTATTCTTTCGGAAAATGCAGCTCGTTCCAGAATTTTTGGGCGGGTGGCACATCGAAAAATTTGGGCTTGAACTTGTTCCAAGAGTTGGGAGACGTTCCTCCAACCGTTCCCACGCTTCCTGTCAAAACATTCAAAAAATGCAAACAACGAGACACGCACCAACCACCCAAATTGCCGCTTGCAGCACTTCGCCAATTGTGGGTCGCAAACTTTTCACCTGCTTTTCCTATTTCTATGGCTACCTCCACCACCGTTGCAGCTTTTACCCCACTTTCTTGTTCTGCAAATTCGGGTGTATATTCGGCATAAACTTCTATCAAAACTTCAATGAAATTCTCAAAAGTGCGCTCAATGTATGGTTGCTCTTTTTCTAAGTATTCTTCCCAATTCACCCAATTCCGCACAAACTTTTCGTTGTAGAGTTTCTTTTGCAAAATAATGCGAGCCATTGCCAACAGCAAAGCCGCTTCACTCCCTGGATAGGTTGGCATCCAATAGTTTGCCATGCTTGCAGTATTGGACAAACGAGGGTCCATGACCGCCAATTTTGCGCCCGCCATCATCCCTTCAATGATGCGCTGTGCATGTGGATTGAAGTAGTGGCCAGATTCTAAGTGTGCGCTGATGAGCAAGATGAATTTGGCATTGGCGTGGTCGGGGGAAGGTCGGTCGTAGCCATACCAAAGATTGTAGCCAAATCGTGCGCCCGATGAACAGATGTTCGTGTGACTGTTGTGTCCATCCACTCCCCATGCCTGCAAAACCCTATCCATGTAGCCTTCGTGACCGGGGCGACCAACGTGATAAGCCACTTCGTTGTTTCTGCCTTCTTGCAGTGCCTTGCGGATTTCGGCAGAGATTTCGTTGAGGGCTTGGTCCCAAGTGATGCGCTCCCATTCTCCTGCACCTCGCTCGCCCTTGCGCTTCATGGGGTAGAGGATGCGGTCGGGGTCGGTAATTTGGTTGATGGTGGCAGGGCCTTTGGCGCAGTTGCGTCCTCGGCTGCCAGGGTGATAGGGATTGCCTTCAAATTTGCGTATCTCGTTGGTTTCCTTGTCGACATAGGACAGTAAGCCACAAGCGGATTCGCAATTGAAGCAGGTGGTCGGCACGATGGAATAGTGTTTTTTGTCCTTTTTGGGCCAGCTTTTGGCTTCGTATTCTACCCAATCGTCCCACTGTTCGGGCGGTGGATATTTGGTAAGGTCGCCTGGTTCGGTGAGTCGAGGCAAGGCGATTTCTTGCTCTTTTTCGTGTAGATTGGGGATGATGCGGAGTTTTTCCGCTATTTTTTCGATAATGGAGGGTTTGTGTTTGTAGCTCATTTGTTTGTTGTTTGGACAAGCATAGATACGAAGAATATTGATTATGTGAAGTGACTTTTATCACTATGCGAGGAAAACTACAATAATCTAAGCGAAACTTTGACAACAGTTGCAAACTTTGTCAACAGTTGAGCGATGCTATGCCACCACTTCAATTGTCGCCGAACCCGTTGGGTGTCGAGCGAAATTTCCGTTCATCCAGTGAAAAGTCAACAATTCAAGCAAGACTTTGACAACAATTTCCAATTTTGGCAACAGTTGAAGCGATACCATGCCACCACTCCAATTGTCGCCGAACCCCTTGGGTGTCGAGCGAAATTTCCGTTCATCCAGTGAAAAGTCAACAATTCAAGCAAGACTTTGACAACAGTTGCAAACTTTGTCAACAGTTAAAGCGGATAGCATACCACCACTCCAATTGTCGCCGAACCCCTTGGGTGTCGAGCGAAATTTCCGTTCATCCAGTGAAAAGTCAACAATTCAAGTAAAAACTCGCTCAACATCCGAAGGATTTGGCGACGTTTGAACGACTACAACACGCCCGCCTTCAACTGCCCACGATTGTATCGGGATGTTCCATTGGCAAGGTCTTCAACCGTTGCCAAAGTTTCGGCTACCTAAGTGAAAACTCGCTCAACACCCGAAGGGTTTGGCGACGTTTGAACGACCACAATTTCCAATTCTCCATTAATCTCCTTATTTTTCCCCTTCAAAATCATACAACTGGTTTTGAGGTGACATCTTCGAGCGAAGCGAAAAAGGTGTAATCTCAAAAAACACTCCCGATGAAAAGATGTCACCCTCTCCATTCTGTCGAAGATGACACCTTTCCATCTCGAATCAAACCAAACCCCAACAAAAAAACACCAAAATGAGCCAACTTGCCCGCCAACTCATCGCCGAAAACAAACGAACCCAAGCCAAAAGTTTGGATTTAGGGAACTGTAGACTGACAGACTTGGAAAAACAAGTGCCTGAATTGTTTGAATGTGTGTGGTTGGAAGAATTGTATTTGTGTAATCGGCATTGGGATGCGAAAAAGCAAGAATGGGTAGAAAGCTCCAATAAAAACGGTCAAGACAACCAACTCTCGATTGTTCCCTCTGCTATCCAAGACCTTCAACAATTGAAGACCCTATACATAGTGCCTGAACGGGAAGGCACTAATATTTGATATTGAGTGAAATAAAGTGCTTTTTCGATTTGAATTATACAGTAGAAAATATTATCTTAGCAATTGAAATATTTGTATAACGCTAATTACGAAT
>JAUHXA010000115.1 GCA_030427245.1 Bacteroidia bacterium | reverse complement strand
ATAACTTCTATCAGCATCGCTAAAGGATGTTTTACTTAACCACAAATATTTTCTCTTTCAAAAGTATGGTACCCTTTTGTTCTACAACATATAGATACATACCACTTTCAAAATTCTTGGCTTCAATAATATAATCTCCTTTGCCTTCAATATTTTTTTCCACTACTTTTTTCCCTGTAATATCAAAAATATGCAATACCGCTTTATCCTTTGTGGGTAAATCATAGGTGATTCTTCCCCAACTTGTTATTGGATTCGAGCTAAGACTTGCAATAGTAGGAGTAAGAATTACAGTCTTGTTTCCACTTTGATTGTGGGGCAAAACCGATAAATCGGGCAACTCTATTGGGTAATAAGCCAAGCCTGCCATTCGTAAATGTTCTTGTGCATCAAATGCCGTATGGGTTTTGCTATCCGCTATATTGGTTAAAATGCTGATTTCATTTGGTAAGAGGTCGGAGAAATAATCCTTATTAGCTTGTTTCAAACTCAATAAAAGATTGTAATAAGCATTGAAGTTTTGGTCTTCCAAACTTTGAAGGGGAAGTTCGCTTAGCAGTTGATTGACTGCAATAAAATCGTTTTCTGCCAATTTGAATTTTAGATTAAAAACAATAAATAACTTACAAACACCTCCAATTTACTATAAAATAATGACAACCACAATATTTAAGTCAACTTCACTTATAAGGCAGATATAGTTTTTGTTATGAAAAACAAGATAGTACCACCTTGTCAAAACAATATATATCAATTATTTTATGTCAATGTTTTATTTGTGGCAAAAAAATGATACGCCCATTGCAGCAAATTCAGCAATTTTGATTTTTCTAAACAATATCATTCCTTCAATCATTTTAATCAAAGAAATCAATCAATCATTTTTAACTTCAAAACGTAAAATAAAAAACATGAAAAAACAACTCAAACTATTTAGTTTATTATTGGTAGCTGTTTTTACCCTCAATTCTTGTGGCTACAATTCAATGGTCAGTTTGGATGAGGAGGTAGAAGGTCAATGGGGAAATGTGCAAAATGCTTATCAAGCTCGTGCAGATTTGATTCCCAATTTGGTTTCTACGGTGAAAGGAGCTGCAAACTTTGAAAAAGAAACATTGGAGGCGGTGGTCAATGCTCGTTCGAGAGCCACAGGTGTAACCGTCGACCCAAGTAATTTGACTCCTGATGCCATCAAAAAATTTGAAGAAGCACAGCAAGGGTTGAACTCTGCGCTTTCTCGACTTTTGGTTTCGGTAGAACGTTATCCAGAATTGAAGGCTACGGAGGCTTTCCGAGATTTGCAGTCTCAATTGGAGGGCATCGAAAACCGTATTCGTGTGGAACGCAATCGCTTCAATGACCAAGTAAAGAACTACAACAAATACGTCCGTTCTTTCCCAAATAACATCACTGCGGGGATTTTCGGCTTTGAGAAAAAAGGCTATTTCGAGTCGGATGCAGGAGCAGAAAATGCGCCTGATGTGAATTTCGACTAGTCGACTGGTAACTGGTAACTGGTAACTGGTAACTGGTAACTGGTAACTGGTAACTGGTTAGAGTAAATATTTAAAAACTCCAAAACACATTGAGAACAGATGTGTTTTGGAGTTTTTTTTTTATAAATTTTCCATTCTCAATTTTCTATGCGTCTAAAAAGAGCGAACACAATTATCAAACAAACTTTTAAAACCTTACACAGATGAAAACTTTCGTAAAATGTTCGCTCTCTTTAGTGATTTGTTTCTTTCTTTTTAATACAAGCGTTTCAGCTCAAACTCCAAGTTGCAACTCTTCTGCAGCTGTCGTATCTAAAATGTGGAAAGCGTGGAATGACTTAGGAGTCGGAAATGCAAGCTTGCTGCCAAATGCTACGTATGTGGCTCGTGCTGCCCAAGCGGTGAATGGTTGGAATAGCTTAGTGGGCAATAGCTGGGCTACCATTGGACCAAGAGATTTGCGCTTTAACAATCGAAGTGAAAGTGGTATTATCATGGGTCAAACCAACCGCACTTTCATCACTCCTCCTGCCCGAAACAACACCGTTACCATCACCCTCCGCAAAACTGATGGGAAAGCAAAAACAGGTGTTACGATTTGTACTACGGATATAAACAACAACCGCCGAACGGTTCATTCTTATACCTTCAACAATGGCAACTATACCCGTACCAAGACTTTTACTATCCACAATGCAAGAAATAAGGTAATCAGCATCAATATGCGAAATTATTCTGTCGGCAATAAATTCCGATATACGATTTCTGCGAGGTGATATAACAGCTTAGGAAGTCCAATAGAGTCTGAGGACTTGAATATTTATAGCCAAATATTAGAAATAAATCACACAACTCCATCCCAATAATGAAGCGGGATGGAGTTGTGTGTACTTTTATTTTTAGCTTCTACAAAGTCATTTAAGAGAAATTCTTTGAATGGCTTTTTTTGTTTTTAAAAAGCCTCAAACTTTTCTCCCATATAGTGCTTCAAGTTCCATTTTTTGGTGGTATTCAAAGCCCTTTCCAAGCAAAGAAATTTTTGGTCGGTATGTGTTTTGAAGTACTCAACAGTTGTATCGGCCAAATCTACATCCAAACAAATCAACATTTCCTTTTTGTCATCCGTAGCAAAGAAGATGTCATTTTCTTTGAACTCGTTTCGTTTGGTGAGGGTATAATTGAGTTGAAAGCCTTTTTTGAGGAGGATTTCGGTGATGAGTTCGTCTTTATTGAAGGCGGTCACCAATTGTGCTTCTTTTTCTGCAATGTATTTTTTGAGGAGTTCGATGTTTTCGGCATCGGTTTTGGTAGGGTCGGGCGCAAATTCCACTCTTGGAAAACTGGATTTGACGAGCTTGAATACCTTGAAACCCAATCCTTCGAGCTTGGGTTTTTCGCCTTCTTTGGTGAACAAATCGGGCTGCTCGTTTTGTTTTTCTTCAATGATTTTCTCGACTACCCGTTTGTTGCGCTCAATGGTGATGTCGCTGATTTTTTTGTAGCCCGCTTTGAAGGCTTCACTTTTGGGGTCGGTGGCTTCGGGGAGTTGGACTAAAATGTATTTTCGGTTGCCACCGTCTGCTTGATTGAGTTCTGTAATGGCTTGTCCTGTTGTGCCTGAACCTGCGAAGAAGTCGAGTATAATGTCGTTTTTACTGCCTTCATTCACTCTTATTTCATATAATTTTTTCAATAATTTCACAGGTTTAGGAAATGTAAAAATAGATTTAGCTAAAAAAGCTTGAAAATTTTTTGACCCCTCCTGTGTATATGGCCCATCTAAAATTGATAATGGTTTGCCTCTCCTTACCTGACCATATTCATCTTTTAAATACCCTTTAAACCTCACTTTATACCCTCCATCCTTTTGTTTATTGAATATTAACATATCTTCTTTTTGCGCTTCAATTACTCTCTTTTTTGACCATAACCATTGTTGTTCTGGCCATATTTCAACTCCTTTATGAATTATGGGATATTTTAAATTTGGTCTATCTCCCATACTTGTAGTATCTAATGGCCATGTAGCATAATGTCCTCTAACAGGAAATTTATCATCCTTTTTATTATACATTGATGCTGTTTTTTTAGAATAAGGTATTGATATCTCATTAATTTCCATCCTGTTTTTTGCATAGCATATAATATATTCATGAAGACCAATCCAACCTTTAGTAGCTGCACCTCCTCCTGTCTTATTCTTCCAAACCATCTGTTCAATAAAATTCTCCTCCCCAAACACTTCATCACACAATTTCCGCAAATGATGCACTTCATTGTCGTCAATTGAAATAAAAATCACCCCATCTTCTCGCAACAATTGCCTCGCTATCAACAAACGACTGTACATCATATTCAGCCAATTGGAGTGATAGCGTCCATCTGTTTCCACATTAGAATCGACCTTCAAGCCATTTTCGACATACTCCGCATCCTCCCAATATTCTTTGCGATCTTGATTGAAGTTGTCCGAATACACAAAATCTTTTCCTGTATTGTAGGGTGGGTCGATGTAGATACACTTGATTTGTTCTCTATACGCATTGCTCAAGAGCTTCAATACTTGCAGATTTTCCCCTTCAATGATGAGATTTTCGGTTTCGGTGGGGTTTAAACTTCGATGCTCATCATAAATTAAAGTCGCATCCGTTGGCGTAAAAGCTTCTCGCTTTGCCTTGCTTTTGCCAAACCACCTAAATTCGTAGCGTTCTGTTTCGTGTACGCTTTCGGGTTCAACGACTTTTTTGAGTTCATTGATATTGAGTTTGCCTTCGTTGGTGAAAATGTCGGGCATTAGTTTTTTGAGTGTTTCCAATCGTTCTTTGTTCCAATCAGGACTCAAAGGCATATAGTCGTTGATATTTTCCATTGTTTTATGCTTTTATCAAGGTTTGGAGGTGACATCTTTGCAGTGAAACGGAAAAGGTGTAATCTCCAAACTGGCTCTAAGCCCGACAAAAAGATTACATGCCGAGGCTTCGGCACAGGCTCTCCTTCATTCTTACAGAGATGTCACCTTTTCATCTGCATTGATGGTTTTGTCGGCTTCTTTTTTGAAGTACATGTATTCTTTTACAGGAGCTTTGTAGTGTACTTCCACGCCCAATTTAGCAAAATGCTTCAAGGCACATTTGATTTTATAGATTTCACCCGCAGTCAGTGCTTTTTTGTCGTCCATATCGTTTGTACCTTTGGTTTCTACCACAAAGTAATACTCGCTTTCGTTGCCATTTCTCAGGCTTTTTCGCTTCATCACTATGCCAAAATCGGGATTGTAGTTGCCAATAGGGGTTTTGATTTTGTAGTAAGCGGGCAATTTCAAAAAACACACAACATCTTCTTGCAGGTCAGCAACTCGGGCAAACTCTCTTTCGATATAGCTATCCACAATCATTCTGTTGAATACTCCTTTGTTGGGCGTTTCTACATATTTGGTTACAAACACTTTTTTGGCAAAATCATGGAAGTCAAAAGGAAAAACTTCTTCTGTTGTATGATAATCCAAGCCCCGAAGCATTTCATCCAATTCTATGTTTCGGATTTTTTCGGCTGCAATGTGAATGAATTGAGGCGGATTTTTGACGAAATATTGAAGGTTAACTCCTTTGATAATCTGCAAAGTAGTGGGATAACTCAAACCCGTATTTTCAGAAAGTTCTTCTATTAAGTCCAATGCCGAAAAATGCGCTCTTTGACGGTAGCTTTCCGAGCCACCCATTGCCGTTTCCAAGCCGTCTGCGGATAGGGAAGTGATGGCATGACTGCTTACTTCTACCGCATAGTCTTCAATTTCGATGCTGTTGAGTGCCTTTACACAGTTTTCTACCAAGCTTGCCTCATTGAAGGCTACGGTATAATCGGTTTTTTTAGCCATTGTTTTCCAAAACCGCCTAAAAGCTTGATTTACCGTTTCGTTTTTGCTGCGGTTGAACTCCACTTTTGGAGTCAAGTCTTTTCCTTTGTGTGAATGAGACATTTCTGCCCCAACATCTGTCGTGCCGTATATTTCTTTGATTTCCTCTTGGTATTGCGTCACAAAAGTTTGGTAGGATTCGTTGGGAATGACAGTCAGTTGATTGATACGATTGTCATCGGCTATGGTCAAGTCATCGTAGATTCGCTGTCCTTTGTCATTGACACAAATCCGCAAACCTCTACCTATTTCTTGCCGTTTTTTGATGTCGGAATAGGAATTGTTCAGCGTTGCGATATTAAAGACATTCGGATTGTCCCAACCTACACCGAGCGCAGAATGGGAAAAAATGAACTCAATTTTATTGGCGATTTCGCTCCCATAGTTCAGCAAACCCACCTTGTCTTTCAGAATCGCATCGTAAACATCTTTGTTCTTTCGCATCGAAGTTTCACTATCCGTAAATTCGCCCTTTCCCGTTTTGGCAAAATAATAGCCTTGAATGTGGGCAATG
The DNA here is from genome assembly GCA_030427245.1 of Bacteroidia bacterium. Taxonomy (GTDB): domain Bacteria; phylum Bacteroidota; class Bacteroidia; order Chitinophagales; family UBA2359; genus JAUHXA01. Next base: position 7,099 of record JAUHXA010000115.1, on the reverse strand, counting down.
TGTTCATCGGTTGGTTGTTGATTGTTGTGAAATTCGGGATAAACTTCTTTGTACTTTTCGACAAACAGATTTTTGATAATCGGTTCATCGCTCATATAATTGGCTACTTTGTCGATGAAAATCAAGGAAAGGCATTTGATTCCCTGTGCTTTCAGCTTTTCTTTTTTAGTAAAATGTCGAATAATCAACCATTCCAACTGCAATGCCCAAACGCTTTCGATATTTCCAGCCACCTGCTTTTCGAGTAGTTGAGTGCCATTTCTAAAAGTAACCGACCATTTTTGGGTGCGAAGACTTTTGTTGATTCTCGAAATAGTGTAATTCAAGTAGCTCGGATTGTTGGTTACTTTCCCCAAATTATCGCCATCCTTGAGCCATCGGGTTGGTTTAAAATCTATTTTTCCGCTTTTCGCTTGATGCCATGCTTTGAGTTTTACTTTCAGCTTTCCACTTCCATTTTGCGTCTCCAACAATTCCAACTTCAAGGTCGCTTCATCGTTCTTTTCGATGACCGTCAAAACTTCAATCTTTTTGACCAATCCCTGTTTGTAGCTATCATAGGGAGTGAGGCGGTAAATCCGATTTTTGGCGACTTTGTGGGTAGCCGAATACCTAATTTTGAAAAGCGGATTGAGTTTGGCAATCTGTTGAATCGAATTTTCGGTATCCATTCCATTCTGCGGCTCATCCATAATGATGATGGGATTGGTATGTCCGATGGCTTCAATAAAAGGCATGTTTGAAAAAAGGTCTTCTCGCTTGGCTTGATTCAGAATTTTGTCTTCCGAATTGAAGGAAGCCAAGGTCATGACCATAATTTGAGGATATTGAGCTTCAATAAAATTAATGACCTTGCTCAGTTTTTTGCTGCTGTATTCAAATGATTTGGGTGTAAACCCATAGATAGATTCCAACTGTTCTTCAAAAGTAGCTAAGGTATTGAGTACGCCTTGACGGACAGCTACCGAAGGAACAAGGATAATGAATTTGGTAAAGCCATAGTGCTTGAACAGTTCGTAAATGGACTTGACATAGACCAATGTTTTGCCCGTTCCAGTTTCCATTTCGATGGTCAACTCTCGTTCATTCGTCTTTTTTGCAGTATCTTCCTCAATAGCATTTGCAGATAAAACCGCTTCAATATTCTCTGTTATTTGCTTTTGGGTCAGTGTGCAAACATTGGAGCGAATCCCTTCAAAACAAGCATTGTCGAATGTATTTTTGACATTCCCTTCAAAAATCTTGACAACCGATTGGATAGCAGTTTGTTGGTAAGCTAATTCTTCTAATTTTATCTGCATTTAACAACTATTGATTTAGTCTGCAAATTTACTAAATTCCATCTGTAAATCCCAATATATTTACTCTTTCACCAACCTCTGACTTACCTGCTCCAAATCATTGTGAATCTGCAACAAATACACACCACTTAGCAGCGATTGTGTATTCAAAGTAAAGGTATTCATACCCTTTGAAGTCGCTTCAATTGTTTTTGAGAAAACGACTTGACCTACTGTATTGTAAAGCACAATTTGAGTAGGCAAATGATTGGTTGCCACAAAACTCACTTCGACAAAGTCTCTTGTAGGAATGGGTGAAACTTGGATGATGTCCAAATTGGTGGATTCACCTCGCTGCAATGCGACAACAGGGAAAGTAGTAGACAAACCATTGAAATCGTATTGAGTCAATTGGTAATAAGTCAAGTTAGCAGAAGCATTTCTATCTAAAAATTCATAGGATTGAAGGCTTTGACTATCGCCTTGACTCTGCACTGCGGCAATCGTTTCAAAGTTTTTGCCATCCTCCGAACGCTTCAATTCAAAGTAATCATTGTTCGATTCGCTGGCAGTCATCCATTGAAGTAAATTGCCTGTTGGCAAGACCTCTCCTTCAAAACTCAACAATTCAATCGGATTTTTGGTACAATCAAAAGGATCACTTACCACAGATGCCAAACACCCCAAACCATCTACTGCATTGAAGTCGTACACATTGTCGGTTCCTGCGGTGTAAGTAACCATGATCGCCTCTTCTCCAAAACTATAGGCACCTGCAAAATCACCTGTTATGTTGTAAACCGATTCATTGTCAAAGGCTGGCAATCCACCCTGCAATTGGAAACTAACCATAAAATCGCCTGTTGCTAAATCACAAAATTCGTCTATCATAAAGGTGATGGGTTCTAAGAAAACGACTTCAACCGCTGGACTTACTTTCAGACAAACATCATTGAAATTGGGTGTACCTGAACCGTCATCGTCCGCTATGGCAGTAGAAATGTAGAGAGGGATATTTTGAGGGATTCCACTATTGTTTACAAAATTGCCGTCTGTACTTATGGCAAAAATGGTAAATCCTTCCATAGTCACATCTGCATTGGGGCTGTTGTGAACCAAAAACACCATCACGTCTCCTTCTGCCAACACCGCATCGCTTGAAGTAGAAGAAATGGTACCTCCATCACAAACCATTTCGGGTGATACACTTACCGTACCTGCTTCGGAAGGGTCTGTTAAGAAAAGCGTTGCAGACTGCAAAGTTCCGTTACAACCTGTACCCATATCGAAACTAAGGGTAATATCTTCTATTCCCTCCAATTCGCCGTCTTCCATCGTTTCAATAGAAATGCTTGCGGAATTGTCGCCAGCAGGAATAGTGATACTTGTCGGAATATTTGCATAGTCTGTGCCATTTTCGGCTGAACCGCTTATGGTAAAATCAATCACCAAATCTTCGTCTGATATGGTACTGGATGTAAAAGTGAATGTTCCTTCCAAACAGCCTTCAACCATTGTATCTGTGCCTGTGGAAGTGCTTGCTGTGACTGTCACAATATCTGTATTCAAACTTCCTGCTTCCAAGAATACGCCCGAATCCCATACAGGATCTCCTGAATCCGCAATAGCCAATTTCAAGTGATATGTTTCGCAAGGTACTAAGTCAACATCAACCGATAAGGGAAGTGTAAAGCCATCATATTGAACTGTTGTGGTGGGGTCTATCGGAAAATCACCTGTTCCATTGTTGACATAAAATTCGCTGTTCAAATCATCGTTTACATTGTCTATCGAAACGGGAATATTTGTACCAGGAATCAGTGCAATGTTTTGATTATCATATAATCCTCCTGTGGGATTAGTACCTGTAATGAAGAAAGCAAATACATCATTGAAATCCAAAGATACCCACTCTAAATATTCTTCTGAACCAAATACATAGGTAAAAGTCAAGTTGTCAGAGGCTGGTATAAAATCAAACTCCAATATGCAAGCATCAAATGTGTTTTGATCTACAATCATTGACAAATCTATATCTCCAGGTGCATCGTTGTTTGCTTGTGCGCCTGAGTCATTATTGGGACCTACTGCATTGTCAATAGAGCCTGTGGTCAATAAAATACCATTGTCTATACCGATATTAGAATTTGTACCATCGAAAGTGCCATAGGCTACTTCAGGACAGTTAATCACCACATTGTCAACCTCTACACCTGCGCCCAAAAAATTTTCAATCATTTGTTCGGGTGTTTGTCCACCTGTCACTTGCAATTGAGCATAAAGACCTTGATAACTAAATATAAGCGCAGAAATGAGGCTTAACATTTTGATGGTAAATGTATTTCTTTGCATTAGATGTTTTTTTAGATGAATAAATGGCCGACCAAATATAGATAGTTTCTCATTGAAAACAAGTGAATTTAGGTGAATTAAAATGAAAATCAAAAATAACTATTTTGAAAATCTAATAGCTAAACTCTCCACTACTCATACTTTGACTAAAATTCTAAATCGCACAATAGTTCTTAAATCTGCAACAAATGTGCAAGTCTTCCTTCTGTATTCCCTTTGATTTTGTGATTGAAAAAACAAGTGACTTTCTCAAAATCCAATTAAGAGACAGACTAATAGGCATTTCAGTACTGTCCCTTGATATTGATATATAATCAAAAGTATTACAAAAAAATAATCCTTTCTATTGGGCAATAAATCGGTAATCTCCCTATCTTGTAGGTTCATTTTTTGATATTTTAATTTTACCTGATTACCCTTTATGCCTGTAAAGATATTGGTTGTTGATGATGAGCCAGATTTGGAGATACTCATTCGCCGAAAGTTTAGACGAAAAATTCGAGCAGATGAGATGGAGTTACTATTTGCCCACAATGGCGTGGAAGCACTCAAAGTATTGGCAGAACATGAAGATGTCGATTTGGTGGTGACAGACATCAATATGCCCGAAATGGACGGTCTGACCTTATTAAACGAAATCAGTACCTTAGATAGAATCATGAAGTCAGTGGTAATGTCGGCTTATGGCGACTTGGACAACATTCGCACTGCCATGAATCGGGGAGCTTTTGACTTCATTACCAAGCCCATAGACTTCAAGGATTTTGAAATTACGATTGATAGAAGCCTTGCAGAAGTGGCTTTATTGCAGAAAGGGTTTTCTGCAAGTCAAAAATTTCAAGAAGAAAAAGACCGTCGAATGAGGGCCGAAACCTCTCGCCGTTTCAAAGAACAGTTTTTGGCCAATATGAGCCACGAAATCAGAACGCCCATGAATGCAGTTGTGGGTATTACCAATCTCCTCCTCAAAAAAGAACCTCGCCCCGACCAAACTGAATACCTGCAAATCGTGAAACAGTCGGCTCAAAATCTACTGGTCATTATCAACGATATATTGGATTTGTCGAAAATTGAAGCAGGAAAAATGGAATTTGAAGATCATCCATTTTCGGTTCACCAAGTATTGCGGAATGTGGTGAAAATGCTTGATTTCAAAGCACAGGAAAAAGGACTTCAATTATTGTCACATATACATGAAGATGTTCCCAAAGCAGTATCGGGTGATGTGGCTCGATTGACACAGATATTGATGAATCTGGTTGGTAATGCCATCAAATTTACAGAAAAAGGAGAAGTACGCATCTCAGTAGAAGTAGATAGTCACGAAACCGATACCAGTATAGTTCACATAAGTTTTGCGATTGCAGATACAGGCATCGGTATTGAGCCCCACAAAATAGACAGCATTTTCGATACTTTTTCACAAGCCGACAGCAGTATAAGTCGAAGGTTTGGAGGTACAGGATTAGGCTTGTCTATTTCCAAACAATTGGTGGATTTGCAGGGAGGAACGCTAAAAGTAGAAAGCGAATGGAATAAGGGTTCTACCTTTAGTTTTATGATTCCCTTCAAAATTACAGACGAAGCTCTCCTGAAAGAATACATTCCTTCTCTAACAGATGAAAACAACAAAAAATCGTTGGAGAATGTGCGTATTTTATTGGTCGAAGACAATGAATTCAATCAAGTCGTTGCAGTAGATACTTTGAAGTTGTTGGTAGAAGACTTGCACATAGACATTGCAGAAAATGGGCAAATAGCGATTGATATGCTTCAATCAAAAGAATATGATATTGTTTTGATGGACATCAGTATGCCTGTGATGAATGGATATGAAGCAACCATACATATTCGTAAAAAACTCCCCAAACCTTCCTCTCAAGTTCCTATTATGGCAATGACGGCAAGTGCTACAACTGCTGAAATAGAACGCTGCTTTGAAGTAGGAATGAATGAATACATCGCCAAACCTTTTCTAGAGGAGGAACTGCTGCAAAAGTTGAGTCAATTGTTCCACAAAGTTGAAAAGCCTACTAAAAATGGGGTAAAAAAAGTAGATACCGACTCTCAACCAAAAACATTGGGTAGTGTGTTGGATATGGCTTTTTTGGAGAAATTCACCAAAAATGACCCTGCAAAAATGGCGAAATACATCAATATTTTTCTGAAAAATGCTCCCAGCCAACTTGAATCTCTCAATGAGCATTTAGAAGCACATAACTGGAATCAACTGAGGGCATCGGCTCATTCCCTCAAGTCACAGCTTCGCTATATGGGAGTTTTTCCATTGAAGGACACGATTCAGACAGTGGAAAACAATGCTGCAGAACAAATTGCATTAGATGCACTTCCGCCTTTGGTTGCCAAAGTCACTCGAATTACCCAACAAGCGATAAAAGAATTGCAAGAAAAATTGTTGACCTTGAACAATTCCTAAAATGGACTTGTTGGAAGGGTATGGATAAGTTATTTATGGTAGAGTTCGATATTCCGAGCCCCCTCACAGTTGGTTTTATGCGTAAGATTCCTGCTCACCGCAAAATGGTTCACAAGTTTTTGGCGGATGATAAAATAGTGAATTATACGCTTTCAATGGATCGATCTAAGCTTTGGATGGTGGTAAAAGCAGAAACAGAGTTTGATGCTGAGGCAATTGTTGCCGAACTGCCTCTTACAATGTATATGACGCCTGTGATGCACGCATTGATGTTCCACAACAATTCTTTTGATTTGCGTTTACCAGCACTTTCATTGAATTGACAATCTATTTTTTGAGTACAATAATTGGGAACAATGACTTATGTGTTAGATTTTATTGATTCTAACACATTTTTTTGCCCTTCAATCATTATCTGCAACTTAGTAAAAAAGAAAAAATAACCCATCGACTAATATTCCCCTTTTGAAAGGGGATGGGGTATGTTAGCAAAAGAAAACGAGGAGTTATTTTTTTACCCTTACTTAGCATTGAAGAAATGTATCTTTTTAAAATACATAACCAAACTTAAACCCTATCCCGAAATCTTGGGATTAAAAACTCAAATGTAAATTCAAGTTTTCATGTTGATTCCACTTTATTGCAGATAAAACACAATCTTTTTTGAAAAATTCTACCCTCTTAATCAATCAGTTAAAAGATTTTTCTATTTATTCTTCATTTTTTTTTATTCAAAATAAATCCAATCTACCCCTCTACTTCGTATATATGTCGAGCCTTGTGAAAAACATGGCTTTAAAAAAAGATAAATAAACCTAATTTTAATGAGTGGTTTATTTCATTGGGTTGAGTCTAATCCTCAGTGCTAAGTAATTTATTACTGAGGATTTATCAAAACAAAACAATAAAAACTATTTTAGTGAGTGGTCTATTTCACTGGGTTGAGTCTTAACCCTCAGTTTTCAATACATGACGCTGAGGGTTTATCAAAACAAAACAATAAAATTATTTTAGTGAGTGGTTTATTTCA
>JAUHXA010000183.1 GCA_030427245.1 Bacteroidia bacterium | reverse complement strand
CCTCACATCAAACTCGCCTACCTACCCAACCTCGGTATACTTCGGCTTCGATTGAGTGCAAGTGGACAAGACGAATACAAATTGAAGGAAGAAGTCAGTCACTATACCAATCAAATCAAAGCGATCATGTATCCCAAATATGCTTTCGGACACGATAGGGATACTTTGGTGGGGGTCATTGGCGACTTATTGAAGGAACAAAAAGCCACAATCAGCACTGCCGAAAGTTGCACTGGAGGTTTGATAGCTCACCAAATCACCTCGATTCCAGGCAGTTCTGCGTTTTTTATGGGCGGTGCAGTGACCTACTCCAATGACTTAAAAATGAAAATTTTGGGTGTAAAGCAAAGCACTCTTGAAGCACATGGGGCAGTGAGTGAGGAAACGGTCAAAGAAATGGCGCAAGGGGCGATTCTCCAATTTGATACCGATTATTCGATTGCCGTTTCGGGAATTGCAGGGCCTGGTGGAGGTACTCCCGAAAAGCCTGTCGGTACGGTTTGGTTGGCAGTAGCCAATCGGGAGAAAGTGGTGACAAGACATTACAATTTCCCTGCTTCAAGAGCCATCAATATAGGCATTTCGGCTACGATGGGCTTGGCTTTGGTGAGGAGGTTGATTATGGGGATATTGTAAAAATTAAAAATCTTATTGACCTCAATTTGAATAAAGAAGTTGTGTGTATTGTAAATATTTAATGAACATATATTTTTCCCATCACCATTGGACTTCCACCCTTCAATGCCAATTTCCAGTAATACAAACCTGAAGGGAATTTTTCTTTTGGAGTAAATAAAATAGTGTGATTAATAGTATTGTGCGGAAGCCGAGCCTTGTAAACACGCTTTTGGTGGTTTTCCAAAGTCAACACAAAACTTCTCTCGCTATTACTGCTGAAAAGGAAGGTAACGGAGTCAATGCAAAGTTGCTCTGAATTTGGAGCATGTACGACCAATGTAGCTCCCATGCTTTGGTTGCGATAAGTAGTGGCAAGCATTTCTTCGTAAGCAGGAATCGTGACCGCATCGGCAATCAATTGCTGCAAAATGAGATCTAAATCTTCACTTTTGTCAGACAAGGTGAGTTCACTCAAGCCCTCATCCAACCAAGGATGCTTTCCCAAGTCTGCATAGTTGACTCCCTCCAAAGCCTCATACAATTCATATAATTCAACTGTACAGTAACTGCAATTTTGAGCATGTTCGTAAATCATCTTTGGAATTTCGTCCAAACGATTCAGTTTCATTGCATCTACATACAATGCCTGTGCTTTTTGATTGAGGTGGTTTTCCTCGTCAAAAAATAAAGAGTAATCTTCTGAGTTCATATTTCTTTGTTATTGCGGCTATTCATAAAAGACAGACGATTTTCAAACTTCATCTCGGAAACATGGATATTAGATATTAGATATTGGATATTCATTATTCATTATTCGTTATTCCTCATAGTGCCGATACACCAATTCTCCCATCCATTCATCCAACAGTTTCACCAAATCCCGATTGGCGGTCACTTGCTGCAACATTTCTTTTTCACGTCCTATCCAATCGGCTGGAATTTGGGTGTTTTTTTGATGAATGACAATCAACAAAATTTTGACGATGAAATGATTGCGTTTTCGAGTGAACCACTTTCGCAAGTTGGAAGCAGTGTTGTTTTTTGCTTCAAAGTGATTGATAAATTCCACCAAGCTTTCCCAAAGTTGCTTGCTCGACCATTGCAGGTATTGAAGGCTGAAAAGCGACAGCATTTTTTCAAAAAGGTTCTGCGGCAAGGTCAAAGGGCAAACATCGCTTTCCTTCAATAGCAGTCTGTAATTCGTTTTGAAACAAACTTCTAATTTGATTTTTTCCTTACCAATATACTGTCGAATCAAAAAAGTGAACATTTTCAACTGTTCCTCAAAAGAAAAATCGTGGACAATGGCTTCAAAAAGCGGAGAAGTCTGGGCGTGATTCGGTTGAATTTCTTCTTTGGTTTGACGTTTTTGGGTACGATACAAGGATTTGCAAATATCTTTGATTTGGTTGTGAATGACTGCATGGAAATAAGTGGCAAACAAACTGCCGTCCGTTCCTTCATATTGCTGCAATTGCCCATTCTTCAACTTCTCCAATAGTTTTTTCTGAACCATTTGGAATACATCGCCGTCATCACCTCGTTGTATAAATCCTTCATTGACAAAATATTGCACTTTTCGCTCTATGAGAGGTCGGTAATTGACTACTAATTGCGGATGTTGACATTGCAGCAAATGCAAGTCTATCAAATTGTTGCAAACGGTCTTTACGGCTTGTGCCAAATAGGTGATGACATAGCCATCTTCTCCCGCTTTTTTCCACAACTTCAATAAACGTTTGGGAGTCTGCTGTATGATGATTTGTAGCAATTCTTTTCGCTTTTGAAGGGGCAGTTTGTCCTGTTCGATGTATCGGGCTAAGATTCTTTCTACGACTGATTGGTATTTGACCATCAGTTTTGAAGGTTGGGATTGAAGGAATTGTATGTCTTGTTGATTGTTCACAGAATTGAAGGTAAAAAGAAAATTTATTTTTTTAGAAAAAACTTTTTCCAAGAGTTTCCGAGCAAAGTATTGGAGGTCGTCTATATCGCTGAATTTTTCAAACAAACCTTTTTAACCTTATTAAATTTTCAAATCATGAAAAAGTAT